>VXWI01000018.1 GCA_009835985.1 Acidobacteriota bacterium | reverse complement strand
GCGCCACCACAGCTGCTGGCCAGCCCCGCACCGTTGCATTTCTCACAGCAACCGACGCGCCGCGCACGTCGAAACTCCGATCAGCGGGATCGAGGTCCAGCGGCCCCGGTTCCGCCATCGACGCCTCGATGGTGTCCACCTAATCGGCACGACGTTTCGTCAAAACGACGGCCGTTTCGTGAAATTGACCGTCAAATCAACGAAACCACCGTTGGATTGCGACCAATCGCGAGTTTCCGGTTCCGAGTTCCGCCGGATCGGTCCCGAAAGCCGTCCGTCAGCGGTTCGGGCGCTCCTTCAGCGGGCTCGGGTAGAGCTCCAGCAACCCCGGTTGCGCCATCAGCGCCTCGATGGCGTCCATCTCCAGCGGCACGAACTCCGAGAGGTTCTCGGCGCCGTCCCCGGTGATCAGGATCACGTCCTCGAGACGGATGTAGATCCGGTCCTCGGGCACCCGGAACTGGGGTTCGATGGTGAACACCATCCCCGGGGTCAGCCTGCCGTCGGCGTCTCCCACGTCGTGGACCGCCATCCCCACGCCGTGGCCCAGCGAGCTTCGTCCCGCAGCGCGGCGCCGGTAGGCGGCCGCGAACGCTTCGGCGGCCGGCCGGTAGTGGGACCTCGTGAACGGCCAGGTCCGGGCCAGTTCCTCCATCCTGGTGGCGGCTTCGCCCATGATGGTGGCCACGTCGCCCGGCCGGATGGCGTCCAGGATCGCCCGGTAGCACGCGAGGTAGAACCCGTAGAGGTCGCGCTGCCACTCGCTGAAGACCCCGTTCACCGGCCACATCCGGGTGACGTCGCTCGTGTAGTAGCCGATGTCCGGCGCGTAGTCCATGAGGACCAGGTCGCCGTCCTCGAGCCGGCTCGCCCCGCGGTGGTAGTGCGGGTACCAGGCATTGGTCCCGGTCGCCACCAGCGAGTAGTAGGCCTCCGACTGGGCGCCGTCCCGGAAGAAGATGAACTTCGCGACGGCGTCGAGTTCGTGCTCGTAGATCCCCGGCCGGGTCGACCGAATCGCCTCCATGATCCCCAGGCCGGAGAGGTCGGTCGCCTTGCGGATGAGGGCGACCTCCCGTTCGCTCTTGATCAGCCGCAGCCGGTCGAGCACCGGCGACAGGTCCTCGACGTCCAGCTTGGGGAAGCGGTCCCGGAGCCGGGCGGCGAAGTTCGCCTCCCGGGAGGGCCGCCCGTCCCACGGGTCGTTCGCGATGTCGGAGTTGCCCCGGGTGGCGAGGTCGCGGCTCATGGCGGCGAGCTCGGCGGGGCTGAGCGGGGTGTAGAGGGTCGGCGGGCGATTGCCCCAGGCCATCCGGGCGAGGTCGTCGCTCAGCTTCCAGGTTCCGAACACATCGTCCACCCCGGTGAGTTCCCGGGCCGATTCCGCGTCCTCTGCCGTCAACAGGCGCCCCTCGGAGGCTTCCCGCCGGGCGTTCCGGTGCGGCAGGTAGAGCACGGAGCGGCGGGAGGCGCCGTCGAGCAGCAGGTAGGCGTGCGGCGTCTCCACGCCGGTGAGGTAGTAGAACGAGTTCGTCTGCCGGAAGCGCTGGTAGGCGAGTGGGGAGCCGGCTCCCTGGAGGACCGCCACGCCTCCCGGCCCGACCGCGTCCAGCACGGCTTCGCGGCGAGCCTGGAACTCTTCCGCCGGGAAGTCTCCGGTGAAGATCGGGGCGTCCTGGGCCAGGGCGGTCGAAGCGAACAGGCAGCAGAGCAGGGTGGCAGTCCGACGGAAACGAGTGGGCGTGGGGATCATGGTGGGGGCTCTCCCGGATCGTTCGAAGCACGCACTGGAGCGTGGAGTCGGGCGCTAGGCTTCCAATGGAAACAGAGTGAACATGACATTGGAAACTGCAAACGGACGTTCGCTTGCCCAGCCCGGCGTGTTGGCGGAAATCCCGTCCCACGCGCGCTATCTGACGTTCCGGAGGTGCGCGTCATCGCCCAGCCCGCGCGATGCGCTGGAGCGGCTCGCCGATCCCCATCCCGGGCTGCCGCTCGTCTTCGGCCTGGGCGCGTCGCTGGTGCGCGAACTGGGAGCCGAGGTCCCGGGGCTCCGCGAGTTCCCGGCCTCGAGCGGACCGGGGTTCGCGGTCCCCTCGACTCCCGCGGCGCTCTGGGTCTGGCTGCGGTCGGAGGAGCGCGGTGAGCTGGTCCACGAGACTCGCCGGGTGGCGACGGCGCTCGCCGGCGTCTTCGTGCTGGACGATGTGCTTGACGCCTTCCGCTACCGGACGGGCCTCGACCTGACCGGTTACGAGGACGGCACCGAGAACCCGAAGGGCGACGCCGCGGTGGAGGCGGCCATCGTTTCCGGCTACGGCCCCGGACTCGACGGATCCTCGTTCGCGGCGGTCCAGCAGTGGGTCCACGACCTCGACCGCTTCGAGTCCTTCTCCTCCCGGACGCAGGACCACATCATCGGGCGCCGCAGGAGCGACAACGTGGAACTCAAGGACGGGCCGGACGCCGCCCACGTTCAGCGCACCGAACAGGAAGCCCCCGACCCGCCCGTCTTTCTGCTCCGCCGCTCGATGCCCTGGGCGGACGCGCGGCGTGCGGGGCTCGTGTTCGTCGCCTTCGGGAACCGCCTGGACGCCTTCGAGTACCACCTCGCCCGGATGACCGGCGCTGCCGACCGGATCGCGGATCACCTGTTCCGGTTCACCCGGCCGGTGACGGGGGCGACCTTCTGGTGTCCTCCCCTGCGGGACGGCCGCGCCGACCTGAGCCTCCTCGGCTGAGCGCGGCGGCCGTCGCGGAACGCCGCCAAGCGATTACCGTACGCACCGCGCACGTTCGATGCTGACCCGACGCCTCGTCGCCGAATTCCTCGGCACCGCCGGCCTGCTCGCGGTGATCATCGGCGCCGGCATCATGGCCGTCAACCTGTCGGGCGGCAACGACGGGGTGGCGCTCATCGGGACCACCGCGGCCATCGGCGCTGGCCTCGTGGTCCTCATCTGGCTCTTCGCTCCGGTGTCCGGCTGCCACATCAATCCGGCGGTGACGCTCGCCTTCCTGCTCCGGAAGGAGATTTCCGGGCGCGACGCCGCGCTCTACGTCGTCGTCCAGGCGGCGGGCGGCCTCGCCGGGATGCTCGTGACGCACCTGATGTTCGACCTCCCGCTCCTCCAGACCGCGACCCAGGTGCGGACCGGACCGGGGCAGTGGGTCTCCGAGGTGGTGGCCACCTTCGGGTTGATCCTGACCATCTTCGGCTGCATCAAGGTCCGCCCGCGAGCGGTGGCGGCCGCGGTGGGCATCTACATCTTCGCCGCCTGCTGGTTCACCGCTTCGACCTCGTTCGCGAACCCGGCAGTGACCCTCGCGCGGAGCTTCACGGACACCTTCTGCGGCATTCGGCCAATGGACGCTCCCATGTTCGTGCTCATGGAGATCGTCGGCGCGCTCATCGCGACCCGTTTCGTCGGCTGGTTGTACAGGGACTCGCCCGGAGCCTGAGTTGAGCGCCGGCCTCGCGAAGCCGGTGGAGGCTCGCGGGCGCATCGCCGGCCTGGATGTCCTGCGCGGTTTCGCGCTGCTCGGCATCCTGGTGATGAACATCCAGCTCTTCGCGATGCCGGCCCCGGCGTACCAGAACCCGACGGCGTTTGGTGACCTCACCGGGATCAACCTCGGGGTCTGGGCATTCGCTCACGTCTTCTTCAGCCAGAAGCTCCTCACCCTGTTCTCGATGCTGTTCGGTGCGGGAGTCTGCCTCTTCGCCGATCGCATCGAGGCGCGGGCCGGCCGCCCCGCAGGATGGCACTACCGCCGGATGGGCTGGCTGCTGACGTTCGGACTGGCGCACGCCTATCTCCTCTGGGCCGGGGACATCCTGGTGACCTACGCGATCTGCGGATGTCTGGTCTATCTGTTGCGGCGACGCCGCCCGCGCACGCTGCTGGTCGCTGGATTGGCCTCGCTCACGGCGACGAGTCTGCTCCTGGTCGCCGCCGGATCCGCGCTGACGCTTCCCGAAATCCCGGACGAAGCGATCTCCGAGGTCGAGAGGGGATGGAAGCCCGACGCCTCCGAACTGGAGGCCGAGGTCGCGGCCTACCGGGGCGGCTGGAGCGAACAGCAGCCGGTCCGGGCGGCGGAGGCGCTCGGAATCCACCTCGGCTTGCTGCCGTTCTTCGCCATCTGGTTCTGCGGCGGGCTGATGCTCATCGGTATGGCGCTCTACAAGTGGGGAGTGCTGAGCGCGGCGAAGGACGACCGGTTCTATCGGCGGCTCGCCTCCATCGGCCTCCTGGCGGGCTTGCCGCTGGTGGCTTTCGGCATGTGGTGGAACTTCGCGGGCGATTGGGCCTGGCAGCGGTCCATGTTCTTCGGCACTCTCTTCAATTCCTGGGGCTGCATCCCGGTGGCGCTTGGATATGTCGGCCTGGTCATGCTGGCCGTGCGCCGCGGCTTCCTGCCGGGCCTCCAGGCGCGGCTCGCGGCGGTGGGCCGGATGGCCTTCACGAACTACCTGCTCCAGACGGTGCTCTGCACCACGATCTTCTACGGCCACGGGCTGGGCCTCTTCGGGAGCGTCGAGCGCTACCAGCAACTCCTGATCGTCTTCGCGGTGTGGGGGTTTCAGTTGTGGCTGTCGCCGATCTGGATGCGCCGGTACGCCTACGGCCCGCTGGAGTGGCTGTGGCGGACACTCACGTATGGACGGTTGCCGGGTACGAAAACGAGCTCTTCAACGGCCTGACGTCGCGGCGGGCCGCTCCGGGATGAGGTGTCCGATCGAGTTGGCGTAATAGTCCACGAAGTGGCGGCGTGGCTCGAGGATCCGCAGGCGCCCTCTGTCGGCTTTGACCATCTGCCGTTGAATCAGGAGTTGGACGCCCAGCTCCACAGCGGGTTCCCAGTCCTCCCGCGGTATGTCGGCCTCGCCCGGGCGTGCAGCCAGGGTCTCCAGGATCTCGAAGGCGGCCGCCCGCGCCTCGGTCTTCGTGACGCCGTCATCGCCCCGGTCGCGAATGACCGTCGCCATCAGCGGCACCGGGAGCACCGGCATGATGTCGGCGATGCGCCGCATGAGGTCGTCGGCGAGCACCCCCACCTCGGCGAAGCGTGCCTCGCGGTCGACCGTTCGGGGGTCGAAATCCCGGCCCTGTAGCCAGTCCCGGAGCGACAGAGGTGCGCCCACGCTGAGCGTGGCGTGACCGAAGGGCTTCCAGCGGCGGTTCAGCCGCAGCCAGAGCTGGTGGCCCAGGAACGCCGCTGTCGCTCGCCAGGATCCGAACCGCGTCGCCCGCTTGCCGCTGGCCTTCATGATCTGGAGGTTCTTGTCCTCGATGACGCGGTCGTAGTTGACCGCCACCGGTACGAACGCCACGTCGCGGCCTGTTTCGGGGTCGAAGGACCGCACCGCGTAGTCGAGGAGGCCGAGGCGCGGGCTCCCGAGCTTCCCGTCGTCCGAGAAGCGGCCCTCGATGAAGAACGCCTGCGGTACGCCGGCGCCGATGGCGGTCTTCACATGGGCGGCGAGGACAGCGCGGTACAGAGGGTTCCCGGACCCGCGGCGCACGAAGAAGCCGCCGAGAGCGCGGAGGAGGCCCTCAAGCGGCCAGTAGCGCGCCCATTCGCCCACCGCGAACGAAAGGATGGCCCGGTCGGCGAGGGAGGTCGCCGCGATCACATAGTCGAGGTTGCTGCGGTGGTTGAGGACAAAGACCGGGGTGGAGGTCCGGGCGGCCCGCACGATCGCCCCTTCGTCCACGTAGCGGACCCGCACGCGGAAGAGATTGAGCATGGTCCGCTTCACCGGACCGTGAATGAGCCGGAAGTACAGGCCGGCACTGAGTGAGGGAACGATCTCCCGGGCATAGTTCCGCGCCTCGACCAGTGCGTCGCACTGGTCGGTTTCGCTCCGCTCCGCCTCCTTGACAATCGCCTCCTGCACGAGCGGGTCCACCATCAGCAGGTCGGCCGTGCTGGTCGGCTTCAGGAGCTGGAAGGCGGACGGCTGAATTGCGAGCCGGCCCTGCGCCTCATGGAAGGCGTGGGTGTTGCGCCGCTCGCTACGCCGCCGCCAGAGCGGCCGGACGATCAGTCCGTAGAGGCACCCGGCCACCAGCAGCGCGAAAACGGGAAGCGGAACGGAGATCCATTCGAACACGGCCCTCGGCCTCCGTCCGTCAGCCGAATGCCGGGACCTGGACGGCTTCCTCGATCTGTTCCAGGAGTGCCGTCCGGCGCACCGTGAGGGCTTCGGCGAGGCGCGCGAGCGGCACGATTTCGGACGCGTCCTCACCGCGGATGCGAACCTCCGCGCCGCCGCGGCCCAGCGAGCGTCCCGAGATCACCACCCGCAGGGGGATTCCGATGAGGTCGGCGTCCGCGAACTTCACCCCCGCCCGTTCGTCCCGGTCGTCGAGCAACACTTCGAGCCCGGCGTCCTGGAGTTCGTCGTGCAGGCGTTCCGCAACCGCGCCCGCCTCGTCCTCCGCCGCGCGGCCGGCCAGCGGAATCAGGTGCACGTCGTACGGGGAAACGCTCATCGGCCAGCGGAGGCCGTTCGCGTCGTGGTGCTCCTCCGCCACGCAGGCGAGGAGCCGGCCCGAGCCGATGCCGTAGGAACCCATCCAGATGGGCCGCTCGGCACCCTCCTCGTCGAGGAAACGGGCGCCGGCGGCGTCGCCGTAGCGGGTTCCGAGTTGAAAGATGTTGCCGACTTCGACGCCCCGCGAGGTGCGGACCGGCTTTCCGCACATGACGCAGCAGTGGCCATCCTCCGCCACCGCGATGTCGGTGACGAGCCCCGGGTCGTAGTCCCGTCCCGCGTTCACGTTCCGGAAGTGGACGTCGCGCTCGTTTGCGCCGGCCACCAGGTTCGGTGAGGCGGGAATCGAGTCATCGACGACCACGGTGCCGGAGTCGAGCCCGATCGGCGAGGCGTATCCGGGCGTGGCGCCGGCGCTCAGGATCGCCTCGTCCTCGGCGGGGCGGAGCCAGGAGGCGCCGACCGCGTTCGCGAGCTTCGTCTCGTTGACATCCATGTCGCCCCGGATGATCGCGACCACAAGTTCCTCCCGGGCGCCGCCGTCGAGCCCGGCGGTGAGGAACACCGCCTTCGCCGTGCGGGCGGCCGGGATCTCCAGGAAGGTGCTGAGTTCGTCGATCGTGCGGGCGCCCGGGGTATCGACCCGTTCGAGCGGCAGCGGCGCCTCCGGCTCCGCCGGGGTCTTGGCGAAGGAGGCGATCTGCCGGTTCGCCGAGTAGCCGCAGCCGTCGCAGAGCACCAGGGTGTCCTCGCCCACCGGCGTCAGGTACATGAACTCGTGCGCCTGGCTGCCGCCCATCATGCCGACATCGGAGCCGACGGCGATCGTGGGCAACCCACAGCGCCCGAAGATGCGGAAGTAGGCCTCGTAGTGGGCGCGGTACTGGCGCTCGAGTCCCTCGGCGTCCTGGTCGAGGGTGTAGGAGTCCTTCATCGTGAATTCGCGCACGCGGATCAGTCCCGCCCGGGGCCGGGGATCGTCCCGGAACTTGGTCTGGATGTGGTAGACGAGTTGGGGAAGCTGCCGGTGGGACCGGATCTCGCTCCGGCAGAGGTCGGCCACCACCTCTTCGTGGGTCATGGCGAGGACGAGGTCGCTGTTCTTGCGGTCCTTGAACCGCGCCATCTCCGGCCCGACGGCGTTGTAGCGACCCGACCGGCGCCAGATCTCGGCCGGGTGGACGACCGGCATGGTCATCTCCTGACCGCCGATCCGGTTCATTTCCTCGCGCAGGATGTTCTCGATCCGGGTGATCGAGCGGTGCGCCAGCGGGAGATAGGAGTAAAGGCCCTGGCCGAGCTGCCGGATGAAGCCGGCGCGGAGGAGCAGCCGATGGCTCTCGGCTTCGATGCCGGCGGGGGCCTCGCGGAGCGTGAGACCGAAGTGGTGGGCGAGTCGCATCGGGGAAGCGGGGCGGAGTGTACCGACGACCCGACGGCCGCCTAGCGCGTCAGGCGGCGGAGGAACGCCGTTCGGTTCCGGTCCGGCCGGATGGCTCCGTCGGGAGCAGCGGCATCTCGATCACTTCCTGATCGAGGCGGTCGCCCTTCGCCTCGCGGAGCAGACGAAGTGCGTCCCCGAGGAGGAAGATCGAGCCCGCGATCACCACCTCACCGTTGCGGCCGGCGAGCCGGCAGGCCCTGGCGAGCGCCTGCGGTACGTCCTCTACGGTTTCCGCGCGGGCGCCGTTTGCGGCAAACACCCGCTCCGCGCTGGCCTTCAGGTCGGCGATGGGGAGCGCCCGCCGGGTCGCGGCGGCGGTCAGGAGGACCTGCTGGAAGTGCGGCGCCAGCGGCTCCAGCATCTCCTCGACCCTCTTGTCGCGGCTGGCTCCGAAGACCAGCACCCGACGCCCGTTCCGCCCGAGGGTGTGCAGGTACTCGGCGAGCCGCTCGGCGCCGCTCGGATTGTGGGCGGCGTCGAGGAGGAGACGCGGACGGCTCCCGTCAGCGGGCAGCCATTCCAGTCGTCCCGGCCAGCGGACCGCAGAGACGCCCTGCCGGACCCGAACCGGGTCGATCGCTCCGAGTTTTTCCCGGGCGAAGAGCCGCTCCGCCCCCCGGACCGCGAGCGCGAGGTTGTCCAGTTGATGCCGGCCGGGCAGCGGCAGCCAGAGGTCGTCGTAGGTCGCTCCGGGGGTCGAAAGAACTCCGGCGGCGCCGGTCCGGTGGACCGCGCAATCGAGGGTCGTTTCCCGGGCCACGTCCCGGAAGCGGGCGCCGCGGTCCCGGGCACTGGCCGCGAGGACCTCGGCCGCTTCGGGATCCTGCCGGGCCGCCAGCAACTCGCCGCCGGGCCGCGCTATCGCGCCCTTCTCGCCCGCGATCTCGCGAACCGTCCGGCCCAGATAACGCTCGTGATCCAGGGCGATGCGGGTCACGAGTCCGAGCGGCGCGTCGGTCGCGGTCGTGGCGTCCCAGCGGCCGCCCATCCCGACCTCGAACACGGCCGCGTCGACCTCGTGCCGGGCGAAGGCGAGGAAAGCGGCGCCGGTGATGGTCTCGAAGAACGACGGCTGCTGATCCGCAGGCAGGCGCTCGGCCGCGCTGGCGATCTCACCGATCCGTCCGGCGAACTCGGCCTCCGGAAGCTGGCGCCCGTTCACCAGGATGCGCTCGCCGATGGAAACGAGATGGGGCGAGGTGAAGCGCCCGGTTCGAAGCCCGTGGGCTCGCAGGATCGAGTCCAGGATGGCGACGGTGGATCCCTTCCCGTTCGTTCCCGCGACGACCACCGATGGGAACCGGTGCTCGGGGTGGCCGAGCGCCCGAGCGAGCAGCCGGATGTTCCGGGTGCCCACCTTGACGTGGAACTGCTCGCGGCTCTTCAGGAAAGCGAGCGCCTCCTCGTACAACATGGGGAGGTGCGGAAGGGACCGCCGGCTCTACCGGGCGGTGCGGACCAGCGCCGGCTCCGGTGCGGTGTGCACCGTGGCGGCGGCGTCCTTCTCCACCGAAGCCGCGGCTTCGGCGGGTTCGTACATGAATCGCAGGAAACTGCCCAACGCGCCCCGAAGGTCCCGGCGGTGGACCACCCGGTCGAGCATCCCGTGGCGGAGCAGGAATTCGGAACGCTGGAAACCGGGAGGCAGTTCGCCGCGGATCGTCTGGCGGATCACGCGGGGACCGGCGAACCCGATGAGGGCTCCGGGCTCGGCGAGGTTCATGTCGCCGAGCATCGCGTAGCTGGCCGTGACGCCGCCGGTGGTCGGATGCGTGAGCACCGAGATGTAGGGCAGTCCCGCATCGTCGAGCACGGCAAGCGCCGACGAGATCTTGGCCATCTGCATCAGCGAGAGGGCGCCCTCCTGCATCCGGGCGCCGCCCGAACAGGAGACCACGATCAGCGGGACCCGGGCCTCGCAGGCGGTTTCCACCGCGCGGGTGATCTGCTCGCCCACCACCACGCCCATGCTCCCGCCGATGAAGGCGTACTCCATGACGGCGAGGACCACCGGGGTGCGCTCGATCTCGGCGCGCACCACGATGACGGCGTCGTCGAGGCCGGTCTTTTCCGCGCCCTTCGAGAGCCGGTCGCGGTATTCCACCCGGTCGCGGAAGCGGAGCGGATCGTTCGAGCGGATGTCTGCCGAAATCTCCCGGTAGACCCCCTCGTCAACCAGCATCTCGATGCGCTCGCGCGCGCCGAGGCGCAGGTGGAAGTCGCACCGGGGGCAGACCTCGAGGTTCTCGCGGAGCGCCCGTCCGTAGATGATCTCCGAGCACCCCTCGCAGCGGACGAAGAGGCCCTGCGGGACCTGGGGTCCGGGGCGACTGTCTCCGCTGGCGCCGGGATTCCCGCGCCCTTCCGAGGTGGACATATGAGCCGGGTATCCTAACAGACGGGTGGGTCGCCGCCGGGAGGCGACGGGGAGCTCTCCGGAGGCTGCCGGCGGCCGTGATCCGCCGCTTTCCGGGCGACCTGGCCGGGACTTCAGTCCACGAAAAACGGCACGATGGCGGCGACGAGCAGGAGACCCATCGTGACGTTGAAGATCCGGAGCCGGTTGCCGCGCTTCAGGAGCCGCCCGATCCCGACGCCGAAGAGAGTCCAGACCGAAGCGCAGGCGTAGTTCACCGAGACGAAGCTCAAGGTGATCGCACCCACTTCGAGAAAGAGGTCTCCCTCGACGGTCGTGAAGGCGCTGATCGCCCCGATGGCGACGACCCACCCCTTGGGGTTCACCCACTGGAAGGCGGCGGCCTGCAGGAAGGTGAACGGGCGTCCGGACCGTTGGGCCGTCTGCCCGATCTCGCTGGCCGTGGCGATCCTCCAGGCCATCCAGAGGATGGCGCCGGAGCCCAGGTACTTGAGGACGACATGCACCGCAGGGACGGCCTCGAAGACGCCTCCTAGGCCGAATCCGACCCCGGCCACCATCGCCGGATACCCGAGGCCGATGCCCAGGAGGTGCGGGATCGTCCGCCGGTATCCGAAGTTCGCCCCCGAGGCGGTGACCATGACGTTATTGGGCCCGGGCGTGATCGACATGGAGAACGCGAAGAGCGCGACGGGGAGGATGAGGTCGAGCATGGGGGGATGGGAGGGACGCCGGGGAATCTACCCCCGGAGTGCCGCTCGGGCCCGGGCAACGTAAATGCGGGTTTCGCGGCCCTCCCGGGCCGCGATGCCAGCCGGAGGCTGGCGCTCCGAGGCCGGTGCTTCGACGCCACTTGCGTAAGATCACCGGCCGGAGGTGTTCCCATGGAAGCGCAGACCCTCAACCAGCTTTTCGCCGCCGCCTGCGAGCGGCACAACAAGGACGACGCCATCCTCCACAAGGAGGGCGGCGAGTGGAAGAGTCTTTCGTCCGCGGGGTGGCTCGACGCCGCGCGGGACGCGGCGGTAGGGCTGTCGCTGCGCGGAGTGCAGAAGGGAGACCGGGTGGTGCTCCTTTCGGAGAACCGCCTGGAGTGGTTCACCATCGAAGCGGGACTTCAGATCCTGGGCGCCGTGACGGTCCCGATCTATCCCACCCTCACGGCGCAGCAGGCCGCCTACATCATCCAGGACTCGGGTGCGCGGGTGGTGATCGCCTCCTCAGCGGAGCAGCAGGCCAAGATCGCGGCAGTCCGCGACTCGCTGCCCGCCGTCGAGATGGTCTTCACGCTCGACGCGCCGGTGGACGGTTCGGGGGGTCAGTCGTGGTCGAGGGTGACCGACGCCGGCAAGAGTTCGCGCGCGGTGGATTCCGGCGGGGCCGAGCGCCTCGCGGCGGCGGTTTCGGGTGACGACGTCGCCACCATCATCTACACCTCCGGAACCACCGGCAATCCGAAGGGGGTGATGCTCACCCAGGCGAACCTGGTTCAGAACACCCTCGCCTCGCACGAGGCGCTGACGCTGACTCCGGAGGATCGCGCGATCTCCGTGCTGCCGTACAGCCACGTGTTCGCGCGCATGGTGGCGCACTACCTGTATCCGCACGCCGGGGTCACGATCGCGATCGCCGAGAGCATGGACACCCTGGTCCAGAACATCGGGGAGGTCCACCCCACGGTGATGGCGTGCGTGCCGCGCTTTTACGAGAAGATGCGGGACAAGGTCCTCGAGTCGGCGGCCGCCGGCAGCTCCCTGAAGCAGAAGATCTTCAACTGGGCGTTCTCGGTCGGGTACGCCGTGGGCAAGCACCGCCAGGACGGCGCCGCGGTGCCGGCGGGCCTGAAGTTCAAGTACGGCCTGGCGACGAAGCTGGTGTTCAGCAAGCTCCACGCCCGGATGGGTGGGCGGATGGAGCTCTTCGTCTCCGGCGGGGCGGCGCTTCCCCGCGACGTCGCCGAGTTCTTCCTGGCGGCGGGCTGGGTCGTGATCGAGGGCTACGGACTGACGGAGACCTCGCCGGTCATCACCGTGAACTGCCGGGAGCGCTTCCGGTTCGGAACGGTGGGGACCCCCATTCGCGGCGTGGACGTGAAGATCGCCGACGACGGGGAGATCCTCTGCCGCGGCCACAACGTGATGAAGGGGTACTTCGGCAACGAGGCGGCCACCAACGAGGCGATCGTGGACGGCTGGTTCCACACCGGCGACGTCGGGGCCTTCGACGAGGACGGCTTCCTGCGGATCACGGATCGGAAGAAGGACCTGCTCGTCACCGCCGGAGGCAAGAACGTCGCGCCGCAACCGATCGAGGGAAGCCTCAAGTCGAGCGTCTACATCGCCGAACTGGTGATGGTCGGGGACGGCAAGCCCTACCTTTCGGCGCTGGTCGCGCCGGACTTCGAGCAGCTCGCGAGGTGGTGCGAGGGAGAAGGAATATCGGCCGACAGCCCCGAGGCGATGGCCGCCGACGAACGCGTCCAGGGGCATCTGATGACCGAGATCGGCCGGCTGAGCGAGGGACTCGCGTCCTTCGAGCAGGTCAAGAAGATCGCCGTGGTGACGGCGTCCTTCACCATCGAGAGCGGGGAGCTGACGCCCACCATGAAGGTGAAGCGCCGGGTGGTGGCGGAGCGGTATGCCGACCTGATCGAGTCCCTGTATTCCTGACGGTTCCGTCCGGGCCCGGTGACCGACCCTTTCGAGACCGTCATCGGGCTGGAGGTGCACGTCCAGCTCGATACCCGGACGAAGCTCTTCTGCGGCTGCCCGAACAAGTTCGGCTCACCCCCGAACACGCACCTGTGTGCGGTGTGCTACGGCCTCCCCGGAGCGCTCCCGGTGCCCAACCGGAGAGCGGTGGAACTCGCGGTGCGCGCCGGGCTCGCCCTCGACTGCGAGATCAACGAAGAGTCGGTGTTCGAGCGGAAGCACTACTTCTATCCCGATCTCCCCAAGGGGTACCAGATCACCCAGTACGAGTTTCCGCTGGCGGAGGCGGGGTCCGTCCACATCCGGCTCGAGGAGGAGCGGGACGGGGAGCCGGTCGATCGCAACGTCGGGATCAACCGGATCCAGATCGAGGAGGACGCCGGAAAGCTGGTTCACGACGGCTTCCCGGGGTCGGACAAGCGGAGCGGAGTGGACTTCAACCGCGCCGGCGTGCCGCTCATCGAGATCGTGAGCGACCCGGACATGCGTTCGGCCGCCGAGGCGGTCGCCTACGCCCGGGAACTCAAGAGCCGGATCGTCTATTGCAGGGTGTCCGATGCGGACATGGAGAAGGGCAACCTGCGCATGGACGGCAACGTCTCGGTCCGGCGGCGAGGCGACGTCGACTACGGGGTCAAGGTGGAGCTCAAGAACCTGAACTCGTTCCGGTTCCTCCAGCGGGCGCTCGAGTATGAGGAGCAGCGCCAGCGCGAGGCCCTGGCTGGCGGACGAAAGGTCGTCCAGGAGACGCGTCTCTACGACGAGGCGCGCGGAGTGACCGAGCCCATGCGCAGCAAGGAGGAGGCCGAGGACTACCGCTACTTCCCCGATCCCGACCTCCCCCCGCTCCGGCTCCCCGAAGGGTTGCTCGAAGCGGCGCGCAGCGCGCTGCCCGAATTCCCGCGGGCTCGCGCCGCCCGTTACCGGAGCGAGCACGGCATCGCCTCGGACCAGGCCGGGCGGATCGCCGCGCGCCGGGACCTGGCGGACTACTACGAGGGGACCGTGGCCGCGGCGACGGGCGCCGGTTCTCCGGTCGTCGAGGCCGCGGCAGTGGCCGCCGGCTGGATCACCACCGAAGTGGTTTCCCGGGAAAAGCTGGACGGACGGTTCGCGGCGCCTCCGGAGCGGCTCGGCGAGCTGGTGCATCTCCTCGCCGCGAAGGAGTTGCCGCGGAACGCCGCGCGCGAGGTCTTCCAGGCGATGTGCGACACCGGACGCACCGCCCGCGAACTCATGGCGGAACTCGGATTCGCCGACCTGGCGGGTGGGTCCCGCCTGGACGAGACCGCCGCCCGGCTCGTCGCCGAACACCCCGAGGACCGGGACGCCTACCGCGCGGGCAAGAAGAAGGTGATCGGCTTCTTCGTAGGGCAGTTGATGCGCGAACTCCGCGGGAAAGCGGATGCCCGCGAGGCCCGGGCGGCGCTCGAACGAGCGCTCGAGCGAGGCTCGGGAGAGTCCTGATCGCTGCGCCCCACAGCGTCCGCGTGGTGGCCGTCGCCGGGTGGACGTGCACCGGGAAGACCCGTTTCGCCCGGGCTCTGGCGGCGCGGTTTCCCGCCCGGCAGGCGGTCGTGCTCTCGCAGGACGACTACTACCGGGACACCTCGCACCTGTCCCGCACCGAGCGCACGGACGTCAACTACGACGAGCCGGAGTCCTATGACCTGGACCTGTTCGCCGAACACCTCGAGGCGCTGCGCGCCGGTGGATCCGTCCCCGATCTGGACTACGACTTCGCGACGGGCGCGCGCCGGGTGGCCGGCTCCCTCGGCCCCACAAAGCTGGTGGTTGCGGAGGGGGTCTTCGCCCTCTGGGATGCTCGGGTCCGGGAGGCCGCGAATCTCCGCATCCTCCTCGAGGGCGATCTCGATGTGCTCCTCCGCAGGCGTATCAGGCGGGACGGCGCGGAGCGCGCCTATACGCCGGCCGAGGTCCGGGAACGGTTCGAGAACATGGTGATCCCGGCACAGCGGCGCTACCTGGCAGGTGCGGCCCGGGCCGCCGACCTCGTTTTCCCGGTGGACTGGGGCGACGAAGGCGTGGACCGGGCCACGGCTCGCGTGACAGGGGATACTTCCGCTCCTCCGCCCGCATTCCAAGCGAAAGGAACGAATCCGTGACGCCTCCTCCCATCCTGCGGGTCGGGCACAGCCCCGACCCCGACGACGCTTTCATGTTCTGCGCCCTCGCGAAGGGCGCGGTGCGCATCCGCGACTACCAGGTGGAGCACGTGCTGGAGGACATCGAGAGCCTGAACGACCGCGCCCTCGCCGGGGAACTTCCGATCACCGCGATCTCGGCCCACGCCTACCTGTCGGTCGCGGACCGCTACTGGATCATGGCGACCGGAGCCAGCATGGGGGAGGGATACGGCCCGGTGGTGGTGAGCCGGAAGGCCGGAAGGCTCGAGGACCTGGAAGGGCGCCGGGTGGCGATTCCCGGTCCGCGGACCACGGCGGCGCTGCTGGCCCGCTGTTACATCGGCGAGTTCGAGCCGGTGGTCGTTCCCTTCGACCGCATCTTCGAAACGGTCGATGAAGGCCGGGCCGAAGCGGGCGTCGTCATCCACGAAGGGCAACTGACCTACGAGGCGCGCGGATTCCACCTGCTCTCGGACTTCGGGGTCCGTTTCGAGGAGGAGCACGGGCTGCCCCTGCCGCTCGGACTCGACGTGGTGAGGCGGGACCTCGGCCGCGACCTGGCGATCGAGGTGAACCGGGCGATGCGGGCGAGCATCGACTGGGCCTACGCGAACGAGGACGAAGCGCTCGACTACGCGCTCCTATTCGGCCGCGGGCTCGAACGCGAGCTGGGGCGGAAGTTCGTCAAGATGTACGTCTCCGCTCTGACCCGCGACATGGGGGACTCCGGGGAGGCGGCGCTCCGGGTGCTCTTCAGGATGGCCGAGCGCGCCGGGGTGGTTTCCGAAGCTCCCGATTTCGAGCTGATCCGATGAGATTCCCTTCCGCCCCCGCGCGGCGCCTGAAGATCGGCGCCCCACTGGCGGCCGCGCTCCTGTTCGCCGGCGCGCCGGTCGCGCTCGCCGAAGAAGAGCGCTCCGGCATCTACCTGCGCGGCGACTTCGGGGCGAACCGGGCGGCGGGGGTGGTGCTCCTGGGCAAGAGCAACGACCGGGCGAGCCGCTGCGACGAGTTCATCAACCCGCGCTACGCCGAACTCTCCGGCTGCACGGATCCGGACCGGGGCTCGGCGGCGGGCTGGCAGACCGCCTTCGATCCGGCCTACGGGGCCCTGGCCGGCCTCGCGGTCGGCCACCGGGTCTCGGACTGGTTCCGGATGGAGGTGGAGACCTTCTATCGGGAATCTGAATACGACCAGACCTCCCCGGTGGGGAGCGCGACGGGTGACACCGCCGGCAAGCTGGAGGGCGAGATCGTGCGCGCCGAAGACCGGATCGGCAGCGTTTCCTCCCGCAACGTCTTCCTGAACCTGGTCTTCGACCTGCCCGTGGACGGCGCGCTCAAGCCCTTCGCCGGGTTGGGCGTGGGAGTCTCCTGGACGGAGCTGGACTACGGAGACCTGTGGGTGCGCAACGCCGACCCGGCGAAGATCGCCACCGCGGCGGGGCTGCCGAACGAGGGGGAGGTCCGGAGGAACCTCGCCGCAACGACCACCAGCAAGCAGGGAGAACTGAGCGACCGCCTCACGGCGTTCCAGGCTCTCGCCGGCGTGGACTGGGAGGTGAACGACAACGCCTCGCTGGGGCTCCAGGCGCGCTACGTCCGTTCGGACCCGTTCGAGGACGAGACCGAGTGGGAGCGCCTCCGGAGCCACGCCTCGCAGCTCCGTCTCGACGGCAGCGAGCCGGTGACCTTCCGCATCCGGACCGAGGAGAGCGTGGCCTACACGGCGCTCAGCGTCTTCCTGAAGCTCCGATTCTGAGCGGCTCCGCAGGAGCGCGGGCTAGAGGTAGCCGAACAGCGGGGGAAAGGCGGCGGCGACCACCGCGGCCCACGCGGCGTACGCCGGAAGGAAGCCGGTTTGCCAGCGTTCGAGCGCGGCGAACGGTCCCCGCCCGCGCACAAAGCGCAGATAGAGCCAAGCCGACCCGGCCAGGTTGGCGAGCAGGACCAGGTTCAGGCCGAGCGCCGCCGTCCGGTTGGCGGTGAAGCCGAACTCGGCGATGCGGGCCCCGATGGCCCCCAGCGCCAGCAGGTCCACGACCAGCGCGAGCGCGACCAGAAACAACTGCAGTGCGTCGAACGGGCCCGGCTCCTTGTCCGGCTCGCGAGCCGAGACGGCGTAGAGAACCAGACCCACGACCACGGCCAGGAGCAGGTCGAGAACGATGAGGACCTCGCGCTCGATCCGAAGTCCGGCGCCCGTCCACGCCATCGTCACGAGCAGTGCGAGCAGCGCGAAGGCGAAGAGGGGAGTGAAGATCCGGGCCAGGAGCGGCGCCAGGCTGCCGGTAACGCGAGTCCTGCTTTCCGCGAGCCAGGAGGCGATCACGACGGCGCCGGCCGCTCCGCAGGGCAACACCCAGGCTCCCCAGAGCCGGTCGGTGTCCACGCCGATCCTCCCGAACAGGGTGAGCGTGATGGCGGAGAGGACCAGCCCGCCGAGCGCGATCAGGACGCCGTGGATGAAGAGTTCGCCGGAAAACCGGACGAAGCCCATCCGGTTCGCCGAGACGCCCCAGCGTCCCGCGCTATGGACGATGCCGACCGCCAGCCACAGCGCGATCGGCAGATGAAGCGTGGTGAGCACTTCGGTGGCCCCTGCCGGCGTGAACGGGAACAGGTTGATCAGGACCGCCGCGGCAAAGAGGGCCGCCGCGATTCGAACCGGGCCGGAGGTGACCAGCCCGCGCTTCCAGGCGAAGTAGCCGGCGACGCATCCCAGCGCCACAACGGTCCCGTTCCGGGCGTAGAAGGCGATGGCGTCCTCCGTGAGCGGAGGGCCGAAGAGCTGCAGCGCCTTGGCGGCGGCGGCGGCGAGCGCCGCCAGGCCCAGCGCGCCCCAGGTCTCGGCGCCGACTCCCCAGCGGCCGGTCTCGCTTTGGGCCGGCGGCTCCAGCATCCGATCGGCGTGCTGCCGGGCGAACTCGCGGGTTGGAGGATCCCGTTCCCCGACGCGTCTCAGGGCCACGAGGAACGCTTCGTCAGGGGCGAGTCCGGCCTCCTGCAGCGAGCTGAATGCGCCGGAGAGCGCTTCCTCCAGTTCGTCCAGGTCGGTTCTCGACCTCCTGCCGTTCCGAAGCCGATGGGAGCGCCACGCGGCGAAGCGCGCCGGCTCGTCTCGCCCGGTGGTCTCGCGGTTCATGTCTGGCGCCCCCTCCGAACGACGCGGGTTTAGCAGCCTGTGGACAAAGTCACGCGGCATTCGAACGCCGATGCATCCCGCCTGAACCGCGCCTCTACGAGGCGCTCTGCGTTGCGTTTCGGTCGGAATACACTCGGTATTCCTCCCTCACGCGCCTTGTCAGCCGGGCGCCTCGGCGTTCTCGGTGCTCACGTCACTTTATCCACAGGCTGCTAGGGCGCCGGACCGCAAACACTATCGGTCCGGTCGGACCACCGCACTAGGCTCCCCCGATGCTCCACCAGGCCCTGCGGATCGGGACGTTTGCCTTCCCGGTCTGGGTGCTGTTGGCCAGCCTGCTCGCGCTCTGGCGGCCGGAGATCTTCACCTGGTTCAGCGGCGGGCTGATCACGGTCGGGCTGGGACTCATCATGCTGGGGATGGGACTGACCCTCGAGGTGGACGACTTCCGGCGCGTCCTGCGGCGGCCGGCGCCGATCGGCCTGGGCGTCGTGCTCCAGTACTTCGTCATGCCCCTGATGGGGTGGACGGTGGCGGCGGCGCTCGACCTGCCGCGCGAGTTCGCGGTTGGGCTCATCCTCGTTTCCTGCTGCCCCGGCGGCGTGGCCTCGAACGTGATCTCCTACCTGGCGCTGGCCGACGTCCCGCTCTCGGTTTCGATGACCGCGGTCTCGACATCGCTGTCCGTCCTCATGACTCCGGCGCTGACCGCCATGCTGGCGAGCAGCCGCATCGACGTTCCCGCGGCGGGCCTGCTGCTCAGTACCGTGCAGGTCGTGATCCTGCCCGTCGCGGCAGGCCTCGTTCTGCGGCGGTACGCCCACGGACTGACCCGCGCGGTCCTGCCCTACGGCCCCCTCACGTCCGTGGTGCTGATCACGCTGATCGTGGCTTCGATCATCGGCTCGAGCCGGGCGATCATCCTCGAATCGGGCGATCTGCTGGTCGTTGCCGTATTCCTGCTCCACGCGGGAGGTTTCTTCTTCGGATACACCCTGACCCGGTTCGTGTCCCGCCGCGTCCCGACCGCGCGGACCGTGGCCATCGAGGTCGGCATGCAGAACTCCGGCCTCGGGACGGTTCTCGCTCAGCAGAACTTCACGAGCCCGCTGGTCGCGGTGCCAAGCGCCATCTCGAGCCTCTTCCACTCGCTCATCGGCAGTGTGCTGGCCGGGGTGTGGCGCGCGTCCGCCGTGCGTCAGGCGGCGCCCGGATCGGACACCGAAGAGCGGCGGGTTTAGCAGCCTGTGGTGGAACTGGCGTGAGCACCGAGAGCGGCGAGGCCCAGTTCTCCCGGTGGGGCCAGTCCTCCCGGTGGGGGCCCGGCTGACAAGGCGCGTGAGGGAGGAATACCGGGTGTATTCCGACCGAAACGCAACGAAGAGGGCCGCGCAGCGGCCCGGTTCAGGCGGGATGCATCGCCGTTCGAACGCCGCGCGAGTTCCACCGCAGACTGCTGAGTCCCGTAGGATTCGGGGCAAATGCTCCTCGTCTTCGACGTCGGCAACACGAAGACCGCCATCGGTCTGCACGACGGTGACGCCTGGGTGCGGGACTGGCGGATCTCCACCCAGGCGGACCGGCTGGCGGACGAGACGGCGGCGCTGCTCGACAGTCTGCTTGCCGGGGCAGACGTCTCGCGTCAGGACGTTGACGGGCTCGCGGCGGCCAGCGTAGTCCCCTCGGCGACCGCGATCCTGCGGAACCTCGCGGATCGCCACTTCGGGAGCCGGCTCTTCGTGCTGAACCACAAGACCGCCCGCGGGATCCGCCTGGCCGTGGACACTCCCGAGGAAACCGGCCCCGACCGCATCGCCAACACGGTGGCCGTCCATCACCTCTACGGTGTGGACGCCATCGTTCTGGACGCGGGCACGGCGCTGACGTTCGACGTGATCTCCCGCGAGGGGGAGTACCGGGGCGGGGCCATCGCCCCCGGGCTCGGGGTCTCGGCCGAAGCGCTCGTTCGCCGGACGGCCCGGCTTCCGAGGGTGGAGCTGCGGCCGCCGAAACGGGTCGTCGGGACGCACACCGTCGCCGCCATGCAGTCCGGGCTGGTCCACGGCTGGACCGGCATGGTGCGCGAGATGGTGCGGCTGCTGAAGGAGGAACTCGGCGGGAACTACACGGTCATCGCCACCGGGGGGCTCGCCCACCAGGTAGCGGAGTGGACCGGGGTGGTGGACCTCGTGAACGAGCGCCTGACGCTGGAGGGCGTCCGGATCGTGGTTTCCCGGGACGCCGCGTCCCCCGCATAGACTCCCGCGCCCATGATCCCGCTAACCGAGATCGAGGCGGCGCGCGCCCGGATCGCGCCCTACGCGGTCCGGACCCCGCTGGTGAGGCTGCCGGCCGAGGGTCCCGACGAGATCTGGTTGAAGCTCGAGAACCTGCAGCCGTTCGCGTGCTTCAAGATCCGCGCCGCCGCCAATCTCTTCGGTTCGCTCAGCGACGTGGAACTCTCCCGCGGGGTCATGACCGCGAGCGCCGGGAACTGGGCTCAGGCGGCCGCGTTCATGGCGCGGGAGCGGGGCGTTCCCTGCACCGTCGTCGTCCCGGAGACCTCGCCGGAGAACAAGCGGCGATCGATCGCCGCGCTCGGGGCGGAGATCGTGGTCCAGCCGTTTCCCGAGTGGTGGAAGGCGATTGTCACCCACACCCACCCGGGGCTCGACGCCCGCTTCGTCCACCCGGTCGAGGAGAGGGAGGTCATGGTGGGCAACGCCACCGCCGGGCTGGAGATCCTTGAGGACCTGCCGGACGTGGACGCCGTGCTGGTTCCCTTCGGGGGCGGCGGCCTGAGTTGCGGGATTTCGAACGCCCTCCGTGTGAAGGGCTCCGGCGCGCGAGTGCACCCCGTCGAGGTCACCACGTCGGCGAAGGTCGCGGCGGCGGTCCGGCATGGATCGCCCCAGTGGATCGACACCGAGTCCAGTTTCGTCGACGGAATCGGCGGGAACACCGTGCTGGATCCGATGTGGCCCCTCGTCCAGGAGTTCCTGGAGGAACCCCTGTTGGCCACTCCCGACGAGATCGCCGAGGCGGTGCGCACCCTGGCGGCGCGGAGCCGGATCGTGGCCGAAGGCGCGGGCGCCAGCCCGGTGGCGGTGGCGCTCGCCGGCCGGGTGCCGCGGCGCCCGGGGGAGGCGGATCGGAAACGGCGGATCGTCGCCGTGGTGTCCGGCGGCAACATCGAGATGGGCGTCTTCCGGCGCATCCTCGCCGGAGAGACGCCGACCTCGGCCCGCTGAGGGAACGCCGGTCCTAGTTGGTGGGCGCGGCGCCCTCCCGGGCCAGGTCGCGCATCACCGTCTGCAGAATGCCGCCGTTGCGGTAGTAGTCCACTTCCACCGCCGAGTCGAGGCGGCAGCGCGCCTCGAACGAGCGCGACTCCCCGTTCCGGGTGGCGGTCACCGTGACCCGGGCGCCGGGTCCCAGACCGTTGCTCACGCCCTCGATATCCAGGGTTTCGTCTCCCACCAGACCGAGGGACTCCGCGTTCTCTCCGGCCGGGAACTCGAGGGGTAGGACACCCATGCCGACCAGGTTGCTGCGGTGGATGCGCTCGAAGCTCTCGGCGATCACCGCCTTGACGCCCAGGAGCAGCGTTCCCTTGGCGGCCCAGTCGCGGGAGGAGCCGGTCCCGTACTCCTTGCCGGCGAGGATCACGAGCGGGGTGCCCTCCTCCCGGTAGCGCCTGGCGGCGTCGAAGATGGTGGTCCGCTCACCCGACGGGTGGTGCACCGTGAATCCGCCTTCGGCGCCGCCGGCGAGCTGGTTCCGGAAGCGGATGTTCGCGAACGTGCCGCGGAGCATGATCCGGTCGTTGCCGCGGCGCGAGCCGTAGGAGTTGAAGTCGCGCCGCTCGATCCCGCGCTCCCGAAGCCAGCTGCCGGCCGGCGAATCGAAAGCGATGGTCCCGGCGGGCGAGATGTGGTCGGTCGTGACCGAATCGCCGCAGCGGACGAGCACCCGCGCTCCCCGGATGTCGGCCGGGGGCGCCGGGTCGGCGGTCATTCCGGAGAAGAAGGGCGGCTCCTGGATGTAGGTGGAGGCTTCGTCCCACGGGTAGATCTCGGAGGCGTCCACCGGGATCTCGTTCCACGTCGGGTTCCCGTCCCAGACGTTGCCGTACATGCGGCGGAAGGTCTCGGGGCGGAGCGCCCGGTCGAGAGCGTCCCGGACGTCCTCGCTGCTCGGCCAGATGTCGCGCAGGAACACCGGATTGCCGTCGGCGCCGGTGCCGAGCGGCTCCTCCTCCAGGTCGATGTCCACCGTCCCGGCGAGCGCGTAGGCCACGACCAGCGGCGGCGACGCCAGGTAGTTGGCGCGCACGCTCGGATGCACGCGGCCCTCGAAGTTGCGGTTCCCGGAAAGGACCGAGGCCGCGACCAGGTCGGCGCTCTCGATGGCCTGCTCCACCCTCTCCGGCAAGGGTCCGCTGTTCCCGATGCAGGTCGTGCACCCGTAGCCCACCAGGTGAAAGCCGAGATCCGCGAGCGGGCCCAGCAGTCTCGCGTCCCGCAGGTATTCGGTCACCGCCTTCGAACCCGGCGCGAGCGAGGTCTTGACGTGATCCGGGGTGGTGAGCCCCAGCTTCACCGCCCGCTCTGCCAGGAGCCCGGCGGCGAGCATCACGCCCGGGTTCGAGGTGTTCGTGCAGGAGGTGATCGCCGCGATCACCACGGCGCCGTGGCCCAGGTTTCGGCCGTTCCCGGCGCTCGCGGTCCGCGCGAGCTGCTCGGACTCGAGGGCGAAACCCCGCTCCGCCACCGGGGCGGTCAGCGACGCGCGGAAGGCGCGCTGCATGTCGGAGAGCGCCACCCGGTCCTGCGGACGCTTCGGACCGGCGAGGCTCGGCTCCACCGTTCCCAGGTCGAGTTCGAGCACGTCGGTGTACTCCGGGGCCGGCGTCGCGTCGGTCCGGAAGAGGCCCTGCCGCTTGGTGTACGCCTCGACCCGGTCCACCTCCTCGTCGCTCCGCCCGGTGCGGCGGAGATAGGAGAGGGTCTCCGCGTCCACCGGAAAAAAGCCCATCGTGGCGCCGTACTCGGGCGCCATGTTGGCCACCGTGGCGCGGTCGGAGAGCGAGATCTCCGAAAGCCCTTCGCCGAAGAACTCCACGAAGCTCTCCACCACCCCGTGGGCGCGCAGCCGCTCGGTGATGGTGAGCACGAGGTCGGTTGCGGTGACCCCTTCCTGCAGGGCGCCGCTCAGGCGGAAACCGACCACCTTCGGCGTGATGAGGTAGCACGGCTGGCCGAGCATGGCCGCCTCGGCCTCGATGCCCCCGACGCCCCAGCCGAGGACGCCGAGGCCGTTGATCATCGTGGTGTGGGAATCGGTTCCCACCAGGGTGTCCGGAAGCAGCACCCGCTCGTCGCCCTCGCCGTCCTCCATGACCACCTTGGCCAGGAGTTCGAGGTTCACCTGGTGGACGATGCCGGTGGCGGGGGGAACGACGCGGAAGCGCGAGAACGCCTCCGCTCCCCAGCGCAGGAACCGGTAGCGCTCCTGGTTCCGTTCGAACTCGATCACCGCGTTCTGGCGCGCCGCCATCGGGGTGCCGAAGGAATCCACCACCACCGAGTGGTCGATGACGAGGTCCACCGGCGCCTTCGGGTTGATGCGCGCCGGATCGCCGCCCATCCGGGCCAGCGCGGACCGCATGGCGGCGAGGTCCACGAGCGCGGGAACCCCGGTGAAGTCCTGCAGGATGACGCGGGCCGGCCGGAACGGAACCTCGCGCCGGGCCGGCGCTTCGGCGTTCCACGCCGCCAGGGCGGCCACGTCCTCTTCGCGAACCGTCCGTCCGTCCACCCCGCGGAGCAACGACTCGAGAAGGACCCGGATCGAGAAGGGAAGCCGGGAAATGGACCCGAGTCCTTCCCGCTCCACCGCTTCGAGGGCGTAGACGTGCACGTCCCCGCCGGCAGTGCGGTGTTTTTCCAGGGATCCGAAGGAGTTATGTAACATCGGCTGCGGCGAGGGGCGGTAAGGCTAACGCCCGGCCCCTCCGGGGGCCAAGATGAACGACGAAGCGACCACCGCTGCTGACGCGCCGCCGGCGCGGATCGATCTCGGTTTCCTGCTCGGGTTCGCGTTCCGGGATCCACGCGCGTTCCGCAAGTGGATGGTCGGCTGCCTGGCCGTCCTGCTGATCCCGTTCCTCGGGTTCGGGCTGCTGTGGCTGCTCGGTTTCGCGGTCCAGACGGCGCGCGGCGCGCTGCGGGGAGAGGAGCACCCCATGCCCGGCTGGGATGCGGTGGCCAGCCAGCTCGCCGACGGTCTGCGGGTGGTGGTGGTCGTCCTCGTCTATGCCGCCGTGGTGGCCGTCGTCGGGGGCGGGCTCTTCCTGGTGGGCACCCTGATCGGGCTGGTGGCCGTCGGGATCGCCGGCGGCATCTTCGCCGGGATCGCCGGCGCCGCGATGGAGAGCGGCATTGCCCCCGACGTCTTCGGCCAGGTCCTTCCCGAAATGGTCGCGGTCCCGGTTGCGGGCGCCGGCCTGATGGGAGCCGCCGCCGTTTTCGGTCTGGTCGTCACCGGCTGGTTCGTGGTGCTGCTGGCCGGGTTCGCCAAGGCGCTCCTGCCGGCCGGGCTGATGCAGCTTGCCGCGACCGGACGGATCCGTCCCGCCCTCGGCTGGGTCCGGAACCTGCGGCGGATCCGCGCCCACCCCGGGACGTACATCCTGCTCCTGCTGATCCTCGTGCTCTTCGGCGTCCTCGCCAACCTCAGCCTGTCGCTGTTCCTGGTGGGTCTGGTGCCGGGCCTCTTCTGGACCTGGACGGCTTCCGGCGCCGCGATCGGCCATGCGGGCCGCATCATGGGGGTCGAAATGGAAGCGGCGGAAACCGCGGAGGACTGAAACCCGTTACGGATTGCTGAGGGACATCGCATGACCGACGAACAACCCACCCCGAGCGGCGCCGCCGCCGCGTCCGCAACACTGGATCTCGGAGCCATTCTCGGAGGCCCGTTCCGCGACCCCCGCGCCCTGCCCAAATTCCTCGGCGGGTGCCTCGCGGTGATCGGCATCCTGTTCTTTGGACTCGGCCTGCTGGCGCTGCTCGGGTTCGCTTTCCAGACGGCGCAGCGCGCGCGGGCGGGCGAAGAGCATCCGATGCCCGAGTGGGCGGACATCGGACGTCTGCTGGGTGACGGGCTTCGGGTGCTCGGGGTGGCCCTCGGCTATCTCCTGGCTCCGCTCGCGCTGACCCTCGTGGCTGCGGTCCTCAGCGTCATCCCGGTGCTGGGGAGCCTCGCGGACTTCGTCCTCGGTCCCGTGACGCTGCTTCTCGGCCTGCTCGCGGTGATCCTCCTGCCCGTTGCGCTGGCCCGGATGGTGGCGAGCGACGAGATCGGTTCCGCGTTCCGGATCCAGGAGAACCTCCGGCTCATCCAGGCCCACCTCGGCGCCTACGTCGTTTTCCTGCTGATCGTGATCCTGATCGAGATTCTGGAGGCCGCGAGTTTCGCCCTCTGCGGCATAGGGATCATCCCGGGACTGTTCTGGAGCCAGGCCGCCTTTGGAATCGGCCTCGGCCAGAGCGCCCGCACGATGGGGATCTAGGAGTCCGACGTTCCCAAGAACCATCCCGAGCCGCCTTCGTTAACTGCTGTTGGGGAAGGGGAACGAGCCCGGCGATCCGGGAAGGAAAACGATGACCGAAGACCAGCCAGTCCTGCCGCCAGACGAGCCGCCGCCTCCGCCGCCGCCCGCCCCGCCGGCCCCGGAGCGATTCGACCTGGGCCGCCTGTTCGCCTTTGCGTTCCGGGATCCGAAGGCGCTCTCCAAGTTCGTGATCGGCAGCCTCATGGTGGTGCTCATCCCGCTGTTCGGACTGGGCCTGTTGGCGCTGCTCGGTTTCGGCGTTCGCACGGCCCGGGGCGCTCTACGCGGCGACGAGCACCCGATGGCCGACTGGGATGACTTCGGAGGGATCCTGCTGGACGGCATCAAGGTGTTCGGGGTGATCGCGGGCTACACGCTGGCCGCGGTCGTGATGGGCCTCGTTCTCGTGGCCATCGGCGTCTTCTGGGCGCTGATCGGACAGTCCATGGGTTCTCCGGCGGTCGTGGCGACCTCGGTGGTCGGGAGCTTGACCTCCATCTTCTTCCTCGTGTTCGCGGCGCTGATCGCCAAGGCGCTCATCCCGGCCGGGATCGTGCAACTGGCGGCGACCGGCCGGTTCACCGCGGCCTTCCGGTTGAACCAGAACGTCGGCCTGATTCGAGCCAACTTCGGCAACTACATCGTCCTGCTGTTGAGCCTGATCCTGTTTGCCTTCATTGCCGATCTCACGGTCCTCCTCTGCCTGGTCGGCGCCATCCCGGGATACTTCTGGGGCATGACGGTCGCGGGAGCGGCGATCGGCCGTACCGGCCGCCTGATGGGGGTCCGGGAGGAACCGGTCTAAGGGGCGCGACGGCTTGGAGCGCCGGCTTCAGCCGGCACAGCGCATCGTTCCTGAAGCGAGGCGGCACAGCGGCTTGGAACGCGGGGCAGTTCTCCCGGTGGGGCCCTCCAGACCGGCATGCGCGGCGCCCCCCCACCGGGAGAACTGGCGCGCCGCGCATGTCGCAATTCCATCCGTCCGCGCGGCGCGCCGGCCCGGACCGCCGACCTCTGGTCGGCACGCGCCCTCGCGCTACGCCTGCGGATGAAACGGATTGAGAGTCCCGACGCCGAACAGTTCAAAGTCCCGGACATTGCGGGTCACCACGGTCAACCGGTGGACCGCGGCAGTCGCGGCGATCAACGCGTCCTGGAGGAGCGTGTCCGATTTCCGGTGCATCAGACGAGCCCATTCACGCAACACGGGAGCGTCGAGAACCAGCACCTGGTAGCTGGCAATCACCTGGTCGAGCCATCTCTCGAGTTCGCGAGCCTTGGTCGGATCCTGTTCCCGGGTGATCTCGATTCCGGCCTGGATTTCTCCGACCGTCACCGCCGAGAGAAGCAGTCTTTCCGCGGGTATCGCTCGAATCCAGCTCTCAACCGCCGGGTCCGGCTTCTTGCGGCGCAGCTCCGACACGACATTCGTGTCGAGCAGATACACCGAACTAACCGAGATCCGGCGGCGGGCGCCGGGCCAGTTCGCGTCGGGGTGGCGTCAGGAAGTCGGTGCGGGCGTCGGGTGCGAGAAGCAACTGCTTCAAGTCGGGCCTGGTCATTCGCTCAAGGCGACGCCACTGCTCGACCGGCACGAGTACCGCAGTCTCGACTCCGCGCCGGGTCACGATCTGGGGTCCTTCGTCCAGACTCCGTTCGAGGAATTCGCTGAATCGGGCCTTCGCCGTCTGAACCTGCCAGCGGTTGCTCATGGGGTCTTCGTCATTGTCTGACTAGACATAAGACTAGTCTATTTGCGCCGCGTGCGCAAAGGGTCAGGATTGGCCAGCCCTGACGCCTCCGCGGGTGTCCGGGCCATGTACGACCGTACTTCTCCAACTCGCTTGCAACTCATGGTACCTTGGACGCTTATGGATTCGTCATCTCCCGCTTCCGAAAGTCAGAGCACGCCTGACGGGGCACCATCCACCCCCGCCGATCCGGCCCTCGGACAGGGCCTCGGGGAGCGCCTGGTGGCTGTCCTCACCCTCTCGCCAGGGGCTTTCCGGTACATCGCGGAGGCTCCCCGCACGTTCCAGAGTGTTCTTGTCGCCTTGCTCGGAATCGCGCTCGTGGGCAGCGTTGCGACGCTGGGCGCGTTCCTGACGCTCGTCTATCCCATGCTGGTCCTCGCCTGGCTCACCTTCCACTGCGCCCTGTCGCGGTTCGTTACTCAACTGCTCGTAAAGGAATCGCCCGCGGGAGGGTTGCCGGCCTATCCCGACTGGATCCGGTCGCAGTACTTCACCGTCAGCCCATGGATGTTCGGGTTGGTCCCGCTCGTCGGCGCGTTCGCCGGGATCTACTCCATCGTCCTGGAGGTGCGCTCGATCATGGACATGGGGGGCTGTTCGGCCGGCCGGGGCATCGTGATCTACCTGGTGACCGGGGTCGTGCGCGCCCTTCTCTTCGGACTCGTCGTCGCGGTCTTCGGGGCCGGAATCCTCAGCATCTTCGCGCTGGATTCCCTCCTGCCCTGGTAGCGGCCGGACTCAGGAAGGGCCGCGGTCGTCCGGGGATGACGGGCCGGCTTCCGGCGTCCTGAGCCGCCGCCGGCGTTCCTCGGCCGCCGCGAGGGTCCGCGGCCACTTCTTCCGGAGCAGCCGGGACATCGCCCGATCCGCCAGCAGACGGCCACCGGTCTGGCAGGTCGCGCAGTAGTTGAACTCGTTCTCGGCGCGGCGCACCCGCTGCACGGGGGACCCGCAGTCCGGACAGGGCTGGCCGAAGCGGCCGTGCACCGCCATTCCCTCTCGGAAGGCGGTGACGCCCGTGGGAAAGGCGCTGCCGCACTCTTCCTGAAGCCGTGCGGCCCACTCGGTCAGGACGGACTCCGCGGCGGCGTGCAGACGGCCGGTTTCCTCGGTCGTGAGGCTGCCGGCGCGCTTCGAAGGCGAGAGCCGGGCCCGGTAGAGGATCTCGTCCGAGTAGGCGTTCCCGACTCCGGCGAAACGGGCCGGCTCGGTGAGCGCCCGCTTGATGGTGTTCGTCAGGCCCGCGAGGCGGGCCGCGAACTCTTCACGAGTGGATCCGGGAATCTCCAGCCCGCCGCGGTCGAGCGCCCGAAGCGGTTCCGGACCTTGGCCGACCCGGATGGAAGCCCGCTTCTTCGGGCTCCGCTCGACGAGCCGCAACTTTCCGCCGCTCCCGGTTTCCGCCTCGAAACTCCAGACGGCCAGGTTGCCGCGCGGGGACAGTCGCACCGGCTTTCCCGAGCCGGCACTCGCGGTCCAGTGGAACCGTCCCGCCACCGCCAGGTGGACGGCGCAGAACAGCTCTTCCTCGAATTCCATGACGACCTGCTTGCCGATCCGGCGGACTCCGGTGGCGACCCGTCCGATCAGCGCCTCGGGAGGCGTCTCGACCGAGGCGAGGAGGTGCGGGGCCGCGATCTGAAACGCCGAAAGGCGGGTACCCACGATCCGGTCCCCGATCGCGGAGCGGTAGAGCTCGACATCGGGGAATTCGGGCACGGGCGATAGTCTCCCGCCCGGGGTTTGGGGATGTCCAGCGGGCGGCGCGCCGCCGCCGCTGTCAGGCAGAGGAGATCAACCGTGCCGAATCGCGCGCAGCAACGCTTTCAGAACCGGGTCGCCATCGTGACCGGAGCCTCCAGCGGGATCGGGCGGGCCACCGCTCTGGCGCTCGGCGGGGAGGGCGCGAAGGTCACCGTCACGGCCCGCCGGCCCGAGCGCCTCGGAGCACTGGCGCGCGAGATCGAGATGGCCGGCGGGGCGGCGCTGCCCCTGGCGGGCGACGTAACCGAAACGGACTTCCGATCGCGGGTGGTGGAGGAGACTGTCGAGCGCTTCGGCGGGCTGGACCACCTCGTGAACTCCGCCGGGGTGATCGCGTTCGGCACCATCGAGAACACCGGACTCGATGCCTGGCAGCGCATGTTCGCCCTGAACGTGGAGGCCGTCTTCGATCTGATGCGGCTCTCGGTGCCGCACCTGCTCGAGCGCAAGGGCAGCATCGTCAACGTCTCGAGCGTCAACGGCATCCGCTCGTTCCCGGGAGTGCTCGCCTACAACGCGAGCAAGTCCGCCCTCGACCAGTTGACGCGGTGCTCGGCTCTCGAACTGGCCGCCAAGGGAGTGCGCATCAACTCCGTGAATCCCGGGGTGACGCGGACCGAACTTCACCTGGCCGGCGGGCTCGACGACGACCGCTATGCGGCCTTCGTGGAGCACAGCAAGACCACCCACCCGATCGGCCGCATCGGCAAGCCGGAGGAGGTTGCCGACCTGGCGCTGTTCCTGCTGTCGGACGACGCCGGTTTCTGCACCGGGGTCACGATCCCGGTGGACGGCGGCCGGCACCTCACCTGCGCTCGATAGTCAGGCCGGTTCGCAATCCTCGCTGACCCGAACCGCGTCCTGCCGGAAGGGCGCCCTCCCGCATGGGAAGGCGCCCCCGCGGCGCGCGACTCCTAGAAGCGGAGCGTTCCCCGGAGCAGCATCGTCCGGGCGTTCTGCCGGCTCCGGAGCTGGAGGAAGTTCGAACTGAACGCGCGGTTCGCCGAGCTGTACGTGAACTGGTTGTGGTTGTACGCGTCGAGCAGGTTGAACATCTGCGCCGTGACCTCGAGCTGCGCGGCCTCGAGGTCCACGATCTTGCCGAGCGAGAGCCCGACCGTGTGCACGGTCGGCGCCTGCGGCTGGAGTTCGCCGCGATCGGCGCCGACGATGCGGTAGCGGGTCGAGAGCGGGTTGGTCTGGCCGTTGTTCGCCTGTCCCGGACCGTACTGCGTGACCTGCGGGTCGTCCGCCGCGAGCCGCGCGAGCGGCGGACCGGACCAGGGGCCGGCATTCGCCGTGTAGCTGACGCCGCCCGTGATGTCGAAGGGCAGCAGGTAGGTGAGCCCGCCGCGGACCGAGAACTGCCGCCAGGTCGGGGCGTAGGAGAGCGCGTTGTTGCTGCGCAGCGTGTTGTGCTCGTTGTTGCCCCGCGGCATGTAGAGCGCCCGGTTGGAGTCGAACTTGTCGGGCTGGATGTAGCGGGCCGGGTCGTTCGGGTTCCAGTCGCCCGCGAAGTGCTGCCACTGCCGGTTGATGTTCAGCGTCGCTGACATCCGCTCGGTGCGCTTCGTGGTCGTGATCTCGAGCGCCGTATAGACGAGGTTGCTCCACGAGTTGTTCGTCTGCTGGTACACATTGCCGGTATCGGGATCCACGCGCCCGTACTGGAACTCGCCGCGGGGAACCGAAGCCGGCGACTCGGCGGGCCAGAAGCCGTTCTGCTCGAGGAAGGCGTAGTTGTCGGTGTAGCGCCGGTGCACCACCGCGACGTCCATCGCGAGTTGGCCAGGGAACTGCCGTCGGATGCCGCCGATGAACTCGTCCACGAACGGCTGCCCGATGTCGGGATCGAACAGTACGTCGGCGGGGAGTCCGGCGACCGGTTGCGTGAAGACGCTGTGGTCGGGGATGCCGTCCCCGTCGTGGTCGTACTCGTTGTATTCGCCGATCGTCGAGCCCGAATGACTGAACGTGACCTGGTCGCGCCCGTTCACCTGCTCGTGCACGCGGCCGTAGTTGCCTCGCAGCACCGTGCGGCCGTCCCCGGTGAGCTGGTAGGAGAACCCGGCGCGCGGGCCCAGGGCCAGGGTGTCCATCCGGTCAATGTCGAGGATGCCGTCGCGGCGCTTGACCCAATCGGCGCGCAGTCCGAGGTTCAGGGTGAGACGGTCGTTCGGCCGCCAGGCGTCCTGGAGATAGACCGCGAGGTCGCTGTCCCGGGCGTCGCGGACCAGCAGCTCGCTGGCGGGCGCCGTTTCGGTGCCGTTCCAGCGGCGCCGGTACCAGACGGTGCGCACCGCCTGCGAGAGATCCGAGACCTGGTTGCCGTTCGCGTCCACCGGAGCGTGCCACTCCTGCCGCCAGGCGCCCGCGGGCGAATACAGACGCGTCTCCTCGTACAGGTTCCAGGGGGCGGCATAGACGCCGAAGCCGATCTCGTGCGAACCGGCGAAGTCGTCCACGTAGTGAGTCAGGTCGCCGCGGAGCAGCAACAGGCGGGTAGGCCGGACCTGGCCCTGATTCCCGTTGGCTCCTCCTCCCCCGGTGCCGAGCGCCGCGATCCGTCCGCCGTCGCCGGTCGTCCCGGACGGGTTCACGGTGAAACCGTCGTGGATCTCCAAGTAGAGGGGAATCGAGTCGAGCTGCGGTTGCGCGTCCTGCAGGACCTCGCTCGCCTTGTTGTTCCACGAGGCGAGGAACTGCCCCGTCGTGTTCGCGCCGAAGACCGAGGTCAGCTTTGCGCCGAACAGGTCGCCGCCGGTCTTGACCGTGAACCGCGGGGCGATGTCGTACTCGCGGTTCGAGGTGTTGTCGAGCTGGTCGCGCTGGTAGTAGGCGGAGAGCTCGTGGCTCGGGTTCAGCCGGGCGGTCAGCTTGACGTACGGCTGGTGGCTCTTCGTCGTGTTCGGGAACGCGTCGTAGGTCGGCGCGCTGCCGAGTCCGCTGGCGAGCTGGATCCCGGAGAGCTGGGTGAGCCGGTCCACGTCCACCCCGCTGCGGCTGATCCGGGCGGCGAGGTCGGCGTAGCGGTAGGTGGCGAAGAACCAGGCCCGGTCGCGGAGGATCGGTCCCCCGACGGAGAAGTCGGCCTGCCGAACGAGATGCGCGGTCGGGGTTCCGGCGCCGGCCGCCCGGTTTTCGGGCGGGTCGTACACGCCGAGCGCCGCGAACTCCGCCAGCTCGGAGGCGAAGGGGTTGAAGTCGCCGGGCAACTCGTTGTCGCCGAAGAAGCCGCCGAGCCCCTCCGCATCTCCCGTCCCCCAGTCGTACTCCTGGTGGTCGTACGAGGCCGAGGCGGAGAGGTCGTTCCCGCCGCTCTTGGTGACGATGTTGATGATCAGCCCGGTGCCGAGGGGATCCTTCGCTTCGGCGCCCCCGGTCTTCACGGAGGCATCCTCGATCACGTCGGAACCCATGCCGACGTAGGTGACCTGGGCGTCCTGGTAGCCGGCCGCCGCCATGCCTTCGAGCTGGATAACGTGGGCGAAGTGCTCGGTCGCGTGGCCGAAGTACACCATCCGGCCCGAACCGTCATCGAAGGGCCGGGCGTTCACGCCGGGAGTCATCTCGAGGAAGTCGCTCCAGTTGCCGCGCGCCTGGATCGGCAGGTCGCGCTGGAAGTCGCCCTCGATGGTGAGGATGTTGCCGGGGCGGGCGATCTCGAGCATCGGCGTCTCGGCGGTGACCGTGATGGTCTCTTCGAGTTCGCTGATGGACATCACCACGTCCACGCCGATGTTCGTGCTGGCGCGCACGACGATGCCTTCCTGCCGGGAAGTGGCGAACCCCTGGAGCGAGGCTTCGATCGTGAAGGCGCCCACCGGTAGGTTCAACAGGCGATAGGCGCCCTGGCTGTCGGTGACGGTGACCTCGGGGGCGATCAGCGCCGGGCTGGTGGCAGTGACGGTGACCCCCGGAATGACTCCGCCCGAGTTGTCGGTGACCGTGCCCCGGATGCTCGAATCGCCGCCCTGGCCGAGCGCCATCGCCGGAATGGCAAGGCAAGCTGCGAGCAGCAGCGCACAAGTGGACTTTCGCATGGTTTCTCCTTTTTGAAGTTGCGCAGTTGCGTCCTTGGCGGAGCCGGACAATCCGGTCCGGCCGATGCCGCCCCGGAAAGTGCAACCGGGCGACCGAACGCCCGAACGCAGCCGGAGACTCGCGATGAGTCGCTGTTTCCAATGGAGTAGCCGCCCGGGGCGCCCGCGGGTCCACTCGCCCGGGTCCCGGGTCTCCAATCAAGCGGAGGAGCGGATTCTTGGATGAATCAAACTCTCCGTTTCGTGTTCAACGTTCCGGACCGAACAAGACCGGGTTTCCGGAGCGAATGTCGGGAGATTCGGATCTCTCGGCTGCGCTGGCGGCCCGCCGTACCGAGCTCGACCGGGCCCCCGTCGCGCGCCCGCGGCCCGGCTGCGGAATCCGGCCCGCCGGAGGAGTCAGCGCACGGACGGCGCCCTCGGCGCCGGGACCGGAGCCCGCTACCGGCCGGCGTGTGCTGCGGGCAGGCCCCGTCCGGGAGGCGTCGTGCGCCTCAGGGGTTTCTGACTACGCGCAGGCTGACGTGGTCGCTGCGGTACACCGGAGGGTCGGCGAGGAAGCGGAAGGAGCAGGTCGCCCGGTCCGGGTTCACGTTCCAGCCTCCACCGCGGAGGACGCGCTCGTTACCGGCAGCGGGTCCCTGGGGATCCACCACCGGTGACTCCGGCCGCCGCACCTGCGCGGCGTAGTAGTCGGCGGAGGAGTAGTCCTGGACCCATTCCCAGTTGTTCCCGAGCATGTCGTGGAGTCCGAAGGGGTTGGCCGGGTAGCGGTCGATCCGGGTGATGAGGGTGTGCTCGTCCCGGGGCCACGGAGCGCCTCCCGGACGCCAGGTGCCCGCGGTGTTCACTCTTGTCTGGTCGAAGTCGTCGCCCCACCAGTAGGTCGTCTGCGTGCCGCCGCGGCAGGCGTACTCCCACTCGGCCTCGGTGGGTAGCCGGTAGGCCTGGCTGGTCTGCCGGCTCAACCAGCGGGTGTAGGCGACCCCGTCGTTCCAGCTCACCTGAACGACCGGGTACTTCTCGGGCTCGGTGACCTCGGAGCCGGGACCATGGGGCTCCTTCCAGGTGAAGCCCGGGGAATAGACGAAGCGGCCGTCCCGGAGGATCCGGCCGGTGCCGAACTTCTCCGCCTCGGTCTCATAACCGGTGTCCTCGACGAAGGCGGCGAACTCGGCGGTCGTCACCTCGTACTTCGAGATCCAGAAGTCCGAGACCTGGACGGCGTGGATCGGCTTTTCCTGGGGCGGCCCGGCCTGCGAGCCCATGAAGAAGACGCCACCCTTGATTTCCACCATTTCGGGCATGGGGGTGTCCTGGGC
>VXWI01000104.1 GCA_009835985.1 Acidobacteriota bacterium | reverse complement strand
GCCAAGTATGGAAGAGACAAGCGACCCCCCCTTTTCCTCCGGAAAAGCGGCCCCGCAGTTCGGACTTACTTGCGTACTTACCTGCGTGGTCCGGGGTCGCTCCGAGCCCGCGCCTCCGGCGCGACTGATCCCTGCGGGAAGGCCAACAACTTGGCCGCGAGCGAAGCGTAAACACCGGGAGACCGTGGAACGGGCGGGCCGAGATCAAGCTCATACTTGAATAGGCTTGGAGGGGTTTGCGAACGTCGGCCGATTCGGGTACGGTCGTCCGTTCAGACATCCGAATCGAAGCGATTCGGCCATACCAAGCCTGCAACACCCAGCACGATAGGAAACGTTCCGTGAAGCAAACGATTAGAAATTTGGTGCTTTCGCTCGCCTTGGTCGGCGGAGCCCTGTGGGGTGTCGCTGCGCCGCTGGCTCAGGCGCAAGAAGAATGCCACTACTACTACATCTGCGTCTGGGGCGACGGTGGTCAGGTCTGTAGTTACGTCATCATTTGCATTTAGGCATTTCGGGATGAGTCGGTTTCTCAACCGGGAGTTCTGCGCCATGTGTCGCGAGCCCAGTTCAGCTTGCCCCGGCCCGAGGATGCCTGCGCCAGCAGTGACTGAAGATGGTCGGGCCACGAGCCGCTGATCGCCATTTCGTTCCCTCCGGTCGAGTCAGCAAGGCCAAGTCGCGCGAACCATTCGTTCTCGCGGTGTTCGTTGGTCGGAGTCTGGCCCGATCTTTCTCGGCGTTTTGGCCAAATCCTTATCGAACCGTGACCCGCGAGCGCTCACCGAGGGTTCCCTGAGCGCGTTCCACCGCCACGATCGCTTTGTTGTAGTCGATGATGGCTTGTAGTTCGTTGGCGCGGGCTTGGGCTAGGTCGCGCTGCGCCTGCACGACAAAGTAGCTAGTGGTCATCCCGACCTCGAACTTTTTCTGCTCGGCGGCGAGGCTCACTTCCTGGAGTTCACGGGCTGCTCGGCTGGCGTCGATTCGTCGCCGGTTCGTCTGCATCTGACGGACAGCGGTGCGGACCTCCCGAGCGATCTGAACCTCCTGTTGCCGAATTTCATCTCGCTGGCGGATGACCTCTGTCTGGGCCTCGGCGTGCTGTGCGTGCGCCTCATTGGGACCGATCGGATAGGAAAAGGAGAGGCCCACCTGCCAATCGCGGTAGTCGAGGCCGCTCATCTGAGAGAGCGCGTCGCTGTAACCACCGGGGATCGTCTCGACCGTGGGCCCGAAGAATCCCTGGCGCACGAGTTGGGTGCCCCCGACCCCAGTGACCTGAAGGAGGCCGACTAGGTCCACTCGCGGAAGAGTCTGGTTGCGGTAGAACCGGACGTCGTATGCGTTCGTTTCGAGTTGGACTCGCTGCGCGCGGAGTTCCGGGCGGCGCTGCAGTGCGATGCGAATGGCGGCGTCTAACTCCACATCGTAATCCTCGGCTGAGGGCGCATCCGTCGGCTGGATCTGGTCATCCCAGAACCCCGGAACGCCGGGATCGCGGATCAGCGCCTTGAGAACGTCTTCTGTCTGCCGGATCTGTTCCTCCGCCAGGATCAGGGCCTCCTCCCGGGCCGCCACCTCGGCCTCGGCCTGCAACACATCCAGTCGCGCCATCGTGCCGACCTCAACCTGGATCTGGTTGTTCCGCAGCAGGTCGCGCGCGAGGTCGAGCGATTGCATTTCGACCTCGTGATTCCGGATCGCGAAGACGAGATCCCAATAGGCGTTTTGGACATCCCGAAGGACATCGAGCACGCTCCGCTCGAAGTCATGGCCCGCCTGCCGTTCCCCGTTTTGGCTGACGACTATCTGCCGGCGCCGAGGATCGGCGCGGAGGTCCCGGAGCAGGGGCTGCGTGACCTGGGCGTTGAGCGTGCTCCGGTAGCGCGGGTTGAAGGTGAAGAACTGGCTGTTGGTGGCCAGACGGTTGTTGTTGAACTGTACCGAGTAGTTGGCACCGAAGGGTAGCTGTTGTTCGAAGTGCAGGTTGTAGTTCAGGGTGTCGCGCTCATTCTGGGAAGCGCCGTCAAGCTGGCTCTCCGCGGGAGAGAGGCTCTCCGTGACGTTGGTGTCCAACACCAGATTGGGGGTGTACACCCGGCGGGCAGCCGACAGCGCAAAGCTGGCAGACTGGCGCACGAGCCTCGAGATTTGAACGCTCAGGTTGTTCTCGAGCGCCTGTTCGATGGCGTCGTCGAGACTCAGCTCAAGTGGAGCCGGCTGGCTCGGGATGCCTTCCTCCGGCGACGCGGCGAATGTCAGGCCGCCGGCAAGGCTCAACGAGACGAGAGCCGGAGTAGCGATGGTGCTGCGCATGGCGTGTTTCCTTTGAGATAGAACGGGAGAGCGGCCCGCTAGGCGGGCCAGCCTCGCCGACGAAGCCTACCCACGCGCCTCGATCCGCAACTAGGCGAACAATGCGTCCCAGTGTCGCGCGGTGCAAGGTGGCGCGGAAGTGGTCGCCGCCGTGGGTTCGGTGAGGCGGGGAATCCCGTGCCGAGGCGGGAGTGACGACCCGCGATCCAGATGCGGGAGAGCCGTGCAACTGAGGAAAGCACCGTAACGGCGTGACGTTCGGCTCCACCGATTGGACCTTCCGGCTGTCGAGCCGTCGGGGGCAATGAGGGCGGGCGGTCTGTTCGGCACCCCGAACGACCGGTGGCATAATGTCGCTCGGATTCCGCTAGGAGGCTTCCAGGTGAGAACTCTGTTGGTGGGCATCGCGGCGCTCGGACTCGCGGTGCTTTGGGCCAGTCCGACACTCGCGCAGTTGCTTTGTTTTCCCGCCGAGATTTGCCTCTACGATGGGGATGGAAACGTCATAAGTTGTTTTACAGCCATCGTCTGTATCTGACGGAAACGGCGCAGCGGGCTCGGTGCGCGCGGACTGAACGCGCTCGACAGCGGCGTGCGTCGGGGCCGGCCATCGTTGCTCCAAGGATCGCGGTCCACAAGTCAAGCGCCGCCAGATGACAAACCAAATGCTCAGTCCGCCACGACCTGACCGGGTCCGGCGCTGGGTTGTTGTCGGGGTGTTGGCTGCGCTGGGGATCATCGTGGTCGCAGCGTTCCTGAGCTTCCGGTCGCCAGTGCTGTCGTCGGTTTCCAGGGAATCTGCGAGTTACCCCGGCGACACGGGAGTCTCCGCCCGCGTGACGATCTCCAGCACCTCTGGCAGCGGCGCCCAGGCGTCTCCTGACACGGGACCCGAAGGACAGTTGGTGGCGGCAGCGCTGGCGTCCGATGCTGATCGGGTGAGGGAGTTGCTGACGGACGGCGTCACGGCGAACGCCAACAGCGGAGGGATGAGCGCTTTGCATCGGGCAGCCCAAGCGAATGCGGTCGACGTTCTGGCCCTCCTGTTGGAAGCGGGAGCGGACACGACCGTTGTTGATCCTTCGGGTGGCACGCCACTCGGCCGCGCAGCGTTTTTCGGACGGCCTGAGGCAACTCTGCTGCTGCTCCGGGCGGGCGCAGACCCAAACGCGTACGCGAATCCAAACAACATGACACCGCTGACGGCTGTCGTCTTTGGCTGGATGCTCGCCTCCTCGGGCCAAACGCCTCCGGGGATGGAACTGGCGGTAGACGCTGAGGAGCGTCTTGGTGTGGTTCGCTCGCTCCTCGACGCCGGGGCAGACGCGGCCATCGCTCCCGGGACGGTTTCCGCGCGGATGCTCGCGAGTAGCATCGGAAACGCGGGACTCACCGCTATGCTCGGGAGGAACGGCGGTTCCGACAACCCGCGCTAGAGCCAGCCCCATCTTGGCCCGGCTCCGCGCCGCTTGGATCGCTGGGTGGCGCTCCTTGACAGCCGCGCCGGGGAACACGGCGACGATTGTCGGGGTGTTGATCCTGGCCGTGGGTGCCAGCCAGAGCGTGACGGCCATCTGGGTCTCAGTCACAGATCGGTCGCTGCCCTACGAGAATCCAGGGCAACTCGTTGTCCTCTCCAGTACCAGGCCGACCCCCGGGAGCTTCGAACGGCTGTCGGACCACGAGGTTGCGCTGCTGAGCGGGGAGTCATCCGCTTTCGTCTGGCTTGGCCAGTTCTTGACCGTTGACCGGACGTTGGGGGACGACGACGGTCGCTCCGTACGGGTAGGTATTTGGCCGCCGGAGGCTCTGGAGGCGCTTGGCGTCCGTCCAGCGCAGGGTCGCGACTTCTTTCCCGACGACCACGAGTCAGGGCGGCCGTCCGGTCAGCTCCGCTCGGTGGAACCAGAAACCGGACGCAGCGTCGTACTGCTGGCCCACGAGTTTTGGCAGTCTGCGTTTGGGGCCTCGCCGGATGTGGTTGGTTCGCAGATCGTCTTGGACAACCAGACCTTCGAAGTCATTGGCGTTATGCCGGTGGGCTTCCTCGCCCCGAACCCGGCGGAGGTGATGTGGATCCCCGCCCGTCGGAAAGAGCCGGAGCCAGGAGCAAGACGGTATGCGCTCACTGTCGGTCGCTTGCAATCCGGAATGGCAGTACCGGCGGCCGGCGCGGAAGCGACGGCCGTGCTGCAAAACGCCGGCTTCAGGACCGACGGCGAACGCATTACCGCCATTTCGCTCACGGATCAGCTGACGGCCTCAGTCCGCCCGACTCTCGAACTCCTGATGATCGGCGCCATCTTGCTCGTCGCCATGGCCGCGATCAGCGTTTTCGGGCTTCGGCTATCCCGCGTCGCTGCCGAACGCACCCGATGGGACAGGCGTAGATCGCTGGGTGCCTCGTGGGCGGACCAGGTGGGGGCCGCAACATCCCGGATGCTTTGCCTCGGCGTCGCTGTTGCCGTGGGAAGCACGTTGGTCGCTTACACACTCATACCCTTGTTTCGTAGCTATGGTGCCGCGCTTCCGTTTGCCAGGGAGTGGAACCTCGCGGGAAGCGCCATCCCGCTGGCGCTCCTGACGGTCATCGCTGTCACGGTCGTGGCCGAGGCACCTCTACTGCTCGACGGCCTGCGCCACCGTCGTCTGGCCTCTGGTCGTGCCTGGGCAACGACGCGCCCGGGCCTGTTCACTGCCGCGGGGCTGACTCTGGGTTGCGCCGCCGCCACGATGATGCTGACGGCAACTGCGGTGGTGGGCGGCAGCGCGTGGGCTCTGCTGACGGTGCGAAGCGGCTACGACGATCGTCAACTGGTCCAACTCACGGTGGACTTTGGCGGTCAGTCGGGTGAGAGCACCCTGCCTTATGACTCCGAGGTGGCGCTGCTGACAGAACTCAAGGCAAGATTCGAGCGCCGAGTCGATGTGGAGGCCGCAGCGTTTGCCGACTCCCTGCCTGACCAACCGGGAGGGAGCAGGACCTTTCCAACCTCCGGTTCACCGGGCACGTGGGACCGCAGTTCTGGGCGTGCGACGAGGCGAGTGAGCGCGACCTTGTTCGATGTTTTGCGGATACCGGTCCTCCAGGGGCGTGGGTTCCGGGAGTCAGACACCGCCATCGCCGAACGCGTTGCCGTCGTCGATCAATCGTACGCAGCCGCGCTGTCGGAGACTGAGGCCGCATTGAACCGGTCGTTTCTCGTTGAAACAGCCCGAGCCCGTATTGTCGGCATCGTCCCCGATATCCGCATCTTCCCAGGGGAAGAGTCCGTTCCGACCGCGTACGTCCCCTATTCGATCCCACCCGTTCTTCGAGGCGTGAGGACGGTCGAAGTGGTGGTGCGCCTCAGAGATGAACCCTCGGCTGGCCAGATGGCCGCGCTCGCACGGGTACCGCCGACCGTGGATCCCTCGCTAAGGACCTTACGGGTCGCGTCGGTTCGGGCACGCCGCATCGGTCGTCTCGGAGCACCGGTTCTGGGCGCGGTCGCGCTTGGCGCCTTCGCCGTTGCCGGTGTCCTACTCGCCGTCGGTGGAGGAGTCGGCCAGGTGGCCGATTTCGCGTCTCGCCGGAAGTATGAAATCGCCGTGCGTGCGGCGCTGGGGGCAGATCCGGAACGCATCGCGTGGATCGCCTTGCGCGGTGCCGCCACAAACGCGGTGGCCGGCGTGAGCCTCGGCACGTTGGGCGGATGGATCCTCTGCCGTATATTGGCCAGCCGCGTCCCCTGGGTTGACGTTTCCGAACCGCTCCAGTTCCTCGGACCCGGAGCGCTTCTTCTCTTGCTGCTGCTCCTCGCCTCCGGCCTCACGAGTCTCACGACCCGGCGAATTCCCGTCTGGCCGACACTGCGCTCGCTATAGCGGCTCTGGCCGCCCTAGTCATCGTCTTTGGAGAGGGGTGGATCCCGCGTCCGGGGACATCAGCCACTCATCGCAGGACCTGGTCAGCAGACAAGAATTTGGCCTTCCCGCAGGGATGATTTCGCTGGCGTTGCCGGCGATGGGAGCGACCCGGACACGGGAAGACGGGGCCGCGCACGCGGCCCGATTCCGTGCCGCATTTCCGAAGGAAATGTGGGGGTCGCTCCCAACCCCGCCTCCCCGCTGAAAAACGGGCAGGCGGGGTGTTCCCGCAGGGACCCGACCACAACGGGGAGAACGAGAACCGGACGGGTTCCGATGAAACACGTGGACGGCCAAAAGGTGAAAGTCGCGCGTCTTCTGCGTCTTTCACGGCGGAGCGACCCCGGAGGAGCGGAACGAGGGGGAATTCCGTCGTCCGCGCCGCTGGTCCATCAGGGGAGGGTGAGGGAGTCGGGCGCGAGGCGTTCGGCGACGTGGGTGGAGCAACTGTCGATCGAGGGACCCCTCGGGGCGCTGGCGTCCTTCCGGCTCTCGATGGCCTCGAGGGCGTCGGCGACGGCATTGACACCGCCCCACTTGTCGAGGATCCGCCAGTTGCGCGTCTCGCGGGCGCGCTGGACGTCGTCCATGAGTTCCTGCTCCGGGGGCGTGATTTCCTGCGCGGCGGGCGGCGGGCCGCACCACTTGGCGAGCTTCTTGCCGATCGATCGGGCGTGGCCGCTGGTGCGGGTGACGGCCACGACCTGCACCGTGCGCCCGCCGCGGCGGAGGGCGGTCCAGAGGGACTGGTGGGTCTCCCCCCAGTAGCGGAGCGCGTTGAGGTCCCGACTCCCGGAGACGGTGTAGACGAAGGTTGCGGCGCGCTCGTCGGCGGCGACCGGGAGCGTGACGGCGAAGTAGCGGCGGGTGGGCGCGACGGCGCCCCTGAAGCTGCGCTGGGGGAGGTCGGCGGACGGAATGCCGAGGGCCGTGAAACGGGCGACCTTCTCGTGCTCCGTAGGGAGCCACGGGAGGTCGGGGTGCTCGATGACGTAGTCGAGGGCGAGCAGGCGGCGGAAGAGGAGGCCGGGGGAGCCAACGCGCCGGTGGCGGACGTGCTCGATGTCGAGCGCCCGGTAGAGGGGGCGCGCGGTGATGTGGCAGCACTGTTCGCTCGCGCGTCCACGGTCCGGCGAAAGGGGGCGTTCACGCGCGGCCGCGGCCTGGAGAAGGCGCTTCACGAAGCGATGCGCGGTGGGAGAGCTGCAACCCTGCTGGAACACGAACTGGGAGCGGAGGAAGACGCCACTGTGGAGGCAGACGAGGGCGAGCCAGGTGGCGTCCCGCCCGGTCCAGCCGAGCGGTTCGAGGGCGGCCTCGCGGCCAGCCAAGTGGGCGATGGCGGTCACGGTGCGAGGTGTGCGCCGAGCATCAACAGCCTACCGAGAGACAGCCCGCCACGGAACGAAGAAGCCCGCAAGCAGCGGCAGCACCACCCGGCCGCCGCGCTCAAGTGCGGCGGCCAGACTCTCGAAGAGGGCCTCCACGGCCTCCCGCACAACAGGATCCTCGAGGTTCGCCGCTCCCATAGCCCGGCTGAGGAGGTCGGCCTTCTCCATCGCCTATGGATCGTATGCGACAGGCGGCACACACGGTTGACGTGCGATTCCGGAGCGCAACGGAGGGTTACGAAACGGCGGTCCCGGTCAGGAACGCGAACCACCGTTATTGGCCAGCAGCGTCCCTTGGGTTGGCACTTCCAAACTGCTCCAGTTCCTCGGACCAGGAGCGCTTCTTCTGTTAGTCCTGCTCCTCGCCTCTGGCCTCACAAGCTTGACGACGCGACGGATTCCCGTGTGGACGATGCTCCGCTCCGTATAGCGCTGGATGCACGCCGCGCTTCACTTGGTCAGCTAGGAGCATATGGACCCGCTCGCGAGTGGATGTGGGGGCGGCGAACGGTCCGGTCTCGGGCCGTCGGGTGGTTTTCCAAGTGGACGAGGGCGTCGAGCCACTGCTCATCCGGGCCGTTCTCGACTCCGTTGGTCAGTTTCCCGACGATGGGGAGCCGGATGGCCTCGACCGGGCCGACGGCGGCCTAGTCCGCCTGCGGGACGCGGGTGACCACAACGGTGCGGCCGCTCAACCGGGAGCGCACCGTTGCGGGGGTTCGGGGTGCAGCCCCCTTCCGTCCCTTGCTCCGTTAGCGGCGCGTGTCAATGGCAACTGAAGACGGCACACTTCAGGGAGCGGGATCTGTAGCGAAGCGGACGTTGTGCCAGTGCTTTGATCGGGGCGCTCTCGCTTTGGCGGAGGGAGCGGAGCGACCGGGAACCGGGCTCAGAATGACCGCACGAAGCCGAGGAAGATGCCCCATTCGGCCGTTGCGAAGGCATGACCCACCCGCGGGGACCCGAGCACCGAGCCATCCCCCGCCTCGGGGTCCATCCATTCCGCACGAGACGAGGTGCTCCGCACCTCGACCGCGAGGCGGTTCGCCACGCTCCCAAACTCGACCCCGACCCCGCGAACCCACGAGCGCAGGGCTCGGCTCCAGGGCGTGACATCGCTCATGTCCGCGTTCTCGAAACCGAGCCTCATTGTGGCGCCGAGCCGGTGAAGCCCAACGATCACATACGCCGCTCCGCCGTCGCCAAGCAGTCCGACCGGGGCCATCCCAAGCTTCGCGTTCAGGCCGATGCTCCGTCCCTTATCAAAGGTCCAGCCGCCAGGCCAAACGTCCCGGTCCCCGAGCCCGGTGCCCTCCCGCAGCGCACCGGCGGCGCCATCGTCGCCGTGGATGGCCGTCTCCACTTCGCCCGCGATAAAGAGCTGGCCGATGAGTGGGGCGCGGTACCCGAGCGTTCCCCTGAACGCAGGAAAGCCTCCGGCCGCCCCGTCACTCGCCGCCGCCTCGCTGGGAGGTGGCACGTCGAGACCGATGGTCTTCGTGTAGGTGATGTCTCCCTGATCCCGTCCGACGCCAATCCCGACGTAGAGGCCGTCCTGCGCACCGGCCCCGGCCGCGACCAGCAGGGCCACCGCAACCGCGGGCCAAGACCCGCGCTTCCGGTGTGCAACCGACCTTGCCACGTTCGTCTCCCGACCGCACCAAGTCTATCCTCGGAGGTTCGGTAGCCGGAGCGATCCGTCGCTCGAAAACATGGCGATGCAGGCTGTGTTGGAGATGAGAGAGGCCGCAAGCAGCGAGTGCGCCTTCAGCATCGCCTCTCCTCCGGGAGGGACTCGCCAGGGATGGACTGCGGATCGCGAAGGTCCGCCAACCTCACGTGGTGACACCATCCAGATCCACGACGACGGGAGCGGCCTCGGTTCGGTAGTCCAGGTCCACCCACGCGTCGCGCAAGCAGTTCGCCAGACGTGCGCTGCCAAGGACCAGGTGAAGCCTCGAAGTACCTTCCTCAGCAAACTGGAACCCGAAGTTGAAGCCGGCTTTCTTGCCAGGGTGAGCCCGGCGGTAGAGGTCCACGAACCCGAGTTCACAGAGCCGGGTCAACTCATGTTGCTCCCTTTCGCTGTAAGCGCCGCCTCGCGTGGGAGCATCGTCCGGGATGACATTGAAGTCCCCGCACAACAGGCTCTGCCGCTCGGCGTAGCCCTGCTCACGGACGTGGGTCCGCAGGCATCGCAGCCATGCCACGCGGCGCTCGATGGCCTGCTCGTTGCCGTACTTGCGCGGGTTCCCGAACGGAGCGTAGATGGACGAAAAACGTACCTCCCCTACGTCCACCGTCAGTAGGCGAGCCCCATTCGCCTCCGGACAGGGCAGGCCCCGAAATCGGACCTCGGGCTTCGGCAGCTCCCGTCGGCTCAGGACGGCAACACCGTAGTCCGTCCGACAGGTCGGGCCGAATGCCGCACTGTAGTAGCCGACTCCCTCCAGAACCCGGGTCGGGAACGCGGCTTCGGGTGCGGAAATCTTCTGGAGCGCCACGATGTCGGGCCGCCTTTCCGCGAGCCAGCGCAGGATCGCGGGAAGACGTTTTCGGATGCTTCGGACAGATGATGTTCCGATTCGCATGATTGCCTCTCCTCGGAGCGCGAAACTTACCCAACGCTCCGACTCTATGCCGGGTCGAGCCTCTCGTCGACGACCTCGGCCAGGAACGCGGCCCACTGCTCCATAAGAATCCGCCGCTCCTACGGAGGGCGGTGGGGCGCGCACATCCGGCGAGCCCCGGTCCTGGCAAGGCACGCGGGCTTGCGCAATGATCCCGGAGGGAAAGAGACATGACGAAAGGGGTCGAGACCCCAGCCCTCTTCGTGACGGCGGCGCTTCTCGTCGCTATGGTTGGCTTTGCCGTGCAGGCACCGTCAGCCGTCCAGGAAGACGCCGACGCGCTCGAGACTGCGATGTTCGCCGCAGTGACAGTGGGAGATGCTGCGAATGGCGAACGTATCGCCAACGAACGCCTGAACTCCTTCAGGCGCGGCACTCCGAGAACCGCGGAGGAGAGGTCTCGGGACACCGACGCTTTGTCGTGGTGGACCAAACAGGGGTTGTCCCCGATTGCCGCACGGCGAGCCGCCGTCCGCCACTGGCGGAAGACGCGAGAGCGGAGGGAGTCGCACTTCCGGAAGCAGGCGGCCATTTATGCCGAGGTCGCGGGCGTCAGCATTGAAACCGCGGTGGAGCGCGCGCTGGCCGCCCGTGACGAATACCTGAGCCAGTTCACCGCCGAGGCGCTGTCGCGGATACACGCTCGCAAGGAGCGGTTCGAGCAGTGGAAGCTCGGATACCGACAGGATCTACTTGAACACCGACAGCAGATTCTGGAGAACCTGGGCGATCTGGACACGGTCGGGTCGGACGGGCTGTCGATCCGGGCTCGGGCGTGCGGCCAAGCGTCGCGCGAGAGCGTGGAGGACGAACTGATCCAGCCCGTGTTGGACCCGGCGGCGTATCCGATAGTTCACCGGGAGGGCTTGGTGGATCGGGTCGTTGAGACTGTGCGGAATTCCACGGAAAGAGTGATCGGGAGGTTCGAAAGAAGGATCACCGAGACGGGCGAATGGGGGCCTTGCGCTCAAGGCGAGTTGGGGATGCGCGCGGCCCACCTGGCGTTGAGGGAACTGCGCTGAGCCACGCTGTTGCGGTCTCGGCGCGACGCTGCGCCGGTACGACGAATCAGGTTCTGACGCGTTGCCTCGACGGCAGCCCGCTAGAGGCGTCTGGCCTGCCGACTCTGGAGCTCTGGTGGCCAATTCGCTGCCTCCGCTGAGGCCCCGAACGGTTACACGGGTCCGGCGACCGGTCGCCCCGCGACCACGTCTTCGCTGAGGGCAGAGGCGGGTGGTGGCACAGCCCTTGCTAAACGCCGGCTTATGACTCTGAACGAAAACGTCTGGTGTTCCCGGCCGGCGAGCGGCTGGATCTCGGATCATCATCATGAAGCCCCCGCGCGAGCGGGGCGGTCCCGCCCGTCCCCGACTGACTCGGAAGTGCAGGCCGAAGTGAGGGCACTGTCATGAATCACATGACGCCTCAGATCCGGGTCGGTGTTGGTGTCGCGTTCGGCTTCGCGGCTGGCGCGGTCCTCGCGAACGTCATCCTCGAGGGCAAGATGGGCTGGGTCGAGACGGCAAGCTTGGGACTGGAACTCATTGTTGGCGGCGTCATTGGCTTCGCGGTCGGGCGCCTGGTCGGGCGCGCGGTAGGACATCGGCTGAGTGCGGCGCAGACGCCTGCCTGGGTGCTTCTCAGTTTCGTATCAGGATGCGTGATGATGGTGGCACTCCTCGCTTTGTTCTGGAACCCTTTCAACACCGGTGTGGGGGCCGGCGTGTTCGGAGTCTGGAACGGGCTGCTCTTGGGGGCCGGTTTCCGGAATCAGTCGTAGGCACCGTCCCTGACCGCGTCTTCGAGCTGTCCTCCGGTGTTCTTGATTCCAGCCAGGAACGCGGCCCACTGCTCCATGAGCGCCCGCCGCCGCTCGAACAGATCCGAACGCCGGTAGGCGGCCTCCACGCGGTCCCGGTTCACGTGGGCCAGCGCCAACTCGCAAACCTCACGCGGCGCGTCCGTCCGCTCCGCTGCCCAGTCGCGGAAGCTCGACCGGAACCCGTGCGGCACCGCCCCGATCCCGAGGTCCCGGACCATCTTCGTGATCGTCGCGTCTGAGAGCCGGCGGCCCCGGGGGGAGGGGAACACCAGCCCGGAGCCGTCCGCGAGCGCCTGCGCCTCCTCCAGCACCGTGAGCGCCCTGTCGGAGAGGGGAACCCGGTGCTCGCGGCCCGTCTTCATCCGTTCCGCCGGAATCCGCCACTCCCGAGCCTCGATGTCGATCTCGTCCCACCGGGCGCCGCGCACCTCGCTGCCCCGGCATGCCGTCAGCACGAGGAACTCGAACGCCAGCACCGTCGCGGGATAGGCACCGGACCCACGCACCGTGGCGATGGCCCCGGCAACCTCCGCATAGGGGAGCGCCCGGTGGTGCTGCGGCCGAACCTCGTTCCGGGGCAGCGCCGCGCCGATGGCGTCTCCGGCCGGGTTGTCCTCCCGGTAGCCCTGGGCCACCGCCCAGCGCATCACCGCCCCGATCCGGTGGCGCACCTGCCGGGCCGTGGCCCGCTTCTCGTTCCAGATGGGAAGCAATACCGCCATCACGTCCGAGGTGTGGATCCGGTCCACCGGTCTCCGGCCCAGCCTCGGCATGGCGTGGGCGCGCAGCGTCGCTCGCCACAACTTCTCCGACCGTCCACCGTCCTTCCAGCCGGTCCGGTGCATGGCGATGACCTTCTCGACGGCCTCACCGAAGGTGGGGACGGTCGGCCTGTGGCCGGTGACCAGTTCCCCGCGCTGGCGGGCCAGGAGGTTGAGGGCGCACTGCTGGCGGGCTTCGGTGAGGCTGACGTGCGGCCAGGAGCCGAGTCCGAGGTTGCGGGCTCGTCCGTCCACGCTGATGCGCTGGCCCCAGGTCTTGGAGAGTTGGCCTCGGGCGGTACGCTTGACGCGGAGTGAAAGACCGCCGGAGCCGCGCCCGTCGCCGTAGCGTCCGGGCTGCTGTATGGCCTCGACGAAACGGGCGGAGAGGCGGTAGGGACGTTCGAGCGGGGGTATCTGAGTGTGATCTGGCATCAGTTGGAGAACAGAAAATGGGCGGGAACGGTGAGGTTCACTCCGTCCCACGGGGGACAGTATAGCACGATAACTCGTTGGAATACAATCAACTAATGGCACAATACGGCACTGCACGGAACTCTATGGAATGCCATAGTCGATTAGCGCCGCAAATCGAAACTCCCTCGCGCGCTGGCGCGCCCTTCGGCGAGTTCCGATTTGTCGTTACCTTCATGTGAAAGGGGGTAAAAATCGCCGGCAGCGAACGCAGTTCGCTGCCATCTTGTTTCTTCGCTCGTCGAGGGAACCCGCCTCATGGCGCGCCGGCTTGGAACGCCGGCTTCAGCCGGCACGCGCGGCCCCCCCCCGGGAGGACTGGCGCGCCGTGCACGTCGCAACCCCACCCGCCGTCACGGGGCGCACATCGACTCCACCCAGGCGCTGAGTATCAAGAATGCGGGCTAGGGTTCCGCTTCTCGCTCGAGAGAGGAGTCGTCCGATGTCCCGAACCCGATTCGCGGCTGCCCTGCTCGCCGCCCTGCTCGCGCTGCCGGCGATCGCCCAGAACATGAATCCGCGCGGCAAGGTGGAAGCCGAAATCGGCAGAGCCACCGTTTCCATCGATTACGGGCGTCCGGGGCTCGGCGGCCGGTCGCTCGCCGACCTTCTCGGCATGCTTCCGGAGGACCGGGTGTGGAGGGCCGGCCAGAACCAGGTCACCACGATCGAGACGTCGGCGCCGGTCAGGATCGGCGGCAAGACCATTCCGGCCGGGCGCTACAGCCTCTATCTGCACATTCCGGAGTCCGGCGGCTGGCAGCTCCTGGTGAACCGGCACCTCGGCGTCCCGCTGCGCGAGATCGCGTCGCAGCCGCCACCGCTGGACCTGGCGGACGAGCCCTGGCCCATGGTGGCCCGTTACGGCCAGATCGCGAACGAGGAAGCGGCGCGGATCGCCCTCGAGGAAACCGAGGCGACGGGCGACGGAGACATCTTCGAGATCGCCGTGGAAGGCGGAACGATCCGGTTCGCCTGGGGCGGCGCCGCCTACCAGACGACCCTCGCGTCGCCCTGACGGTCGGTTTTCTGGCAACGGCGCCGGGGGTGGGCTACGTTTCCGGTCTTCCCCCCAAAAGGAGTTCCCAATGTCCCGAATCCCTCTTCCTGGTTTGCTGCTTGCCGCGCTCCTCGCCCTCCCGGCCGCCGCCCAGGACGCGCTTCCCCGCGGAGCGGTGAGCACCGACGTCGGCAGCGCGTCCGTCACGATCGACTACGGCCGTCCCGACCTCGGCGACCGCATGCTTCCCGATCTGCTCAACATGCTGCCGGCGGACCGCGTTTGGCGGGCCGGCGAGAACCAGGTCACGATCCTGGAGACTTCCGGAGCGGTGAAGATCGGCGGCGAGACGCTGCCCGCGGGCCGCTACAGCCTCTATCTCCACGTTCCGGAGTCGGGCGGCTGGTCGCTGCTCGTGAACCGGCACCAGGGCATCGCGCTCGGCGAGCTCTGGGACCAGGCGCCGGAGCCGATGCGCGCCGAGCCCTGGCCGATGCTCAGCGGCTACGGCCAGATCGAGGACCAGGAGCAGGCGCGGATCTCCCTCGACGAGGCCGAGGCTTCCGGCGACGGCAACGTCTTCGAGATTTCCGCCGGCGGCGGAATGCTCCGCTTCGCCTGGGGCAGCGTCGCCTACCAGACGACCCTGGCTTCTCCCTGACCGTATAGACGCGCTCGGAGCGCCGGCCTCCGGCCGGCATCGCGGCCGCAGGCCGCGAAACCGCGCCGCGATACACGCCCTCGCCGCTCCCACGGCTCGAAGGGCCCCGCCTCGGGAACGGATCGTGCTTCCGTGCGTTTTGACCTCTCGAAGCGCATGGCTCACGCGACGCTAAACCCCGCCAGCCCGGTAATCCCCTTTGCCGCCTCCGGCCCCGGGGCGGCGGCGCTCGATTCCGACGCCGCGCTGATGGCGCGGGTCCAGGCGGGCGACCTCGACGCCTTCGAGCCGCTGGTCCGGCGCTACGAGCGGCGGCTCTTCGGGTACTTCCTGAACCTCGTCGAGGACCCGGCCGCCGCCGCCGACCTGGCGCAGGAGACCTTCGTCAGGGTCTTCCGCGCCGCCGCGCGCTACCAGGAGTCGGGCAAGTTCGAATCCTGGTTGTTCCGGATCGCCGCGAACCTGGTGCGGAGCCGGCAGCGCCGGCCGGACCAGCGGCTGCCGCACGTGTCGATCGAGGAGGCGCCGGCGGGTGCGAGAGAAATCGCCGCCGGTGGCCGGGAGGCTCGCCCGGACGAGGCCACCTGGCGGGCCGAGGTGCGGGACGCGCTCACCGGGGCGTTGCCGCGGCTTCCGCTCGTTTTCCGGGAAGCGGTGCTGCTGCGTGACGTGGAGGGGCGGTCCTACCGCGAGATTGCGGAAATGCTGGGCGTCGAGGAGGGGACGGTGAAGTCCCGCGCCCACCGGGGCAGGCAGCGCCTGAGGGAACTGCTCGCCCCGATGTTCGAAAAAGGCTGTACCGAGGGAGTTTCCTGATGCCTGGCAGACCCACCGACGACGAGCTGCGCGAGATGCTGCGCACGCTCCCCCGTCCCGAGCCTCCGTCCGGCTTCGCCGAGGGCGTCATGGCCCGGGTGCGGGCCGAAGACCGGCGCCGCCGCTTCCGTCCCTGGCTCCTCGCCGCGGCCGCGGCGGCGCTGGTCGCCTCCGGGCTGCTGGTCCGGTCCGTGTGGAACGGGGCGGGAACCGAAGAGCCGCTGGTCGCGGAGGCGCCCGCTCCGGCGGAGCCGGTCGTCGCGGGAGCCCCCGCGGACCCCGATCTCCGGGAGTTCGAGGAGATCGTCCGCGAATACCGGCGCCTCGCCGAAGAACTCGACGCCATGCGCCGCCTCGGGGGCGACTCCGCCGAAGGACCCATCCTCCGGATCGGCGGCGACGAGGAGGTGGACCTGTTCCTGGACCTCGAGTCCTACCTGGACCGTCCCGCCCGGCCGCCGGGCGCCTCGCTCGTCGTCCCCGCCTCCACCCGCCCGCGCCGGTGACCAAACCACTTCAGGAAGAGACACAAGAGGAAAACAAATGAACACGATGAAGCAGAAAGCACTTCGACTTCCGGCGCTGGTGCTCGCCGCTGCCCTCGCGCTCCCGGCGCTCGCCGCCGCGGCGCCGCAGGAACAGGCGCAGCCCGTCCGCGCCCCGGCCCCGCCGTTCGCCCCCGCCGCCGCGGAATCCCCTGCTCCCCAGATCCTGATCCGCGGCCCGGTGCGGCCGCGCGTGGTGGTGGGCCGTTCAGGACACGGCTACCTGGGAGTCCAGTTGGTGGACATCACCGAGGAACTGCGCGAGTTCTACGGCGCCCCGAGGGACGCCGGGACGCTGATCTCACGCGTGGCCGAAGACAGCCCGGCCGCTGCCGCCGGCTTCGAAGTGGGTGACGTGATCACCGCGGTCGCCGGCGAACCGGCCGAGAACTCCTGGGACGTGGTGCGCTCGGTGGCGCAGTTCGACGCGGACGAGGAGGTCTCGGTGGAGGTCATTCGCGACGGCGCCCCGGTCAACCTGACCGCCACGCTCGCCGAACGGGAGGGAGCCGTCTGGTTCGGCCGTGGAGATCGCCCGAACTTCGAGGAGTTCCATTTCGAGATGCCCGACCTGGAGGGCCTCGAGGTCCTGCGGGAGCTTCCCTCCACGATCACCGACGAAACCCGGGAGGCCATGCGGGAGGCCATCGAGGCGGCCCGCGAGCGCATGAGCGAGTTCGACTACGAGGCCCTTCAGGAGCGGCTCGCCGCGACCGAAGAGCGCCTCCGCGAGCTGGAACGAAAGCTCGCCGAACGCGAACGCTGAGGTCTCGGAGCGCCGGCCTCCGGCCGGCATCGCGGCCCGCCAGGGCCGCGAAACGCCACGCCCCCACTCTCCCCCCACCGCGGAAGCGGCTTGGAACGCCGGGCAGTTCTCCCGGTGGGGCCCTCCAGACCGGCACCGCGGCGCTCCGCGCCGCGCACTGGTCGGCCAGCGGACGGGGCCACCAGACTGATTTCACGGTGATTACGAGTCCTTGTCAGTCGGGGCCCCGTCCACCGGCCGAACGGCACTTCGTGCCTCCGAATGGAAACTCGCCGCATCGGAGGTTCAGGTCCATCCCGTCAGCGCAATCAAGAACGGCGGGCGAGTTCCCATTCGCGCTGTCTTTTTTGTGAAAGGGGGGGCCGGCCCCCCCTTTCACACATTCCCCCCGGGCGGCGAGTACGGCCGGAAACGCAGGACTTCCCGATGGCGCCGTCCCGGAGACAGCCCGTACCCTCTCCAGGGCACGCCGCATCCGGGAGGTCCCCATGTCCCACGCGCCCTTCTCCCCCCTCCTCCGTCCCCTCGGTTTCGAGTGCTACCCCACGGGCCTCGGCCCGAGCCGCCGCGCGTTCCTGCGGGCCGTCGCGGCCACCGCGGCGGGGACCGCCACCGCCGGCGCCCTCCCCGGATGTGACACCGCTCCCGGCGCCCGGGACGCGGCGCCCGAACCGGCTCCGGCCGGAAGCGCGGCGGATGCCCTGAGTTCGGTTCCGGTCTTCCCGGAAGGTGGCTTTGCCGAGGACGCCGTCCGGATCGGCTTCAACGAGAACCCGCTCGGCCCCTCCCCGAAGGCCCTGGCCGCCATCGCCGCCGACGGCCTCGCCGCCGGAAACCGTTACAACTATCCGGAAACGGTCCGTGACCGGATCGCCGCGCACCACGGCGCCCGCCGCGAGAACGTCCTCGTCGGCTGCGGCTCCACCGAGTTCCTGCAGTTCCTCCCGTGGGGTTTCCTGAAGCCGGGCACGACGAGCCTCGTCCTTCCCGAGATCACCTACGGATGGTGCGGCGGGGTGGCGGCACAGGTCGGCGCCGAGGTGATCCGCACCCCGATGGGACCGGAGGGAACGCTCGACGTCGCGGCGATGCGCACCGCCATCCGGCCGGACACCCGGATCGTCTATCTCGCGAACCCCAACAACCCGACCGGGGCCGCGGTGTCCGGGGACGAGATCGCCTCGCTCGCCGAGGCGGTCCCCGACGGGGGGATCCTCATCGTGGACGAGGCCTACGCCGAGTTCCTCCCGGAAGACGCCGTTTCGCAGGCGCTCGCCGGTGGGCCGGTGATCGTGGCCCGTACCTTCTCCAAGGCGTACGGCATGGCGGGCCTCCGCGTCGGCTACGTGATCGGGTCGGGTCCGCTGTTCGACAAGGCGACCGGCGTCTGGTGGGGCGACTTCGGCCTCAACACCGCGGCGGCGCTCGCCTGCGGGCCGGCACTCGCCGACCGCGAGCACGTCGAGCAGTACGTACAGACAATTGACGACGGCCTCGCCGAGCTGCGCGCCGGACTCACCGAGCTGGGCTGCCAGCCGTGGCCGCACCGGGCGCCCTTCCTGATGGCCGACCTCGGGAGCGAGGCGCTCCCGGTGGTGTGGGAACTGTTCCGGCGCGGGATCTACGTCCAGGACGGGGCCGGCTGGGGCCTGCCGACCTTCCTCCGCATCTCGGTCGGCCTCTCCGAGCACCACCAGGCCCTGCTCGGCGCGCTCCGGGAGATTCGGGCCGCCTGAGGGCGGCGTCGGTGCAAATGCGCCAGCGTCCAAGTGTCGGTCAACGGAGCGTCCAAGTGTCGGTTAGCGTGGGGCGATGCCCACGAAGAGTTTGATTCTTCAATGACTTGGCTGCCGGACAAAGTGTCGGTCAGAACGGCGTCCAAGTGTCGGTTATCGCCTCCCCGAAGGGTCGCCGGACACCCCCGCCAAGCTCCATTGGCCCGATTCAGCCATCGGCAGAGGAACCAGTCCGGGATGGCCGGCGGCTGATTCGGCCGGCCGCCCCCTGCGCCTACCGCACGAACAGGAAGTAGTCGTGGGCGGCGCGCGCCGCCTCGGCGATCGCCCGCTCGCGGTCCGGCACCGGATCGTCCGACTCCTTCACGAAGGCGGCCATCACCACGTGCCCGGCGTCGGACGGCAGGTAGACGATCCCCACGTCGTTCGTGCTGCGTCCGATGGTGCCCGTCTTGTGGGCCACCACGGTGCCCTCCGGCAAACGGCCCTTCAGACGGCCGGCGCCGGTCTCGCAGCGCTCCATGATGTCGATCAGCAGATCCCGGCTGTCCCTCGAGAGCCCCTCGCCGTTCCAGATCTTGACCAGCAGGTCGGCCATCCCACGCGGGGTGGCGGTATCGCGCGCATCGGCTTCGAACCCGTCCCGGGCCGCGGCGCGGTCCTCGTCCGAGACCTTCCCGTAGTGCTCGGTGTACGTCGCGCGGGTGCGCTCGTCCCGCGGCGGGAGTCCCTCGGCGCCCACGTAGTCGGTGATCAGGTCCGCCGTGGAGCGGGCGACCACGACGCCCTCGACGCCGAGCTCCTTCATTCGGGCGGTTACCCGTTCCCCGCCGCCGGCCGCGCGGAGGCAGAGATCGGTCGCCGAGTTGTCGCTGATCAGCAGCATCAACTCCATCAGGTTCAGGATGGACAGCGACACGCCGGGGTCGTCGAAGAGCCGGCTGAGGGTGCCGCTCCCCGGCGAGAGGTCGGACAACTCCAGGTCGATCATGTGGTCGAGGCCGAACTCGCCCGCGTCCACCCGGCGGAGCACCTCCACCGCGATGGGGACCTTGTAGGTGCTGGCCATCGGGAAGGGATCGTCGGGATGGAGGTAGGCGGTCCGCCCGGTCTCCAGATGCACCGCCGCAAGCCCCAATACGCCTCCGGAAAGCGGTTCGAGACGGGCCCACTCCGCTTCGAGAGCGGTCTCGGTCCCGCCCTGCGCGAACGCGAGCGGCGCGGCCAGCAGTGCGGCCAGCGCCAAGGTGGTGATCCGGCCGGCGGAATGGAGGGGAACGCGGTTTCGCATGATGTGGAAGCCTCCGGGGTGCGTCAAGGGGAGCGCAAGAGTACCGCCCGCCCGGCCCGGACGGCATGGAACGCGGACATCCAGATCGCCGGGGTGGCGGACCGGCGTGGAGCCGGCCGGTTCGCGCGGCAGGGGCCTCCAGGTCGGCACGCCGCCGAAGCCGCCAGGACCACAAGACCGCCGATCTCGTAGATCGTGCCAGCGAATCAGTGGAACCGGCCTGGGTCTGTGAGGTGAGCCGCGCCGTGCCCGAAGACGCTCCTTGAGTCCTCGGATCCAAAGCTGGTTGGTCCCGGTGGAACCCACCACCGGCTGCGCTGCACCGTACGCAGGGGGTCCCCGGTGTCGGGTGTTCCCCAGATGAGAATGGAAACCAGCGGCGGCTCTCCTCGCTGCGTTCCATCCCAGTGGATCGTCGCGCCGCCAAAGAAAAGGCCGCATGCCTCGTCGCCCACCCTGGAAGCAAGGACGGTCAGGTACCTGCTCAGGGATTCGGCGTATTCGTCCAGATCCTGTTGGGGGATCGGTCCTGACGGCCAGGTTCGGCGCGAGGTGAGCCCCGCCGTCTCGTCGTAGGTCTCCGGGTCGCGACACCCGAAGACCCAGTTCCGGTCGGTTGGCAAACCGGCCCGCTCCACCGCACTCAGCAGGAGGGCGTTCACTTCGGGGATTGGTACGAACGGGGCGCCAAGGACAATCTGTCCCGTCTGTGACGCGCGACCGGAGGGTGTTGCGGATGCTGGCGCGGGAACGGTCGTGCCCGGGAGGGCCGAATCGCCCCCGCAGGCGGCCAGCAGCGTCAACCCGAGCAGGACCGCGGATGGCTGAGTGCGTTCCGACTCAGTCCACAGTCTGGAAGCTCGGAGGAGCATGCGCTGACTCTAGTGCGGCGCCCGGGAAATCGCTCGGGGTCCAGAGACCCTGAGGGCGGGTGGCGCTACGACATGGGCGGCGCGCCAGTCCTCCCGGTGGGGGGGCGCCGCGCGTGCCGGCTTTGAGCAGCCTGCGAACGAAGTCACGCGGCGTTCGGCCGGCGATGCATCCCGGCTGAGCCGGGCCGCTTCGCGACCCTCATCGTTGCGTATCGGTCGGAATACACCCGGTATTCCTCCCTTACGCGCCTTGTCAGCCTGGCGCCTCACCGGCCTCGGCGCTCACGTCACTTCGTCCACAGGCTGCTGACCGGCGTTCCAAGCCGACTGCGCCTACCCGGCACGTGGATTGCGTACGATTCCTCCGAGATGCGGGGTTTCCTCCTGGTGGCGTCGAGCCTGTTGCTGGCGCCGGCGGCGTATGCCCAGGACGCGGACAACACCGCGCGCGTCCTGGAGGTCACCCTCGCCGATCTCGACGAGGACGCTTTGGACTTCCTCATCGGCTGGGAGCGCTGGAAGGGGGACATCCTCGAGCTCGCCTCCGAGGGCTCCGCCCGGTTCACGTTCGCGCCGCTCATCGCAGTCGCGCCCGGCCTCCCGGCGGATGGCCGATTCGGCCGTTGGACTTTCGGGGCGGCGCTCCAGAGGGCATTGCCCCGGTCCGCTTCCGCCCGGCGCCCGGAGCGCGCCAGGTCCCCGCGTCCCGTCCGTATCGCTCGCACCCCCCGCGGCGCCCCGGCCGAGCGCGGACGTCCCCGCTCACCGCGGGGGCTGCCGCCACTCGGACTCGGCGCGTCCCGGCCACCGCCGCGAACCGGTGGCGCCCGGCCGGCGCCCCGGCGGGGAGTTCCCGCCCTGGGCGGCCCCCCACGCGGCGGCAAGCGGGGCGGTGCGGGCGCCGGCCCCACGGGCCGGGCCAGACCACGGGGCGCATCCGGGACCCGAAACCCCCGCCGCCACCGGTAGAATCGCGCGTTCCCCGCAGCGAGCGGGACATGGCGACCGGAACCGATTCCGGTCCTGAGCTTGTGGAGGCACGTGCGATGCGCAGGCGACTTTCTTCCTTCCTCTTTGCGGCGTTCGGCGCGGCGCTGATGGCGGCGCCCGTGGCCGCCCAGCCCGATCCCGACGTGCTCGGCGCCATGCACTACCGCATGGTCGGTCCCTCGCGTGGCGGCCGGGTCACCGCGGTGGCGGGACATCGCTCCCAGCCGGGAACCTTCTACATGGGCGCCACCGGCGGCGGGGTCTGGAAGACCACCGACTACGGGCACAACTGGCATCCCATTTCCGACGGGTACTTCAAGAGCCCCTCCATCGGAGCCATCGCGGTGGCCGAGAGCGATCCGGACATCGTCTACGTGACCACCGGATCGGACGGCCTGCGCAGCAACGTCATCATCGGGAAGGGGGTCTACCGGTCCGACGACGCCGGCAAGACCTGGCGGAACCTCGGCCTCGAGGAGACCGGGAGTTCCGGCGCCGTCCTGATCCATCCCGACGATCCGGACCGCGTCTGGATCGCCCAGATCGGGAATCCCTTCATCGCGAACCCCGAGCGGGGCGTCTACCGCTCGACGGACGGCGGCGAGAACTGGGAACTGGTGCTCTTCGTGTCCGAGCAGACGGGCGCCGTGGACCTCGAGTTCAAGCCCGGCGACCCGGACACCATCTACGCCTCCATGTGGGAGGCCGAGAGGAAGCCGTGGACGATCCGTTCCGGTGGCATGGAAGGCGGCGTGCACCGCTCGCGGGACGGGGGCGACACCTGGGAGCAGCTCGAGAGCGGGCTCCCGACGGGTCTCCGCGGCAAGTCGGACCTCGCCGTTTCCCCCGCCGACCCCTCGCGGGTCTACGTGCTCATCGAGGCGCCGGGCAGCGACGGCGGCGTCTACCGGTCGGATGACGAGGGGGACACCTGGCGGCAGATCACCGACTTCCAGCCGATCCGGAACCGGCCCTTCTACTACAACAACCTGCACGCCCACCCGACCGACCCGGACACCCTCTGGGGGATGGCCGAGGGCTACTGGAAGTCCACCGACGGCGGCGTCACCTGGGAGCGGAAGTTCACCCCCCACGGCGACAACCACGACCTCTGGATCAACCCCGACCAGCCGAACATCCACGTCCAGGCGAACGACGGCGGCGCGAACGTCTCCATCGACGGCGGCGAGACCTGGTCCACCCAGGAGAACCAGCCCACCGCCGAGCTCTATCAGGTGGACGTGAGCGACAACTTCCCCTACCGCCTCTACGCCGGACAGCAGGACAACTCGACCATTTCGGTGCCGAGCTATCCCGAGCACTACCGGCCGGGCGGCCACACCGCGCACTGGGAGGCCATCGGCGGCTGCGAGACCGGCCCGGTGGTCCCGAAGCCCGGCGACCCCGACATCGTCTACGCGAACTGCAAGGGCCGTTTCGGCCTCTACAACATGCGGACCGGTCAGGAGGAGCAGTACTACGTGGGGTTCGCGAACCTCTACGGGCACAACCCCAAGGACCTCGAGTACCGCTTCCAGCGCACGGTGCCGATCCACGTCTCGCCGCACAGCCCGAACCGGGTCTTCCACGCTTCGCAGTACGTCCACGTGACGGAGGACGGCGGCCGCACCTGGCGGACGGTCTCGCCCGACCTGACGGCGTTCACTCCGGAAACCCAGGTGGTCTCCGGGGACCCGATCACGCTCGACGTGACCGGCGAGGAGCACTTCGCGGTGCTCTACGACGTCCAGGAGTCCCCCCACGAGGAGGGGGTCATCTGGGCGGGCGCGAACGACGGGCCCATCCATGTCACCCGCGACGACGGCCGGACGTGGAAGAACGTGACCCCACCGGAGCTCGGCCCCTACGGCCGGGTGCAGAACATCGAGGTTTCGCCGCACAATCCGGCGCGGGCCTACGCCGCGGTGCTGCGCTACCAGCTCGGGGATTTCACCCCGCACGCCTACAAGACCAGCGACTACGGCGAGACCTGGACCCGGATCACCGACGGCACGAACGGGGTGCCCAACGACCATCCGGTCCGGGTGGTGCGCGAGGACCCCGACCGGGAGGGGCTGCTCTACCTTGGGTCCGAGTGGGGGATGTTCATCTCCTTCGACGACGGTGCGACGTGGAGTTCCTTCCAGCAGAACCTGCCGGTGACCCCGATCACCGACATCAAGGTGGTGCAGCAGAACCTTGCCATCTCGACCATGGGACGGAGCTTCTGGATCCTCGACGACATCACCCCGCTGCACGAGGCGCCGCCCGGAGACGGGGTTCACTTCTTCCAGCCGCGCGACGAGATCCGCCTCCGCGCCGGAGGAGGGGGTTTCGCCGCCCCTGCGCCGGCGGACCCCGAGTATCCGACCCCGGGGCCGCGGTTCACCTACCGGCTGCCGGCGGACGCGCAGAACGCCCGGATCGACGTGCGGGACGAGAACGGGGACCTCGTCCGCAGCTTCGAGAGCGCCGGTCCCGGCGAAGAGACCGCCATGACCCAGGAGATGCGGGCTCCGGGGATGATGCGCCGCGGCGCCCCGACGGTGCCGACCGGCGCGGGCGTCCACCGCTTCACCTGGGACATGCGGCACCCGGGACCGAAGGACGGTGAAGGCAACGCCTCCGGCCGGGGCGTCCTGGCGGCGCCCGGCCGCTACACGGTGGAGCTGACCGTGGACGGCAACACCATGGCGAGGAGCTTCCGGCTGAACATGGACCCGCGGACGGTCGACGAAGGCTGGGTCACCGCGGAGCACGTCCGGACCCAGGTTGCGCTGGCGCTGAAGGCGCGGGACATGCTCTCCGAGGCGCGGATGGCGGCGGCCCGGCTGGAGGCCGCGATGGAGGATGGCGGCGGCGACGCACTCGAGGCGATCCACGAGGAGCTGGTCACCCGTCCGATTCGCTATTCCCGGCCGATGCTGGTGGACCAGATCAGCTATCTCTACTCGAACCTCGACACCGCCGATCAGCCGCCGGGCCGGGACGCGGCGGTTCGCTACGAGGAGCTGCGCGGCGAGCTCGACGACGTCCTGAAGCGTCTGTCCGACGCCGGAGTCGCCGGCGAGTAGGCGGGCGGCGGCGATGTCTGGCGGTGCGGCGGAACTCCGGATCAACGGCCCCCGCCTCCTCGACTCCATCGCCCGCCTCGCCGAGATCGGCGCCACCCCCGAGGGTGGCGCCGAGCGGCTGGCGTTCACGCCCGAGGACGGGGCCGGCCGCGACCTGGTCCGGTCGTGGATGGAGGACGCCGGACTCGAGGTCCGGGTGGACGGGATCGGCAACGTCATCGGCCGCCGGGCAGGGGAGGACCCGGACACCGCCCCGGTGATGCTCGGCTCGCACACCGACACGGTCGGCAACGGCGGCCGCTACGACGGCAACCTGGGGGTGCTCGCGGCGCTGGAGGCCGCCCGCACGCTGGATGACGCGGGCGTCCGCACCCGCCGCCCCCTCGAAGTCGCGATCTTCTCGAACGAGGAGGGCTCGCGCTATCACCCCGACATGATGGGGAGCCTGGTCTATACCGGCGGGCTCGACCTCGAGAGCGCCTGGGCGCTCCCGAACCCCGACGGCGCGCGGACCCTGAAGGAGGAACTCGAGGCGATCGGCTATCTCGGGGACGCTCCCCTCCCGGGGCCGGTTCCGGCGGCCTACGTCGAACTCCACATCGAGCAGGGACCGGTGCTCGAGGCCGAGGGCATCGATTTCGGGGCGGTGACCGGCGTCCAGGGGATCCTGTGGGAGGAGATCACCCTGAGCGGGAAGGCGAACCATGCCGGTACGACTCCCATGCGGTTTCGCCACGACGCGGGTGTGGTGGCGGCGGAGGCGGTGCTGCTGGCCCGGAAACTGACGCGCGAGATTCCCGATCAGGTGGCGACGGTCGGCCGCATGTCGTTCGCGCCGGGGCTGACCAACGTGGTTCCCGGCCGGGCGGTCTTCACGCTGGATATCCGCAACCCCGACCCGGACCGGCTGCGGCGCGCCGAGGACGGCTTCTTCAGCGGCCTCGAGGCCGCCGCCGGGCGGGAGGGGGTCCGGATCGAGCGGCGCGAACTCGCGCGTTTCGGCCCGGCGGCGTTCGACGAACGGGTGATCGCGCTGGTCGAGGAAGCGGCGGCGGCGCTGGGCGGATCCTGCCGGCGGATGCCCTCGGGAGCCGGCCACGATGCCCAGATGATGTCGCGCGTCTGCCCCACCGGGATGGTCTTCGTACCGTCCGTCGGCGGGGTCAGTCACAACCCGACCGAGTTCACCCGCGACGAGGATGTGGTGGCGGGAGCCAACGCGCTTTTCGCGGTTGCGTTCAAGCTCCTGAAGTCATAGTTTTTGCGTAGTGTTACGTTGTTGCATCGCCTGTGGCGCAGCATTCCCGAAACCGTAGTGGTGTGATAGCGTTTGCCGGCTCTCTCGAGCGGCCGGGAGGGTAGGGGGAGACCATGGCAGGCAAGGTAGCGGTCGCCAAAGCGCTCGCCGAAAAACATGGCGGGCGGTACCGCCGCGGCAAGGGTCCCGACATCCGCACGGACAAGATCACCATCAACGTCGAGACCTCGCGAACCCTGCGCTCCGCCTGCGGCAGGCTCCGGGGCTTCCGCGGTCCGGTCTACATCGCCTGCGCGAACGACGCCGACATCGAAAACGCGAAGCTGATCCTCGTGGGCAAGACCGTCGGCCTGATGAACAGTCAGGGCCGCATCCTCAAGAAATCCACCCGCGGCCGCTGGCCGTAGGGAACGCCGGTCTCCAGACCGGCACCGCGGTGCTCCGCACCGCGCACCATGCGGACCCGGGAGGGGGCCGTTGCCGGAATGTCTCCCGGTAGCGCTACGAGAGCGAGGAAGGACGCCCCCTCCCGGATCCGCCCGGCACTTCGTGCCGGAAATCGAAACTCCCTCGCGCGCCGTCGGCGCACTTCGGCGAGTTCCGGTTTTGCGCTGTCCTCTTGTGAAAGGGGGGCAAGCCCCGCTCTCACACTCTCCCCCCGGATGGCACCCCGGCTTGGAACGCCGGCATCAGCCGGCACGCGGGCCGGAGGCCCGCAAAGCGCGTAGGGCCGACCGTGTCCGCGCCGTGGAACCTCGGCCCCGCTTGGTAGATTCCCGCACTGACGGGACACCACTTTGGCGAGCGACACGGCGGCCGGCGCACGCGGCGGGCTCTGGGTGTTCGGGCCGGTCCGGGACCTGCTCCTGCTGGTCGCCACCCCGATCCTGATCCTCCCCCTGGCTTTCGCGCTCGAGGGCCGGGAGACGGCCTACACCGTGGGGCTCCTGGTCGCGGGGTTCGGCGCCCTCGGCCACCACCTCCCCGGGATGATGCGGGCGTACGGCGACCGGGCCCTCTTCCGGCGCTTCCGGACCCGCTTTGTCGTGTCCCCGCTCGTCTTCGCGGCGGCCGCGCTCGGCTTCGCCGCGGACGGCCTGAACGGCGTGTCCCTGATCGTGCTCCTCTGGGGGGTCTGGCACGGAGCCCTCCAGGTCTACGGCTTCCTCAGGATCTACGACGCCCGGGTCGGAGCGACCGGGCGGCTGACCGCGCGGCTCGACTGGTTCCTGTGTATCGGATGGTTCGCCTTCGGCGTGCTCCACTCCCCCGGCCGGCTCGGAGAACTCCTCGAACTCTGGTACGCGCTCGGCGCGCCGCTGTTGTCACCCGCGGTCTTCTTCGGCTTCCGGGACGTCTTCGATCTCGGTCTTTACGCCCTCACCGCGCTGTTCGTGTTCCGGGCCGGCCGGGACCTGCTGGCCGGGCAGGGACAGCATCCCGTCAAGCTCCTCGCGGCGGCGATGTCCTTCGGTTTCTGGTGGTGGTGTTCGGTTCAGGTGCCCTACGCGGTGCTCGGCGTCGCCCTCTTCGAGGTGTTCCACGACGTGCAGTACCTCTCGATCGTGTGGGTGTTCAACCGGAAGCGGGCGCGGGACGACGACGCCGGATTCTTCACCCGGGTCCTCTTCGGGGGCGGACGGGCCATGCTCTTCGTGTACGTGGGCCTCGTCCTCGGCTACGGCCTCTTCCGCTTCATTCCCGAGGCGGTCTCGAGCCCGGCGGTGCAGCGCGGGGTCCTCGCGCTGGTGGCGGCCTCGACCATGCTCCACTTCTACTTCGACGGCTTCATCTGGAAGATCCGCGAGACGAAGACGAGCGCCGCGCTCGGGATTCGGCGGACCTCCGGACCGTCGCCCGTCGAACCGGGAGCGAGCCCGTGGCTGACCCCGCACGCCATCAAGTGGGCCGGCCTCTTCTTCCTGCCGCTCGCGCTGCTCTTCGGCCTCGAGCGCCGCGCCGCCGCCGCGCCGCTCCAGGAGCGCTACGAGAACCTCACCATCCTGGTTCCGGAGAGCGCGGAGTTCCAGCACAACCTCGGCTTCGCCTATCGGGAGAACGGAGATCTCGAAGCGGCCGAGTCGCGCTATCGGCGCGCCATCGAGATCGATCCCGAGTACCCGCGAGCCCACGCCAACCTGGGGATCGCGCTGCTCTCGCAGGGGGATTGGGAAGAGGCCGAAGGCGCCCTCCGGCGCGCCCTCCAGCTCGACGACGAGTACGCAGCCGCCCACCACAACCTCGGCTTCATCCAGGAGCGGGTCGGGGTGCGGCTGGAAGCGGAACGCCACTACCGCCGCGCCATCGAGCTCGATCCGGAACTCGTCGAGCCGCGGCTCGGCCTCGCCCGGATGCTGCTCGCCGCGGACAACGCGGTGGGGGCCGAGCCGGTCCTGAAGGAGGCGCTCGCCGTGGACCCGGGTGTGCCCGAAGCGAATCGGAACCTCGGCCTGATCCTCGCGGGAAGGGGTGAACACGCCGCGGCGGCGGCCCATCTCGACATCTCGCTCGCCGCGGTTCCCGATGATTTCGTGGCGCTCGAGACCGCCGCCTGGATCCTCGCGGTCTATCCGGACGTGCGCGATCCCGAGCGGGCGGTGCGCTACGCCCGGCGGGCTTCCGAGCTGGCGCGGCATGTCAGCCCGTCCGCCGCCGATACGCTCGGGGCGGCGCTTGCCGCCGCCGGGGACTTCGAGGCCGCGTTGACCGCCGCCCGGACCGCGGAGGCGCTGGCGATCGACGCCGGCAATCCGGAGTTCGCCGGCGACATCGCCGCCCGGATCGCGCTCTACGAGGAGAACCGGCCGGTTACGCTGGGCCCGGCAACGCGATGAAATCCTGGGTGCGACTGGCTGCCGCGGGCACGCTTGCCGCCCTGGTCTGTGTTGCTGCCGCGGCCCAGGACGGGCTGGCGCCCCGCCACCGCGCCTGGCTCGAGGAAGAGGTCGTCTACATCATCGCGGAGACCGAGCGCCAGGCCTTCCTGCGCCTCGAAGGGGAGGACCTCCGGGACGCGTTCATCGAGGCCTTCTGGGAGCGGCGCGATCCCAACCCGACCACCGCGGAGAACGAGTACCGCGACGAGCACTACGAACGGATCGCCTACGCCACCGAGTTCTACGGCCGGGACACCGGAAGGGCCGGCTGGCGCACCGACCGGGGCCGCTTCCACATCGTGCTCGGGCCGCCACGGACGAAGGAGGACTTCTCCTACTCCAACTTCCTCTACCCGGCGGAGCTGTGGTTCTACAACGATCCCGCCCTCCGGGAGCACGGCGTGCCCCCGTTCTTCTACCTGCTCTTCTTCCGGCGCTTCGGGGCGGGGGAGATGCAGCTCTACAGCCCGGTGGAGGACGGTCCGCAAGCGCTGCTGATCGCCCCGGAGCCATTCATACAGGGGGACTTCCGCCAGCAGATCGAATGGGCCTTCGACCAGCTCCACGAGATCAGCCCCGAACTCGCCTCGGCGGCGCTCTCCTTCCGCACCGACGAGGGGACCAACTTCGGCGACATACGGGGCTTCGGGACGGTCTCGCTCATGGACGAGATCTACCGCTCCCCCACCTACGGAATCGACACCGGTTACGCCGAGCGTTTCGATTTCGGGACGGTGGAGAGCGACTACCTCTTCAACTTCGTCCAGAGCGCCGGCTTCCACCATGTCCTGCCCGGGCCGGGGGGGTACTACCTGCACTGGGCGATCGAGATCCCGAACGAATCGGTGATCGTGGTGCGCGATCCCGAGATCGGCCGCTACGGCGCGGTCTTCATCGCCTCCATCGAGATCAGCGCCCTCGACGACCCGGAGACCGTGCTCTACGACGATCGGGCGGAGTCCTTCTTCGCGGTCTCCGAGGAAGAGGCGGCGGCGCTCGGCCAGCCCTTCCTCTTCCGGGGAGTCGTCCCGGTGATCCCCGGCTCGCACCACCTGCGGATCATCGTGCGGAACCGCGCCTGTCCCAGCCGAAGCGAGGAGGAATGCCGCCGGGCCTACACCCTCCTCGAGGCTCCGGTCGAAGTGCCTGAACTCCAGTTCGAGTCGCCGGCGCTGACCGAACCGGTCCTCGCCCACGGCAGCGACCTGCTGGGCGGAGACCCGCTCTACCGCGGTTACCGGTTCGGACGGCGGAGCCTCCGGCCCAATCCCTCTTCGGTGTTTGCCGCGGGGACGACTCTCTACCTCCTCTCGGAGCCGTTGAACGCACCGGAGGATGCCCGGGTGGAATGGACGGTCGCTCCCGACCCCGCCGCACTCTTCGGGGACGAGCCTCCGGCGCCGGTAAGCGGGACGGTCGCCGCTGGCGGCGATCGTGACGGCCCGCTGGTCGTGAGCCAACCGCTCGGCCGTTTGCCGGGAGGGCGGTACGTCGCCGGCGTGCGCCTGCTGGCCGGGGACGGCAGGGAGCTCGCGCGCCGGTCGGCCCCGTTCCAGGTTTCACCCCGGGCGACGCTCGCCCGGCCGCTGGTGGACGGGGGACTCGGCGAGATCCGGCCGGAACTGGCGGGGGCGCCCGAACTGGTCCGGGCGCGCCAGTGGGAGGCTGCCGGGAATCCGGCGCTGGCCCGGGCGTTCGCCGAGGAGGCGGTCCGGGTCGGTCCCAACTACGTCCCGGCGCGCGAACTGCTGGCGCAGTACTTCCTGGAGGGCAACGCCCCGGCGGAAGCCGCGACGCTTCTGGGCCCGGTCTTCGAGGCGTACCCCGACCGGTATGACACCGCGGCGCGGCTCGGCGAGGCGCGCGTCCGGACCGGCGACTTCGAGGGCGCCCTCGGGCCGCTCACCCGGGCGCTCGAACTACGGGCTCCGGACGCCGACCTTCTCGTGCTGCTCGCCACCACCCATCTGGTGCTGGGAAACGAGGCGAGTGCGGGCCGATTCCTCGATCAGGCGTACGAACTCGATCCCGAGAACGAACGGGTGCTGGCGCTCCGGCGCCGGTAGCGGGAAAGAAAAAAGGGCGGTGGGCTCTTGCGAGCCCACCGCCCTTGGGCGTGGTTCAGATCAGAACTGGTAGCGCGCGCCGACCTTGAAGGTGCGCGGCTCCAGGAAGCCGATGATCGTGTTGTATCGGGAGCCGGCCAGGATGACCTGGTTCAGGACCGGGTTGGAGTTCGTGACGTTGAACGCGTCGAAGAACAGCGACAACCGGTCGCGGTCCCAGAACGACAGGTTCACCTCGGCGCGGAGGTCGAGAATGTATACGTCGTCCGAACGCTCGGTCATGTCGGAGAGCGGCACCTGGTTGGTGCCGGCGCCGAACGGGATCCGGACCGGCAGGATCGGGGCGTAGGCCCAGCCGCTCTGCGCGCGGTACTGGAAGGAGAACGCCACCGGAAAGTCGGGAACGTCATAGCGCCCGATCGCCTTCAGGTTCCAGTTGGTGTGCCCCTGGCTGGTGCTCACCGCCGAGTTCCAGTTGAGGCCGGCCCCCTGGATGCCGAGTTGCCACGGGTCCGCCTGGGTGTCGGCGCTCCCGCTGCTGCCGCAGCAGACGAGCTCGTTCCGCCACTGGTAGTGGAAGCTGCCCTGCAGGAAGAGGCCGCTGCGGAACCGCCGGCTGAGACCCATCTCGATGTTGTCGTACTCATTGGAATCGAGTCCCGCCGGGCCCGTCTTGACCTCGTTGCCGGTCGGGGTGCCCTCGGGAGGCCGCGACAGGGTGGTCACCATCTGGTCGGTGATCGGGTTCACGGGGCAGGGGAAGATCTCGTCCCCGCAAAGGATGGCGTTGTTGAGTAACGCGTCGAGCAGACCCACCCGGTAGGTGTCGAAGACGTTCCGGTCCATCTTGCGCACGTACGAAAGGCGGAAGTTGGTCTCCGGCATGATCTCGCTCTCGACCGAAGCCGTGATCTCGTCGTAGTAGCGCTTCTTGGAGAAGTCCACCGGGACGCCGCCCTCGACCCGGCCGACCGGAAGACCGGTTCCGGACGATTGGCTCAACAAGGCGCCGAGCTCGTGCTGGCCGTCGTAGGTGCCGTTCCCGTTGGCATCCATGAAGTCGAAAACGACCTGCTGGCGCGCTGCCGGGTTTGCGGCCACGAAGCCGTCCGGCCCCACGTTGTGGGTGTAGCGGCTCGCGGAGGCCTTGACCACTGTCCGTCCCTCGCCCGTCACGTCGTAGGTGACGGCGAAGCGGGGATAGAAGTCGGTCCAGGTGAAGATGTCCTTTTCGGGAATGGAAACCCCGCTCAGGAAGAACTCGGGATAGTCCGGGGCGAGGTCCGCCGAGTTGTACCAGCCGTACTGGTGGGCGACGCGAATTCCCGCGGTGATCGTCACCCGCGGATTGATCTGCCAGGTGTCCTGCGCGAAGAAGTGCAGGTTGGCGTCGCGGGTGTCGGACACCGGCGTCGGCGTGTTGACGAACAGGATCTCGGAAATCCCCATGGGGTTGTCGGCGCTCACGATGCTGGAGCGGTCCCGGTACTGGATGGATCCCGAGGCGTTGTTCGAGAAGAAGAGCCGCGAGTCCTCCATGTAGTCCACTCCGAACTTGAGGTCGTGGCTGCCTCCCGCGTCGGGGATGTAGTAGTTCAGGATGCCGACGAACTGCGGCCGCTGCTTGTCGTAGGTGAACGGCCAGACCCCGGCGCCGGTGCGGCGCGAGGTGTCCAGATCCTGCCGCGGCGGGTGGGTGTCCGGCTCCACCGCCGGCACCATCGGCCAAGTGACCCCGTAGTGCATCGCCTTCACGTTCGAGAAGGCCCGGTCGCTCCAGACCCGTTGCCACTCGGCCTTGTGGACCCAGGTCCACGAGTCCTGCGCGAGGCGGACGTCGGGCGAGTTCAGCCTATTGATGCCGCGGTTGGGCCGGTTCTTGAGGCCCCACTGGCTGTAGCCGATCAACTCGTCCTTCTCGGAGAGTGCGAAGTTGACCTTCGTGTAGTAGTTCCGCAGGATGGCTTCTTCCTTGATGACTTCCGGATCGAGGCCGGAGATTGCCCGGTGGGTCAGGTTGTTGTTGTAGGCGAGGAAGAACCAGGCTTTGTCCCTCCACAGCGGGCCGCCCACGTCGGCGTGGGCCTCCCAGTAGGTGATCATGTGGTTCGTGCCCGCTCCCCGGCTCTCGAGTTCGGAGGTCAGGTTGTCGCCCACGAACCCTTCGCCGAGATAGTCGGCGTAGAGCAGCGCGGAAACGTCGTTACCGCCCGTCTTGATGTCCATCACGATCGTGTTGCCCGCCCAGGCGTTTTCCACGTCGGCGCCGGCGTTCGAGATGTTGAACTGGTTCACGGTCAGGCTGTCCATGTAGAAGCCGAAACCGCCGGTGCTGAAGTTGGAGTCCACGCCGTCGATGACGATGCGGTTCTGGTTGCGGAGCCCGAAGGCATCGAAACCGGACTGCTGGGCCTTGTGGGAGCCCGCCACGTCGAAGCCGCGCATCCGGATGCCCGGGGTGAGCGCCAGCATGGCGTGCGGATCGGTGGAGTTCGGCACCTCCAGGATGGCGGTGTCGTCGAAGGTCCCACCGAAGCGGCTGGACTTCACGTCCACCACCGGGGACTCGCCGGTGACGGTCACCGTCTCGGCGACCGCGGCCACGGAGAGCGTCTGGTTCACCGTGAACGTCTGTCCCGTGATGACGGTGATGTCCTCCCGGACCACGGTGGCGAACCCGCCCAGCTCGAAGGTCATGGTGTAGCTGCCCGCCGGCAGCCCCTGGAATCGGAACGAACCGTCGACGTCGGTGACCGCGACGCGGCTGCCGAGCAGGGCGTCCGATTCGAGGGTGACGGTGACCCCCGGCAGAACGAGCCCCTGTTCGTCCTGAGCGGCGCCGTCGAGCCGCCCGGCGGTGATCTGCGCCGCGAGCGACGCCGGAATCAGGAGCAGTGCGGCGACCGTCAGCGATCGCAGCAAGTGTCGTTTCATGAGCGAGGCCCTCCTTGACGAGAGACGATTTGGCTCGGGACTCTATGGGACAACCGAACCAAGGTCGAGCCGCAAGTCCCGCACCAGCGACGGATTCCCGGAGAGATGCCATAACTCATTGAAAAATCGTGCTTATTCGATGACTTCACGGATTTGTCGGGACTTTTCTCCAATAACCCGAATTGCGATTCGGCTTCCCGTTCGGGGCTCCCGGGTCTTCCGGGGCCGCAATTCCTCATAATGCGCGGGGTGAAGGAACGCACCGCGCCGCCCGGCCTCCGGAGCGGTCTCGCGGTTTCCCCGCGGCTCGATCCGCAGATCGAAGTGCGGGACCGGGTGGCTTTCCTGCGGGCTTACCTGGTCGCCAGCCGGCAGCGGAGTCTCTGGCTCGCGGTGTCCGGCGGCGTGGATTCGGCGCTCACCGGGCGGCTCGCTTCGCTGGCCGTCGCCGCGGCGAATCGGGACGGCGGGGCGTACCGCTTCGTCGCCGTGCGGCTTCCCCACGGCAAGCAGCGCGACGCCGGCGACGCCGAGCGCGTCCTGGAGTGGATCGAGCCCTCGGAAGTGGTCAGCGTGAACATTGCCAGCGCGGTCCGGGCCCTCGAAGCGTCGTTGCCGAAGGACCGGCTGGAGGCGGGGTCCGAGACCGCCCGGGACTACGCGCGGGGAAACACGAAGGCGCGGGTGCGGATGGCGGTGCAGTACCACCTCGCGAACCTCGAGGGCGGACTCGTGGTGGGCACGGACCACTCCGCGGAGGCGCTCGTCGGGTTCTTCACCAAGTTCGGCGACGGAGGGGTGGACGTGTGTCCGCTCTTCGGGCTCAGCAAGCGCCAGGTGCGCCGGTTGGCGACCCATCTCGGCGCGCCGGAAGCGATCGTCGCCAAGGCGCCGACCGCCGATCTCGAGGACCTGCGACCGGGGCTGCCGGACGAGGAGGCGCTGGGGATCAGCTATCAGGCGATCGATGACTACCTCGAGGGCCTGCCGGTCCCGGCCGAGGTTGCGGACCGGATCGACGCGCTGTACCGCGCCACCGAGCACAAGCGCCGAACCCC
>VXWI01000023.1 GCA_009835985.1 Acidobacteriota bacterium | reverse complement strand
GCGGCTACTGGCCGGCCTATCTCTTCAGCGGCCGGGACGGCGACTTCGCCGACGGAACCGACCTCTCGATGCCGATCGTGGGCGGGGCTGCCGGCCACGGCGGCGGCGCGCACGCGGCCAACGAGTTCTGGGTGATCGAGGGAGCCGGCGAGGTCTACGGGATGGCCGGCGGCGTGAAGTCGATCGCCACCTTCGTGTATGCGTATGCCGGCCTGCTCCCCGACGCCCCGGCCGAGACGGGGATGGACGAAGACTGACGACACGACGAAAGCGCGGCGGGGACCCGGTTTCCTTGACGGGAGCCGGGTCCGGCGCTTCGGGCGCACGATTCGAATCGCCGAGATTCCAGGAACGACATTCCGGAGGAGTTGCCGTTGGACGCTATCGAGGTCCGTGATCTGGTCAAGACCTACGTCCTGAGCGAGACGCACCGCGTGGAGGCCCTACGGGGTCTGTCGCTGTCGGTGGGCAAGGGGGAGTTCCTGTCGGTCCTTGGCCCGTCGGGCTCCGGGAAGAGCACCCTGATGCACATCCTCGGCTGTCTCGACCAGCCGACTTCCGGCGAATACCGGCTCATGGGGCGCGACGTGGCCCGGCTCGGCAACGACGAACGCGCGCGCATCCGGAACGAGGAGATCGGCTTCGTCTTCCAGAGTTTCCACCTCCTCGCGCGGGCGAGCGCCCTCGAGAACGTGGAACTGCCCATGCTCTACGGCGCGAAACGTCCGAGCCGCGAAGAGCGGCGCCAGAAGGCGGCCGAAGCCCTGGAAGCCGTCCGGCTCTCGGACCGCGCCACCCACGCCCCGAGCCAGCTCTCGGGAGGGCAGCAGCAGCGGGTCGCCATCGCCCGGGCGCTCGCCAACCGGCCGCGGCTGCTGCTGGCCGACGAACCGACCGGCAACCTCGACACCCGGACCGGACGAGAGATCCTCGATACGTTCGCCCGCCTGAACTCCGAACGCGGACTGACCGTCATCATGATCACCCACGACCGGCAGGTGGCGCAGTACGCCTCCCGGAGCGTCGAGCTGCGCGACGGACGCATTCTCACGGACGAGGCCATCTCGGGTAACGGAGCCACCCCCGGTGCACAGCCCGTGGTGGAACCCAGGCTGAGCGCCGAGAGCGGCGAGGCGCCCGACTGACAAGGCGCGTGAGGGAGGAATACCGAGTGTCTTTCGACCGAGATGCAACGCAGAGCGCCGCAAAGCGGCGCGGTTCAGGCGGCATGCATCGCCGCTTGAACGCCGCCTGGGTTTCGCTACGGGCTGTCAAACGAATTCCCCTCAACCGCGAGCAGATTCAGAACCTGGTGCGCGAAATGCCGGCCGAGCGGCGCACGGCGCTCGAGACCGCATCCCAGAGCCTTCGCCGCTATCCGCTCCGGACCGCGCTGACCCTGCTCGGACTCGCGTTCGGAGTGGCCGCGCTGATGGCCACCATCGCGCTCGGGCGGGGGGCGCAGGAGGCGATCCGGGACCAGGTGCGCGCCGCCGGACTCAACGTGATCGAGATCACCGCCGGCAACTACCGGACCCGCGGCGAGCGGCCGATCGGGGGCGTCGAGGCCCCGGCACGGCACGGAGCGGCGCTTCCCCCGGGCGCTCTGGAGCGCTTCCTGCGGAAGATCGAGCCGGTCGCGCTCGCGCACCCCGAGAACGACCCGATGGAAAAACACGACCACCCGACGGCCGCGGAGCGGCTCGGGGACTCGGCCGCGGGTCTCGGCGCCGCCGCCACTCTGACGAGCGACGACGCGGAGGCGATCGCGGCGCTATCGGGAGTGGCCCACGTCGCCTCGGGCATCCACGAGAGCGTCCGGGTATTCGCCGGCGACCGCCGGTGGTTCACGCGCCTCCACGGGACCGACGTGGACCTGGTCGAGATCCGCCGCTCGTTCGCCATGCAGCACGGGAGGTTCTTCAGTTCCGGCGAACTGCGGCGCTCTTCCCAGGTGGTGGTGCTCGGCAGCGTGGCTCGCGACCAGCTCTTCGGCCAGAACGAGGATCCGGTCGGCCGTGAGGTCACGATCTGGAACCAGACCTTCGAGGTGGTCGGCGTCGTGGTGAGCACCAACTGGATGAATCCCGGCGCGCCCGGTGACGACGAGTTCGATGCGGTGTACACCCCCTTCACCACTGTCCACCGACTGCTCAACGCCACGAACCTCAACTCCATCACCGTGACCGCGGCGTCGTCCGGGAGAGTCACCGAAGTGTCGCGGGCAATCACCGATCTGCTCCGCGAGCGGCACGGGATCGGCGAGACCCAGGCCGACGACTTCACCGTCACCACCCAGGCGTCGGAAGTGCTCGGCAAGGGCCTTCACCCGAAGGTGGCCGAGACCCTCGCCGGCAACATTCCCAACCTCGAACGCACCACCCTCGCCCAGCTCGCCTCCACCCTCGAGCGGTCCAGCCGCACGATGTCGGTGCTGCTGCTTGCGATCGCGCTGGTCTCGCTCGTCGTGGGTGCGATCGGGATCTCGAACGTCATGCTGCTCTCGGTACGCGAGCGGATCCGTGAGATCGGGCTGCGGATGGCGGTCGGGGCGCAGACCGGAGACGTCGGCAGTCAGTTCGTCACCGAATCGGTGCTCCTCGGCGCCGCGGGCGGCATCCTCGGTGTCGTGATCGGGGCGGTCGCCGCCGTGGTGGTCGAGAGTTCCTTCGGGCTCGCGGTCGAGATCTCGGTGGTCGCCGGCCTGATCTCATTCGTGGTAGCGCTGCTCACCGGGGTGATCGCCGGGGTGAGCCCGGCGCGGCGGGCCGCGCGGCTCGATCCGATCGTCGCGCTCGGTTCGGAGTAGCCAGCACTCAAGGAGCGCCGGTGTTCAACGCCGGCGTCGCGGCCAAAGACCGCAAGACTCCCGCCGCTGCTCCGCTACCTGGCAGTACGTCCTTCCGTGCGGCGATGCTCAACAAGGCACATGGAGATGGGAGTTTCGTCCCCTGCGGGGACGATGCCGGCCGGAGGCCGGCGCTCCGAGCGCCTCTACCGATTCCGCCGTTGTTCCCGTGATTGGGCGCCGCGCTCCGCTTCGGTGACGCGGGTCAGGGCCTCCTCGACCTGAGGTTGCTCCGCATTCAGGGTGAGCGACCGCTCGAACGCCTCCCGAGCCCCTTCGAAATCGGAGACCTGGAAGCGGGCGAGCCCCAGGAGATTCAGGCTCTGGGTGTCCGGGTTCTCGAGGAGGATGGCTCTCGCGAGCAGGTCCTCCGCCTCTTCGTAGCGGGCCAGGTGGAAGTACGCCTCTCCGAGCACCCGGAGCAGGGCGTAGCGATCCTGGACATGCTCGTAGACGGGCTCGAGCAGTTCTACAACCCTCGACGGGTTGCCCGCCTCGACCTCGAGCTGGGCGAGGAGTTCCCGCGCGCGTCCGAGACGGGGCGCCATGGCGACCGCTTGCTCGACCATCGGCCGGGCTTCTTCCGTCCGTTCGAGCGCCATCAACTGCTCGCCAATGGCGAGGCTGGTGAAGCCGGCGTTCTCCGGGCCGAAGGGGAGCATGGTGCCGTGGAAGCCCGCTTCGAGCAGGTCACCCCGGGGAGACACCGAGAACTCCGCACGGCGTGAAGACAGCGTGCCTCCGGCCCGGTCGAGCAACTCCGCCTGGAGTTCATAGCGGCCCGCTCCGATGTCGAGGAGCGAGAAGTCGAGCGCCACGAGAGCGGTCGCCGCGTCCGGCTCCGCCGACTCGTCGCTCGTATAGATCACCTCACCGTCGGTGAGCGGCTCGCGGCTCACGATCCGGAAACGGACGGATGCGCCATCAGGCGCGCTCTCGGGCGCGACCGCGGCGACGAAATTGTCCCCGATCGTGTACACCGCCTGCGGATTCGGCACCACGCCGGAGAAGCCGATGCGGAAGGGGCGGTACTGCGCGCGGCCGGCCTCGATGCGCCGTCCGAGGACCAGGTCGCTGAGGCGCGGGGTGCCGTCTCGGGGAGGCACGCTGACATCCGTTTCCACCAGGGTGTAGCTCTTCGCGCAGTCCTCTTCGTCCCGCGAGGCGCACGCCCGGTTCCGAAGCACGATCCGGATCGTGTGATCTCCCGGGATCAGGGGCAACACCCCGGACCACGAGAACGGGCGCTGCAGGGTCCCGCGCGCCTGTTCATCGCTCAGCGAGACGAACGACTCCTTCCGGAACTGGGTCACCACCTGCTCCGGATCGTCGCGGAGGACGGCTTCGACGGTGCCGATGAACGAGGTGTCATAGGTGGCGCGATCCTCGTTGCGGATGAAGGCGGTGTATTGGGCGTCCACCTGGACCACCCAGTGCAGGAAGGAGGCGTTCTCGGGACCGGGAAGCACCGCCACCGCCCCGTACCCGGGCACGTAGGTGAACAGGTAGTCGGCCTCGATGGCGCCGCGCTCGAAGTCGAGCCGGTCGGCGTAGCTGTCATCCAGCCCCCGGAACGGCACCTCGTGGATGTCCCCGAGCAAGGACAGCGAGCCGAACGGCACCGCCTGGAACCGGGTGATGTCCTGCTCGTCGGTGCGGAAGGACATGGCGGCGTTCGCGATCTCGGGGTCGAACTCGTAGAGGATCTCGTAGGCGCGCTCCACCTCGTCCCGGAAGTCGCGCCGCTCGGGCTGGTAGCCGGTCAGGAGTGCCGTCGGTCCGTCCGAGATGGGGTCGTAGAGCTGCAACTCCCCGACTCCGTGGCGCCTCCAGAAGAGGAGATAGAAGAAGGCCGGGAGTCCGAAACGCTTGAGCTCCGAGTTGTTGTAGAACCAGAGTTCGGTCGGGTAGATCTCGTCGCGCGCCTCGTAGTTCTGGATGGAACGGGGGGGCCCGAGCAGGATGTAGTAGCGGCCGCGGTCGGTCTGCCAACCCTCGCGGAAGGTCGAGCGGCCGAACCAGTTGTTCACGTAGTCGAGCCGTTCGTAGTGCTCGATCTGGAACTCGTTCTCCGGCGTGGAGGGGTTGTGGTCACGCTTGCGCCAGAAGGCGTCCCTGAACGCGTCGCGCTGGGTCTCCGAGGTCAGGTTCAGGAACACGCGCTTCTCGCGATCCGTGATGAGGTAGGGCACCTCTTCCTCGAACCACACGCGCCAGGGCTCCGGGAGAGCGGCGATCTGTTCCTTTTCGCTCAGCTCTTCCTGCGCGCCCGCGAGCCCAACCCCGAAAACTCCCGAAACAAGGAGCACCGCACACAGCAGCCGCGCCCCGCGAAATCTCAACTTCATGGCCCGGATCATGGTAGTCCCCGCGATACCGGCGCGCAAAGTGCGGGGCGGTCAGCCTGGGAGTCCCGGGCAACGGTTCCCTCGCCGGTCTCCTTCTGAATCTTGCGATACTCCGTCCCGCAGACGATGAGGCTGTTCTCCCACCGCGCGGGCCACATGCTGGCCCTGCTCGCCGTCGTTTCGGCCGCAGGGGCAGCGCAACCGAACCCGGTCGAGACCGCCCGGCAATTGGTGGAGGAGGGCCGGATCGAAGAGGCCATTCCCTACCTGGAGCGGGCGCGGGGCGCCGATCCCACGAATCCGCAGGCTCTCTGGATGCTCGCGGTGGCCCGGTTGCGGCTCGGCGATTTCCCGGAGGCGGCCGCGCTCGCCGAAGAGTTCGGCCGGCTGGTTCCGGAAAACACGACCGGACCGCTCCTCCGCGCGGGCGCGTTGACCGCCCTCGGCCGGCTTCCCGAAGCCGCAGCGGCCCTCCGCGAGGTTCTGGCGCTGGATCCCCGGCACCCCGAGGCGCGCCGGGACCTGGCCGTCCTGCTCGGCAGGATGGGAGAAGGAGAGGAAGCGATTCGAAGGTTGGAGGAACTTCGGAGCGAGTATCCGGGCCGACCCGAGGTGCTGGCGCCCCTCGGCGTGCTCTTTGTGCAGGCCGGGCGGAGGCCAGAGGGGATTTCGACGCTACAGCAGGCGGCGCAGGCGAATCCCGATTCCTTCGAGGCGCGTCACCATCTGGGCGCGCTCTATTCGGAGCTCGGACAGTACGAGATGGCCGAACCCCACCTCGCGGCCGCGCTGAGGCTCCAGCCGGGCAATCCCGGCACGCTGTTCGAGACCTGTCTCCTGCGTTCGCGCGAAGAGCGGCTCGAGGAGGCCCGGGAGGCATGCGCCGAGGCCGCCCGGACAGCTCCCGAGAACGCGGAAGCGCAGTTTGCGAATGGCGACGTACTGCACTATCTCCAGGAGGGAGAGGAAGCGGAGCGAGCCTACCGGGAGGCGATCCGGCTGAACCCGCACCACTCCCGGGCCCGGTTCCGTCTCGGCCTGCTGCTCCACGAGGCCGGGCGCAGCGCCGAGGCGATCCCGGTGCTGACACCGGCGGTCGAGGAGGCGGGCGCCTTGCCGAACCCGGAGCACCTCGCGGGCGGTTTGACGACGCTCGGACAGGCCCTGGCGGCGGTGGACGAACCGGACGGAGCCGCCCGCCGGCTGGAAGCGGCCATCGCGGCCGCTCCCACCCTCCCCGAACCCCACCTCCACCTCGGAAACCTGCTGGCGCGAAGCGGCGATCCCGCCCAGGCGG
>VXWI01000001.1 GCA_009835985.1 Acidobacteriota bacterium | reverse complement strand
CCTTTCGAGTGGTTCAGGGTATGGCTCAAACACACAAAAATCCTTACAGGCTCGCAGGATCAGCTCGCGGTGCTCGAAGGTCTCGCCGAAACTGGAGATCCGCAGACGCGGCGAGTCCTCGATGGCGTCGAGGTAGCGGTAGAGGCCCCCGTAGTCGGTGACGGAACCACCCATCCGATAGCCGAGCACATCTTCGGGCGACGGCACTTGGGCGATCCCCAGCGTAGCGGTGGCCAAAAGGCCGACAAGACCTGAACCCAGGTAGCGGAAACCAGCGCGCACTTGTTCTCCAAGTCTACGGGGATCCTGCAGTTCCCGCCGGCCGCCCCCGGCCAGAAACCGAATATAGTCGCCGGTCCGCCCCGCGCCCGGTCGGACGGCGCGGAGACCTACGAGGAGTGGACGCATGTCAGAAGGAACCTGGTTGAACCGCAGGGCGTTTCTGAAGGGCGCCGGCGCAACCGCGCTGGCCGGTGCGGCGACGTCGGGGACTTCGCTCCTCCACCCGTTGGCGGCGGGCGCCGCCGTTCAGGACGGGTCCGGCCAGTTCGACTTCGACACTCCCTACGACCGGGTCGGTACCGACTGCGCCAAGTGGGACACCATCATCGAGCGGCACGGCGCGGAGAACATCCAGGTGGCGATGGGCGTCGCCGACATGGACTTCAAGTGCGCCCCGGCCATCACCGAGGCCCTGATGGACCGCGTGAAGCACGAGAACTGGGGCTACCTCAAGATGCCGGAGGACTTCTTCCCGGCGATCCTCGACTGGAACAGGACGCGCCACGGGCTGGAGATCAATCCCGACCTGATGGCGCTCTCCGACGGCGTCCACCCCGCGCTGATCGCGGCGCTCAAGGCGTTCGCGCGGCCTGGCAGCCGGGTGCTGCTGACCACCTCGACCTACAGCGGCTTCTACACCGATCTGCGCGAGTCCCACACGCTCGCGGAAGAGAGCCCGCTGATCATCGACAACGGCGTCCACCGGCTCGACTTCGACGACCTCGAGTCCCGGATCTCGCAGGAGACGGACGCCCTGATCCTCTGCAACCCGCAGAACCCCACCGGAAACTGCTGGTCGCCGGAAGACCTGATGCGGCTGGGCCAACTGTGCCTCGAGCGCCGCGTGGTGGTGCTGGCTGACGAGATCCACTGCGACTTCGTCACCAAGGGACAGAAGTACACCCCCTTCGCCACCCTGCCCGACAAGGCGGTCGTGGACAACAGCGTCACCTTCCAGTCGGGGAGCAAGACGTTCAGTCTCGCCGCGATGAAGGTCGCCTGGTTCCACTCCACCAATCCGGAGTACTTCCAGAAGGTCCAGGATCAGCACATGGCGCAGACCAACACGCTCGGCGTGGTGGCGCATCATGCGGCGCTTCGTGGCGGGGCGGAATGGCTCGACCAGTTGCTGGTCTACCTCGACGGCAACCACGACCTCGTGGAGCAGTACCTCCGCGAGAAGGTCCCGCAGGTCAAGTACAGCAAGGCGCAGGGCACCTACCTCGCCTGGCTGGACGTGTCGCAGGTCGCCGAAGCGATCGGCGCGGCGGAGAAGTCCGCGGCGGCCACCGAGACCGAGGAGGAAGAGGTGACGCCCGAGGACATCGTGGTCCGCTGGCTGGTCGAGAACGCCGGCGTCTACACCAACCCGGGGTCGAACTACGGCCCCGGCGGCGAGGGCTGGGTCCGGATGAACCTCGGCACGTCGCGGCAGTTGATCCAGGTGGCCCTCGACAACATCGCGGAGGCGATGAACAGCCTGTAGCCCCCACCATGCGCCGCCGCGATTTCGCCGCGCTGGCCGCAGCGTCCACCGCTGGCGCGCTCTGGCAGCAGGCGTGCGCCGAGGTCGAGGACACCGGCGCACTCTCCGCCGAAACGGTGGGAACCCTGCTCGACCACCAGGGGCCGCGGGGGATCTATGAGGATCCGGCGGAACTCGAGCGGCTCCGCCGGGCGGTCGCGAACATGATCAACGTCCAGCGGACGCTGAGGGAGTTCCCGCTCGATCCCGACGAACCGCCGGTCACCATCTTTCGCCGGGGCTGACTCATGGCAATCGAGGAATCGACCTTCTTCCTCACCGTTTCCGAGCTGGCGGGCGGCCTCCGGGACGGATCGTTCAGCTCCGTCGAGCTCACCCGGGCGTACCTCGACCGCGCGGAGGAACTGGACGTCCCCCCCTTCGACCTGCCGAGCGAACCGCGCGAAGACCACCAGGGAAAGCTGGCCACCATGGTCACGATCGCCCGCGACCACGCCCTCGCATCCGCCGAGCGCGCCGACCGGGAACTGGCGGCCGGCGACCCGCGCAGCATCCTGCACGGGCTTCCCTACGGGGTGAAGGACCTGCTCGACACCCGGGGCATCCGCACCACCTGGGGATCGGGCATCTTCCGGGACCGTATTCCCGACCGGAACGCCGCCGTCATCGACCGGCTCGAGGAAGCCGGCGCGGTGATGATGGCCAAGAACTCGCTCGGCGAGTTCGCGGGCGGCAACACCAGCTCGGCGCTCAACCCCTGGAAGCTCGACCGCACCAGCTTCGGTTCGTCGAGCGGGACCGTTTCCGCGGCAGTCGCGGGCCTGATCGGCTTCGGAATCGGCACCGAAACCGGCGGCTCCATTGTTTTCCCGGCCTCCGCCGTGGGCGCTTCGGGACTCCGCCCGACGTTCGGCCGGGTGAGCCGGTTCGGCTGCATGGCGCTCTCCTGGAGCCTCGACAAGATCGGTCCGGTGGGCCGGTCCGCGGAGGACTGCGGGCACGTGCTCGAGGTGATCGCCGGCCGGGACGCCCGGGACACCTCGACGGCGGACCGCCCTTTCCAGTTCCGGGCGGACCCGGGTTCGATGCGCGGCCGGCGGCTTGGGGTGCACCGGTCCGAGTTCCTGCTCTCCCAGTCGGAGACCACCCGCCGCGTGTTCCAGGAAGCGCTGGACGTGTTCGCGGAGATGGGCGTGGAGATCGAGGACATCGAACTGCCCCGCTTTCCCACCGGCGCGCTCTTCACCACCATCGTGACCGTGGAGAGCGGCACGAACTTCCGGTCCCTCTTCGACGACGGGCGCGCGGCGCAGATGTTCTCGTTCAACGAGGACCGGCGCGCCGGCTGGATGGCGGGCCGGATGCTCCCCGCCGCCGACTACCTGACCGCGCAACGGGTCCGCAACCAGCTCGTGCGCGAGGCCGACGAGATCGTCTCCAGCTACGACGCGGTGATCGCCCCGACCTGGCCGAACGGCGCCGCGCTCCGGGTGGTGCGGGACGGCTGGCCGATCCCGGCGCGCAACGAGTGGGAGCCACCGGACGACGTGAGCGAGGCCACGCCACGGCTCAACTACATCGCGAACGTGGTCGGCCACCCCGGGCTCGCCATCCCCTGCGGATTCGACGAGGACGGGTTGCCGCTGTCGCTCCAGATCGTCGGCTCGCCGATGGACGACCAGGCGGTGCTGGACTTCGGGATGGCGTTCCAGCGGGAGACCGACTGGCACCGGCGGCGCCCGCCCTTCCCCTGGCGGGAATAGCCGGGTCCGATGAACCGACCGCAGGCGGGTCTCTCACGCCGGGAGTTCCTGGCGGGCTCCGCCGCGTTCGCGCTGGCGTGTTCGGCCCGCTCGGCCAGCGAGCCCGAAGTCGACCTGCTGCTGCAGGGTGGCCACCTCATCGACCCGCGGAACGGGTTGAGCGCGGTCCGCGATGTCGCCGTGCACGACGGCAGGGTCGCCGCGGTCGCCGAGGCCATCGACCCGGGACGGGCCCTCAAGGTCGTGGAGTGCGGAGGGCTCTACGTCACGCCCGGGCTTTTCGACCTGCACGTGCACGCGTTCGCGGGCACCAACGAACCGGGATCGCTCGTCGGCGACAGCAGCCTCTATCCGGACGGCCACACCTTCCGCTCGGGCGTCACCACCGTGCTCGACGCCGGGTGCGCCGGCTGGCGGGACTTCGAGACCTTCCGGGAGACCGTCATCAGCCGCGCCCGGACGCGCGTACTGGCGCTCTTGAACATCGTCGGCCAAGGGATGCGGGGCGGAGACATCGAGCAGAACCGGAGTGACATGGAGGCCGCGCCGACCGCGGCCCTCGCGCGCGATCACGCCGATGTCATCGTCGGGATCAAGACCGCCCACTACGCCGCCGCGGACTGGTTTGCGGTGGACGAATCGCTTCGCGCCGGCGAGGCGGCGGGTCTTCCCCTGATGGTGGACTTCGGGGACGATCACCCGGAGCGCCCGCTCGAAGCCCTGCTCGGTGAGAAGCTCCGCCGGGGAGACATCTACACCCACTGCTACGCGGGGAACCGGCGCGAGCTGCTCGCGGACGGCACGCCGAACCCCGGCCTCTTCGCGGGCCGCGAACGAGGCGTGCTCTTCGATGTGGGGCACGGCGGCCGCAGCTTCCGGTGGAGCGTGGCGGCGCGCTGTCTCGAGGCCGGTTTCCCGCCGGACGCGATTTCGACCGACCTCCACATCGGCTCCATGAACTCCGGCATGCACGATCAGATCACGACCATGAGCAAGTTCCTGGCGCTCGGGGAAACCCTGGAGGATGTGATCGCGCAATCCACCTGGAAGCCGGCCCTCGCTGTCGGACGCGAAGACATCGGACACCTGTCGGTCGGAGCGACGGCGGACATCGCGGTGCTCCACAAAGAGACCGGTAACTTCGGCTATGTGGACAGCTTCGGCGCGCGCCAGGCCGGATCCGAAAGACTGGTGGCGGAAATGACCTTCAGGGACGGCCGGCTCGAATGGGACCGAAACGGGAGAACCCGCCGGGACTGGCGCGAACTGCCGCACGACTACGGAGAACAGGGCGACGCGCGCTGGGACGGCATCCTCTACCGCCAGCGTTCGTAAGAGGGGGACGGAGACATGCCTGTGAAGATGACCCGGCGGCGCGTGCTGCAGGGCGGCGCGTCCGCCGCCGTGCTGGGAACCGCGGCCTGCGGATCCGGGTCCGAGCCCGACGCCCCGGCAGCGCCGGAGGAGGTCTACCGGCGGCTGGGAATCGCGCCGGTGATCAACGCCGTCGGCACCGTGACGGTCCTCGGCGGCTCCCTCATGCCGCCCGAGGTCACGGGCGCCATGGTCGCGGCGTCGCGCAACTTCGTGCCGCTGCCCGAGCTCCAGGAACGCGCGGGCGACCACATCGCTCGGCTGATCGGGGTGCCGGCCGCCATGATCTCGGCCGGGGCGGCTTCGGCGATGACCTGCGGGACCGCGGCGGCGATCGCCGGCGACGACGACGAGAAGCTGCGGATGCTCCCGGACACTGGCGGGATGAAGAACGAGGTCATCCAGCAGCGGGCCCACCTCACCGGCTACCAGGCCCAGCTGAAGCTCGTGGGGGCGAAGATCGTCTGGGTGGACACCCGGGAGGAACTGGAAGCGGCGATCAACGAGCGCACGGCCATGATGTTCTTCCTGAACTTCGCCGATCCTCGAGGCGAGATCGGCCGCGCCGAGTGGATCGAGGTGGCGCGGGCGCACGGCGTGCCCACCCTGAACGACGCCGCCGCCGACATCCCGCCTCCGGAGCGGCTACACGCCTACGTCGAAGAGGGATTCGACATGGTGGCCTTCTCGGGCGGTAAGGGGCTGATGGGTCCGCAGGCCACCGGACTCCTTCTCGGACGCCCCGACCTGATCCAGGCGGCGCGCAAGGCCATCAGCCCGTTCGGCGGCATCGGCCGCGGCATGAAGGTGGGCAAGGAGGAGATCGTCGGCCTGGTGGCGGCGGTCGAGCGCTACGTCTCCCTCGACCACGACGCGGAACGGCGCGAACTGGACGCTCGGGCCGAGTTGATTTCCGGGGTCCTGGGGAGCGTGAGCGGCCTCTCCCTGGAGACCCACGTCCCGGAGATCGCCAACCACGTCCCCCACGTGGTGGTGAGCTGGGACGAGGGCGGCCTGGGCGTGACCTCGCAGGACGCGGTCGCCCGGCTTCTCGAAGGGGATCCGCCGATCGCGGTCTCCCGTTCGGGAGAAGGACAGCTCCGCATCTCGACGTGGATGCTCCGCCCCGGTCAGGACGCCGTGGTGGCGGAGCGGGTCAGGGCGCTGTTCGCGTGAGCTGACCCGGCTACCGTCCCGAAGTCCGCTCGATAAACCCGCCGACGTCCTCCCGCCACTGCGGCAGGAGCGACTCCTCGACGTACATCATGTGGCCGGCGGCGAAGTCCGCCCGCTCGATGTTGGCCCGGAGGTCCGGGGGGAGTCCCATCTGCTCCACGGACCACATCGCGGCGAAGTAGGGCGTGGCCAGGTCGTAGATCCCGTTGACGAGGAGGACCTTCAGGTCGGGGTTCCGCTTCATGGCCTGCGCAAGGTCGGGCGCCACGTTGGGCGTCCCTCCGCCACGGGCGAAGAAGCCTCCGCCGCCGAGCCGGCCCCAGTTCCAGTTGCGGGTGGCGCCGCTCGGCACGTACTCCCGGTCGCCGTCGTAGTCCAGCTCGCCGCGCAGGTAGCTGTTGAACGCCGAGGTGT
>VXWI01000098.1 GCA_009835985.1 Acidobacteriota bacterium | reverse complement strand
CCTCCCTCCCTACCCCTGCTCCCAGAGGCGGGGGTAGAAGGGCTGGAACTTGAACTGAGAGTCAGGATGGGCCGCGCCGCCGGCGGCGCGCCGGAGGAACCGGGGCTGATCGAGGGCTGAGAGCCGGATCTGGCCGAGACGGCCGCTCGCCCGCTTGGCGCGGTACTCGAGGTTCAGCTCCCCGAGCAGTTCGTCGAGGCGTTCCGCCAGACCGCCGGGCAGGCCGGACGCGTCCGCAACCACTGCGACGAGGCGGTAACACGGGAGCGCCGCGCCTCCGGGGTTCGAGGGGAAAAGCGCCAGCCAGCGGCCCTCGCGCAGGCCGGGGTGTTCGGTCTCGAGCATCCGAAGCGCCTGATCCACCTGCTCGGCGGTGAGCTTCTCCCCGGTGAAGGACCAGCCCAGGCCGCGCCGGCCAACGAAGCGGAGATCCGGCAGGCCGCCCACGAACCGCTCCACGCGGAAAAGGTCTCCCGTGGCGTAGCGCCGGAGACCGAAGCGGTGGCTCACCACCATCTCGTAGGTGTTCCCCGGTTCCAGGTCGCGCGAGCCCAGGAGACCGGCCCCCGACTCACCGAGGAACTCGTGCACCACGCCCGGCGCCGCGGGCAGAAAGGCCGTTTCCGCCCGGCGGTAGTCCGGGATCGTGGCGACGGTCTCGGTGGACATCGAGTACATCGGCTCTCTCCGGAAACGGGGCGCGGGCAGGCGCCGGCCGAGCCGCTCGAGGAACGGTGTCACCGCTCCTCCCGTCCAGCACACGTAGGTCGTGAACGCCGGATTCCAGGCCGTGATCGGGAGCGGGGACGCGCTCCCGGCGACCCGCGCGAGCCGGTCCCGCGATCCCCTGGACGCGAGTCTCCGGAGGACCCGGCGCACGCCCGGAGGCATCCCCCGCGGATCCCGGACGACCCGCCGAACCAGTGCGCCGACCGTCTCCCAATCCCTCTCCACCTCCTCGAGAAAGGCGCTCAGCGTGGACGGATTCGTCGCGTAGAGCATCCCGGGATTCGCGAGCGTGAGGACCAGCAGCCGCAGCGCGGTCGCACCGTACCTCCCCTTCAGCTCCCGCAGCGCCGGGTCCGACTGGACGCGGTAGGGCGCCTGCAGCAGGACGAACCACGGAGGCGCGCGCCGTTCGCGGACGAGGAGCGAACTCAACGAGCGGTCCGGGGCGAGCGCACTGAAGACGTAGAGGCTGGGGCGGCGGACGCGCCGCGTCGCAATGAGGCGGAGCATTCCGTCCACGAAGACGGCGCGCGTCGCGGCGAGGCGCCTCCTCGAATACGGGACCCGCTTCGGTTCGCCCGCAGTGCCCGAGGTGAGGGCCACCGAATCCCCTTTCCCTGCGACCGCATCCGCGTCCGGCAGGTCCCGGGTGATCCCGGTGGACGGGTCGATCCCGAGTCGACGCCGCAGGCGCGCTTCGCGGAGGGGATGGACCCTCAGCCGGACCCGGTGGCGGAGGACGGCGGCCCACCCCGCCAGCCGGAGCAGGACCGCGATCGCGAACCGCCCGAGGTCATTCGCGAAGCCCGCACTCCTCAATGAGGCCGCGTCCAGGGCTGTCCGGACCGGAGGAAGGGCGGATCCCTGAGGGGCGCCTCGAAGGCGGCGGCGATGAAGTCGATGTCCTCTTCCCGGAGCAGAGCCGGGTCCCAGGTGATCGTCACCACCGTCTGCTCGCCCCGCGACATGGCCGCGAAGAAGAGCGGGTGCCGTTCGTGGAGGCAGGCGATGACTTCCATCCCCGTCACCTCGTTCAGCACCGGATCCTCCTCGCCCGGCCAGCTTTCAAGGTGCGTGAGCCCCGCGGTGCCGAAGTCCGCCCAGGGCCGGTAGAGCCACCGGCGGAGGAAAGGCGCCGCCACCGGAAACAGCGGCGAGGGGACCGGGACCGCCGGGAGGGCCCATTCCCCCGTCCGCTTCTTGCGGTACACGATCCGCCGAACGGACCGGCAGCGCTCGAGGAAGGCCCGGCTCTGGGCCCCGGCGACGGGCTCGCGATGCACCCGGATCCGCGACACGCCGTTCCCGAATCCGCGCAGGCGCTCCGTCCGTGTGTTCATCGGCACCCACAGCCCGATGCGTTCCGTCGAAACACCCTGCTGCCCGTTCCAGGCGGCGAGCGCGTCGAGTGCCGCGGCCAGCAGGCAGTCGTTCCACCGAAACCCCCCGACCGTCTGCGACAGGGACGCGAGCGGCTCGCGCGGGACGACGATGGTGCGCCACCTGCGGGCCGCGGAGGCGGGTCCGGGACGGGTGGCGAGGGCGGCGGAGGTCCGGACGGCGGGGTTCCGGCGGGCTCCCTTCGGCGCCTGCAGCAGTTCCGGCGCGACGATCTGAGGACGCGGCGGCATGGTGTCGAGGCCGCGGGCCATCCTCAGTTGCCGCTGCACGAACAGCAACGTCCCGATGAGGTCGGACGCCGCGTGGTGCACCTGGGTCACCAGGCTCCAGGACGGCGGATCGCCGATTCCCAGGAGCATCTGGCGCAGCGGCGGACCCTGGCGGAGGGAGAGGGGGGCTTCGAGGAACTCCTGGATCCGGAGTTCCCGCTCCCCCTCCGGAAACACCCGGATCACGAGCGCGGGGGGAGCTCCCGGCCGCGTCTCCCAACACGGAAGGTCGAACGGCGGCTGGCGCAGGCGACTGCCGGCCACCGGAAAGGCGGTTCGCGCCCCCTCCGCCCCCCGGTAGAGCGGCTCGAAGTCCGTCACCGCGTGCGACGACTGGCCGAGATTGAGTACGAAGGCGTAGTCCAGGGGCCGGGCCGGGGAGTCCGCAAGAAGACACGCCAGATCCGGCGTGGCGAGCGGGACGGTACCGGTCAGACGGCTTGGGAGGGCGCTTGTCGCCAGATGTCGCGCCGCGGAATCCGGCGCCGCTCGGGGTCGCGTTCGACGAGCTGGTGGAGTTCGATCCAGGCGAGATGCGGTCTCAGATGGTGTTCGCGATGCATCGACAACCCGAAGGAGAACCAGTAGGCCAGCCAGCCGAACCAGTTGTGCGATCGCGCGGCGGGATCACCGGTGGAATAGCCCTCATGGGTGAGGTGGGCGAAGGGGATCCAGAGCACGAGCGACACGAGGACACAGACCGGAAGGACCCCCGTCACGAGTCGCCAGGGGCCCACCAGGACGGCGACGGGAAGATAACAGGCCGCGATGGCCAGATAGTTCAGGAACAGGTCGCGCGCGTGGCCGGGGGGAAGCCCGCCGCGCCGGCGCAGCCAGAAGAACCACTGGTGCGGCATCGCCACCGCGCGGAAGGGGAGTTGCCACTTGTGTGGCGTATCCAGGAAGAGGTCCGGATCCTTCCCCGGCTCGTTGGTATGCAGGTGGTGCCGGAGGTGGGTACCCCGGAAGTTCGTGAAGGGCACGAGGACGGGGAGCAGCGCCAAGCGGCCCCACAAGGCGTTGGCCCCGCGCGTCCGGCCGAGGAGGCCGTGAACGCCTTCGTGCGCCATCACGGTGCCGATGAAGGCCAGCCAGCTCCGGACCAGGATGTCCAGGGTCCATCCCCACCAGGTGGTGGGAACGACGAGGAGGCCGGTGAAGCTCAGCGCCACGAGCGCCAGGATGGTGGTCCGGCTGAGCGCGTGAACGCGGGGGGCGGGCCAGCGGCGCAGGGTCCCGTCCGCGGGCACGGGAAGCGCGCCCTTCTCGTTGACGCTCTTGGACACTCTGCGTTCCCGGCTGTCCATTCGGTTCGTCTTCACTCTAGCATTCGCACCTGCGGCGCCCACCAGCGCCGGGCGCCTCATGAAGGAGGGATGCAACTCATGTTCCCAACCACCGCCGACACCCATTGCCGCCCTCCCCACACCCGCCGGGGCCTGACCGCGACCCTCGTCGCGAGCCTGCTGCTCGCGGCCGCCTCCGGGGCCGGGCAGACGCCGGACGCGGGAGCCGGCTCCATCGCGAAGGCGATCGGAGGCCTGAAGCTCCGCGGCGTCGGCCCGGCCCTCATGGGCGGCCGCATCGCGGACATCGCGGTACATCCGGAGCGGCGCTCCACCTGGTACGTGGTCGTCGGTTCCGGCGGACTCTGGAAGACGGAGAACGGCGGAACCACCTGGAACCCGATCTTCGACGAGTACCCGTCCTACTCCCTCGGGACGGTCGCCCTCGACCCCTCCGACCCGGAAGTGGTCTGGCTGGGCACCGGGGAGAACGTGAGCGGACGCCACGTCGGCTGGGGTGACGGCGTCTACCGGAGCCGCGACGGCGGCGCCAACTGGGAGCAGGTGGGGCTCGCCGGCTCCCAGCACATCGGCAGGATCCTGGTGGACCCGCGGGACGGGGACACCATCCTGGTGGCCGCCGAGGGGCCGCTCTGGAACGGCGGGGGCGAACGCGGGGTCTACCGGACCGAGGACGGCGGCGCCACCTGGACACGGACGCTCGACCTCGGCCCCGACACCGGGGCGACCGACCTGGAGTTCGCCCCCGGCGATCCGGACACCGTCTACGCGGCGGCCTACCAGCGTCGGCGGCACGTCTGGTCCTTCCTCGCGGGAGGGCCCGGCTCCGGGATCCACAAGTCCGAGGACGGCGGCCGCACGTTCCGCAAGATCACGACGGGCCTCCCGAAAGGCGATGTCGGCAAGATCGGACTGGCGGTGACGCCCGCGGACCCGCGCCTCGTCTACGCCACCATCGAGGCCGACGAGGAGGAGCGCGGCTTCTACCGCTCCCTCGACCGGGGCGAGAGCTGGGAACGGCGGAACCCCTACCTCTCGGGAGGTACCGGGCCGCACTACTACCAGGAGATCGAGGCGTCTCCGACCGACCCGGACGTGGTGTACCAGATGGACGTCTTCATCCACGTCACCCGGGACGGCGGGAAGACCTTCGACTACCTCGGCACCGGGCGGGAGAAGCACAGCGACAACCACGCGCTCTGGATCGATCCCGACGATCCCGCGCACCTCATCGTCGGCACGGACGCGGGGCTCTACGAGTCCTTCGACGACGGGGTGACCTGGCGGCACTTTCCCAACATGCCCGTCTCGCAGTTCTACAAGGTCGCGCTCAGCAACGGCGCACCGTTCTACGACATCCTCGGCGGAGCGCAGGACCTCGGCACCCTGCACGGGCCTTCCCGGACCCTGAACATGGAAGGAGTCCGGAACCGCGATTGGTACGCGCCGCTCGGGGCCGACGGCTACGGGGTGGATATCGATCCGCGCGATCCGAACATCATGTATCTGATGACGCAGCAGGGGAACCTCTACCGCGCCGACCGGAAGAGCGACGAGGTGCTGCACATCGGGCCGGTTGCCGCGCCCGGCGAGCCGCCCGAGCGCTGGAACTGGGACTCCCCCATCTTCATCAGCCCCCACAACCCCGACCGCCTCTACTTCGGTTCGCAGCGGGTGTGGCGCAGCGAGGACCGGGGCCAGTCCTGGACTGTGGTCAGCGGCGACCTGACCACCGGCCGGAACCGCTACGAACTCCCCTTCTACGACCGGATCTGGAGCGTGGACGCGCTCCACGACACGAACGCCATGTCGCGCTACGCGACCCTGACCGGGATGTCCGAATCCCCGGTCGCCGAGGGAGTGCTGTTCGCGGCGAGCGACGACGGCCTGGTCCACGTGAGCGGCGACGCCGGGGCCAACTGGACCCGAACGGCAGCGATTCCGGACCTCCCCGCGCTTTCCTTCTTCAACGACATCGAGGCGTCCCAGCATGATGCCGACACCTTCTTCGTGGTGGCGGACAACCACAAGATGGGTGATTTCCGCACCTATCTCTACCGGAGCCGGGACCGGGGCGCGTCCTGGGAGTCCATCGCCGGCGACCTGCCCGACGGCACCATCGTCTGGGCCATCCAGCAAGACCACGAGGACCCGGACCTTCTGTTCCTGGGCGCCGAGTTCGGGATGCACGTCTCGTGGAACGGCGGGACGAACTGGGTCAAGCTGAAGGGCGCCCCGACGATCTCGTTCCGGGACCTGAAGGTGCAACGGCGGGACGACGATCTGGTCGGAGCGACCTTCGGGCGCGGCTTCTACGTTCTGGATGACTACGCGCCGCTGCGGGGCATGGCGGCGGTCGTCCGTTCGGGTGATTCCGCGCTGTTCCCGCTCCGCGATGCGTGGTGGTACGTGCCTTCGATCCCGGCGCAGGCGCCCGGCCGGCCGACGCAGGGCAGCACCGCGTTCGTGGCGGACAACCCGCCGTTCGGCGCGGTGTTCACCTACTTCCTCGCCGAGGATCTGCAGACGGCGCAGGAAGAGCGGCGCGAGAGCGAAAAGGAGACCCGCGAGCAGGGCGGCGACGTCGCCTTCCCCGGCTTCGACACCCTGCGGATCGAGGAACTCGAGGCGGACCCGGCGGTGTTCGTGGTGATCCGGGACGCGAACGGCGAGCCGGTGCGGCGGATCGCGGGTTCGGCGACGAAGGGCGTCCATCGGGTGGCCTGGGACCTCCGCGGCCCGGCGCCCAATCCGGTGAACCTGACGACGCCGGGGTTCTCGCCGCCCTGGGTCCGGCCGCCGCAGGGTCCGCTCATGGCGCCCGGCGAGTACCAGGCGCAGCTCGTGGCAGTGACGCGGGACGGGGCCCGGAGTCTGGGCGAGCCGCAGCGGTTCGGGGTGAAGCCGGTACCGAACCTGCCCGAAGGGGTCGATCCGGAGGCGGTGGCGGCCTTCCAGCAGGAGACCGCGGCGCTCCTCCGGCAGATTCACGGGGCGGCGGCCGAGGCCGGCCGGGTCCGGGAGCGGCTGCGGCACCTGCGCGCGGCCCTCAACGAGACCCCGCGCGCCGGCGAGACGCTCTACGGGCGGATGGACACCATCCTGCGGACGCTCTCCGATCTCGAAGTCCGGCTGAACGGCGACCCGGTGCGTCAGTCACGCAACCACCCCGCCGCGCCCTCCATCCGCGGCCGGGTCGGGGGGATCGCCGGGGGCCACTGGGACACCCGGCAGACCCCCACTGAGACCCAGCGCGAGAGCCTCCGCATCGCAGCCGGGGAGTTCGAAGCGCTCCGGAGAGAACTACGGACGCTGGTGGACCAGGACCTCGCGCAGCTCGAGGCCGACCTCGAAGCGGCGGGCGCCCCGTGGACGCCCGGGAGGAAGATCCCGGGCTAGCCAGGGAGCGCGGGTCGGCGAACGCCGGCGTTCCAGCCGACGCGCGATCCGCCTGGAACGGCGTACCGCGGCATCGACCGCCTCTCGGCGGTCGATGCCGGCCGGAGGCCGGCGCTGCGCACGGGCGCTCCGGGACGCGTCCCCGGTAGACTCGCGAATCGAGGTGGCGTGATGCATCGGACGAACCGGAACGAACACGCTCGGAGGAAGTTCCTCGCCTATTTCTCGGGCGCCGGACTCGGCGCGACGCTCTTCCCCGGCGTCCTCTGGGCCCGCCTCCAGGAGACCGGCGCCGAGGGCCTGACCATCGGGATGATGAAGGAGGCGGCGGCCCTCGCCGGGCTCGAGTTCACCGACGAGGAATACGAACTGATGGTGGACGAGGTCGAGAAGAACTTCGGCCACTACCAGGACATGCGGGCGCGGCGCATCGACAACTCGGTGCCGTCGCCCCTCTATTTCAACCCCGTCGTCCCCGGGATGACGTTCGACCGCTTCGAGCGGGAGATGCGTCAGGGTGCGGCTCCCGAGGTGTCGCGTCCCGCGGACCTCGAAGAGGCCGCGTCCTGGCCGCTGACCCACCTGGCCCGCCTGGTCGAGACCCGGCAGGTGAGTTCCGCCGAGCTGACCGACATGTACCTGGCCCGGCTCGAGCGGCTGAACCCCGTCCTCAACTGCGTCGTGAACCTGACCGCGGACCGGGCGCGCCAGCAAGCCCGGGAGGCGGACGAGGAGATCGCCGCCGGCAACTACCGCGGCCCGCTGCACGGCATCCCGTGGGGCGCCAAGGACATCATCGCGGTGCGCGGCTACCCGACCACCTGGGGCGCCGGCGTCTTCGAGAACCAGATCATCGACACGGACGCCGCCGTCGTCGAACGCCTCGACGCGGCGGGCGCGGTGCTCGTCGCCAAGCTGACGACCGGGGAACTTGCGTTCGGCCACAACTGGTTCGGCGGCCGCACGAACAACCCGTGGAATCCGGAGGAAGGCTCCAGCGGCTCGTCCGCGGGCTCGGGATCGGCGGCCGGCGGCGGGCTCGTGGGGTTCGCGATCGGGACCGACACCGGCGGGTCCATCCTCTCCCCTTCGATCCGCTGCGGCGTCGTCGGCCTCCGCCCGACCTTCGGCCGGGTCCCCCGGACCGGGGTGATGGCCGCGGGGTTCTCGCTTGACAAGATCGGACCCATGACGCGCGGCGTGGAGGATGGCGCGCTCATCCTGCACGCCATCGCCGGCCCCGACGGCACCGACCTCGCCTGCGTCCAGGGGGTTCCCTTCAACTGGGACGGCGCGGCTTCCGCGAGCGGGCTGCGGCTCGGCTACTTCGCGTCGGCGTTCGAGCAGCTCGAGTCGGAGAACGACCCCGAGAACCTCGAGCACGCCCGCCGGACCCTCGACACCCTCCGCTCGCTCGGCTACGACCTGAAACCCGTCGAGATCCCGCGCGACCGGCTCATCTACTTCATCGAGTACGTGGAGCGCTCCACCGGTTTCGACGAGTTCAAGCGGAACCGGCAGGACGAGAACCTGGTGCGGCAGGGACACCGCGGCGAGCTGCGGGCGTCGCACTTGGTGCCGGCGGTCGAGTGGCTGCAGGCCAACCGGATCCGCTACCTGTTCATGGAGGAACTGGCCGGCATCATGGAGGGGCTCGACGCCGTCGTGTCCCCCTGGCGCGCGATCAACGCGCTCACCAGCATGACCGGGAACCCGGTGGTGACGGTGCCGAACGGCTTCGACCCGGACGGGACCCCGACCGGCATCGCGCTCCTGGGACAGGTTTACGGCGAGGAGCGGCTCCTGCTCGCCGCGAAGGCGCTCCAGGACGCGACCGACTACCACACCCACCGTCCGAACCTCTGAGGGGAGCGAGTTCGTGTCCGGGATCCGAGCGGCCGCGCTCGCGGCGCTCCTGCTGCCCGGGGCCGTGCAGGGGCAGGAGCTGCCGGTGGTCAAGCTCTTCACCACCGGCGGCACCATCCAGAGCCTCGGCAAGGACCGCCTGAAGCTCGCGGAGTACCGCGAGGGGCGCATCGACGGCGCGACGATCGTCGAGGCCGTGCCCGAGGCTTCGCGTCTCGCGCGCATCGAGGTGGAAGCGATCTCGGCGGTCAGCAGCACCCGGATGGGCGCCGAACAGGGGCTGCCGCTCGCCCGCCAGCTCATGACCGAGCTGGAGCGGCCGGAGGTGGCCGGCGCGGTGGTCACCCACGGCACGACCACCCTGGAGGAAACGGCCTATTTCCTCCACCTCACCGTCAGGACCACGAAACCGATCGTCGTCATCGGCTCGATGCGGCCCTGGACGGCGGTCAGCCGGGACGGGCCGCTCAACTTCCTGGGCGCCGTCCGCACCGTGCTCACTCCCGAGGCCGCCGGAAAGGGGGTCCTGGTGCTGCTCAACGACACCATCCACTCGGCGCGCTTCGTCACCAAGCGGCACACCTACCACATCGAGACGTTCGTTTCTCCCGACGTCGGCCCCCTCGGGTTCGCCGACGCCGACCGGGTGGTGCTCTACCGCTCCCCGGTCACCCGCCACACCGCCGACACCGAGTTCGACCTCGACGGCATCGAAGAACTACCCCAGGTGGACGTGGTCTACGGGTATCAAGAGGCCTCCCGAGCCCCTATCGATGCGCTGGTGAAGGAGGGCGCGAAGGGGATCATCCTGGCCGACGGATCGCCGGCTTACGGGAACGCGGTGCTGGAGGCGCGTGCGGCGGGCGTGGTGGTGGTGCAGGGCAGCCGCAAGGGGTCCGGCCGCGTCGTGCTCAGCGATCGCACTGCGGCGCGGGGCGAAATCACCGCCGACAACCTCCATCCGCAGAAGGCGCGCATCCTGCTTCGTCTCGCCCTCACCCGGACGACCGACGCCCGGGAGTTGCAGCGGATCTTCAATGAGTACTGAGAGGGCGTGCGCAACCGCGGCCGCGGCCCTCCTCGCCGCCGCCGCCGCGGCCGCACAGGAGATCCCGCCGTTGCCGCCGCCCGGCATCGACCTGCCGCACGTCGTGCTGGTGTCCGTGGGCGGGGAGATCGCCACGGGCTGCGAAACGCCCCTCGAGCTGGCGGGCTGCGAGTCCGGTGGGGAGACCTTCGCCCCCGAGACCTGGGCGCGTGATCTGCCGGATGTCGGGCTCGTGGCCCGGATCGTGACGGAGGATCTGCGGGCCCTTTCGCGCGCTGACGGAGGCGCGGCCCCGGAGCACTGGTACGGGCTCGCGGGACGTCTCCAGCAGCTCGCCGGCGATCCCGAAGTGGACGGGGTGGTCGTAACGCACGCGGCGGCCGGTCTCGCGGACACCGCCTACTTCCTGAATCTCGTGCTGCCGACCCGGAAACCGGTCGTCCTGGTCGCCGCCCAGCGTCCCTGGAGCGCGGTGAGCGGCGACGGGCCGCTCAACCTCTACGACGCGGTCCGGGTGGCCGCGGATCCCGCCGCCGCCGGGAACGGAGTGCTGGTGGTCGCGAACCAGGAGGTCCACGCGGCCCGGGACGCGCGGCGGACGAGCGCCTACCGCATGGACGGTTTCGGGAGCGTCGATCTCGGACCGATCGGCGTCGCGGACCCCGACGTCGTCCGGTTCTTCACCGAGCCGACCCGGAGGCACACCCACCGCTCGGAGTTCGAGCTGGCGGCGCTCCCCGAGTCGCTGCCCGCCGTCGAGATCATGGCGGCGGTTCCGGACGCGGCGGGCCGGCTGATCGACGCGGCGGTGGCGGCGGGAGTGAAGGGCCTCGTGGTGGACGGCGCGGGCGGACTGTCCGGCGGCCAGGTCGAGGCCCTGCGGCGCGCGCGGGACCAGGGGATCGTGGTCGTCGCCACTTCGGCCGCGCGCGCCGGCCGGGTGCCGGAGACCGTGGCGCTCCGCGAGTCCGGGATCATCCCTGGCGACAACCTGACGCCGACCAAGGCGCGCACGCTGCTCCGGCTGGCGCTGACCCAGACCTCCGGTCCCGCGGAGATCCGACGCTTCTTCGCGGAGTACTAGCCGGGGAACGCCGGGCAGTCCTCCCGGTGGGGCCCTTCAGACCGGCGCTGCTGCGGAAGCGGCGGAAACTTCGTTCGCTGTTGGCGCAGGCGATGCCGCCGCCGGCTCGCAGGCCGTCCGTACGACCTCGGTGTTCACTGGCTCGAAGCCGGCCAGCGCCCGGGTGATCTCGCCGGGACGCGGCGTCGAACCGCTTCCCGCCAGCACCATCCGGAACCGGAGCGTGAGCCGCTCGGCGGAGCAGCCGAGGAACGCCGCCTCGACGCTAGCCGGAGCAAGGTGGACGTCATCCACGAAGTCCCGGAGGTTCACTTCCACCGTGCGTTCGGCCGGCCCGGCGGGCGCCCGCGGACCGCGGCGCCGCGTTTTCGCCTTCACGCGGCGGGTCAGCTCGACGGGCCACGACGCGGCGGTCGAGAACGCCTCCAGGCGGGCCTCCACGCTGCCCGGCTCGAGGTCGGCGGCAAGCAGGACCGCGTAGCGGAGCGCCCCGATCCAGCGGGAGAGCCTGGGCTCGCCCGGATGGACGCGGGCCAGTTCCGTGAACCGCAGGCCTTCCTCGGAAGCCCCCCGCAGCGCCTCCAACACCAGGACCTCCGGCAGCTCCTCCGTCAACGCGAACTCGCAGAACTCGCCGAGCGATTGCACCCCGAGCGGGAGCGCGGGACCAAAACTGAGTTTCGGGCGGGGCGAGAAGCCCTCGCTGAAGCGGATCGGGAGACCGGCACGGCGGAGGACGCGCGGCAGGATGCGGATCAGTTCGCCGTGGCCCCGGAGCGCCATCGGCCCGAACTTGTCGAAACGCGCCCGGTACACGACCGGCTCGCCCTGCACGGTGCGGACGGGGGGCGCCGGACGGCGGGAGCCGGCCGGGGACGCGGGAGGCGCCGCGGCGGCGACCACCGGGAGCAGGACCTCCCCGGTGCTCCGCGGCTCCTCGGCGCCCAGGCTCTCCAGGAAATCGATCCGCTCGGTCCGCATCCCGTCGAGGTCGCAGGCGACGCCGCAGTGGTAGCAGACCAGCCTGCGCTCGTCGGCGCGGGCGTCGGCGGCGTTCGTGTGGTGGACCTGCATCGAGACCGGCTTTCCGCACGGCGGCGAGGCGCGGTCCTTGAGCGAGCGCCGGTACTCGCGGAGCAGGAAACCGTCCGCGAGTCCGACGTCCACGTGCTCCCAGGGAAGTCGGCCATCCACCGGGATGGTGCCGAGGTAGTCCCCGCGAACGGCGCCGGTCTCGGATTCCCAGCGTTCGAGGGCTTCTTCCCAGAGCTCCCAGCGGAGCTGCTCGTCCCACCCGTCGAACCGGGCGCCGAGCCGGAAGGCGATCTCGACCAGGCGCGCGGTCCGGATGTCGCCCCGCGCCAGGATCCCCTCGAGGTGGCTCACCCGCCGGTCGTGGGTGCGGAGCCGGAAGCCGTCCTGCCGCGCCCGTTCGTGGAGGAGCTCCTGTTTCCGCTCGATCTCGGCCATCGAATCCTGGGCGCACCACTGGAAGGGGGTGTGCGGCTTGGGGACGTGGCTCGAGACCGCGACCGTGATCCGGACCCGCCGCTTCGCCTCCCGGTCGCCGATGTGGCGCGCCTGCCGGCCCATGTCGGCGATGCCGAGGACGTCCTCGTCCTCCTCGGTCGGCAGCCCGATCATGAAATAGAGCTTGGCCCGGTCCCAGCCCCGCGAGAAGACGCGCCGGCAGGTCTCGTAGATGTCCTGCTCGCTGACGTTCTTGTTGACGACGTCGCGCATCCGCTGCGAGCCGGCCTCCGGGGCGAAGGTAAGGCCGGTCGCCTTCACCTGCGAGATGTCGTCGAGGACCTCTTCCGGGAGCCCGTAAGCGCGGAGACTCGAGATGCCGAGCGAGACCCGGCGCGGGACGAGCTCCTTCATGACCTCCTTGATGAGGGGGGCCACGCAGGAGTAGTCGGCGGTTGAGAGCGAGGTGAGCGAGGCCTCGTCGTAGCCGCCCTTCTCCACCGCCGACACCACCGTGTCCACGATCGCCTTCGGGTCCCTCTCCCGGACCGGGCGGTAGATCATGCCCGCCTGGCAGAAGCGGCAGCCCTCGGTACAGCCGCGCGCGATCTCCACCGCGGTGCGGTCGAAGATCGCCTCGGCGGCGGGAACCGGCGAGTCGTCCGGGAACGGGAAGCGGTTCACGTCGTCGAGGAAAGCGCGCTCGGTGCGGAGCGGGACTTCCGGCCGCCGCGCCCGCGAGACGTAGGCCAATCCGGACCGCGGGCACACGTCCCGGTCGTAGAGCGCCGGGCAGTAGAGCCCGCCCCCGGCCTGCAGCCGGACGAGCATCTCCTCGCGATCCTCGATTCCCGCCTCGCGGAGCCGGGCGTGCTCGCGCATCAGTTCCGGCAGGCGTTCTTCGGCGTCCCCGATGAGGAAACCGTCGATGAAGGGGGCCATCGGCTCGGGCTGGGTCGCCACCGGTCCCCCGGCGAGGACCAGCGGGTGCTCCAGCCCCCGGTCCTGACTGCGGATCGGGATCCCGCCGAGCTCCAGCATGTTGAGGACGTTCGTGAAGGTGAGTTCGTACTGAAGCGAGAAGCCCACGATGTCGAACCCGGCGAGCGGGCGGCGCGTCTCGAGGCTGATGAGCGGGAGCTTGTGCTCCCGCAGCTTCGCCTCCATGTCCGGCCAGGGGCAGAAGACCCGCTCGAGCGCGAGGTCCGGCTGGTCGTTCACCACCTTGTAGAGGATCTTGGTGCCCAGGTGGCTCATCCCGATGTCGTAGACGTCGGGGAAGGCGAACGCCATCCGGGAGGCGATCCCCTCGTCCGACTCCTTCACCACCTGGAAGCGCTCGCCCCCGCCGTAGCGGGCCGGACTCTCCACCTCGTGGAGGAAGGCGGCGTAGGGGTGGCGGGCTTCGGACATGACGGGGCCGGGGCCGGACATTCTAGGAGGGAACGTGGCTCGGAGCGCCGGCCTCCGGCCGGCATCGTCCGCCGCAGGCGGGCGAAACCGCGGATCCGCAGGATGGCGCGCCGGCCGGGAACGCCGGCGGGTTCTCGCGGTAGCGGCCTCCAGACCGGCACGAGCGGCGCCCCCCCACCGGGAGAACTGGCGCGCCGCGCACGGCGCATCGCCAACCCGCGCGCAGCGCCAGCGCGACGGTAGATTCCGCCCGATGGCGCAGGACCTCACGGAGATCCCGGTCCCACCCGCGCTCGGCCCGGACCCCATCCGCATCCGCCACCCCCAGGGCGCCTTCGTTCCGACACCCGCGAGCCGGATCGCGCTAAAAGCGGTCGCGGCCCACGCCGCCCGCTTTCGGGGACGCGGGCTCGACTGGGGCAGCGGATCCGGTCTGCTCGCCATCGCCGCCGCGCGGCTCGCCGGGGTGGAGGAGGTGCTCGGGCTGGAACTCGACCCCCGCGGGGTGGCGGCGGCTCGAGAGAACGCCCGCCGGAACGGAGCAGCGGACAAGGTGCGGTTCATCGAATCGGATGCCTACGACCCGGTCTCGGAGGAAGGCCGCCGGGCGCTCGCCGGTTTCGAAGGCTCAACCGACTTCCTGATCGCGAACCCTCCCTCATCGAGCCCGGTTGGAGATGGATTCGCAATGCGGCGGGTGGTGGTCCGGGGCGCGGTCCGCTACCTGAGGCCGGGCGGACTGCTCCTGCTGAGCGTTTCGTCCCAGTACGGCGAAGAACGGGTGGCGGAGCTCCTGGGCGAGGCGCCGGGATTCCGGCACGACGGGGTGGGCGCCTCCACGGACCTGGTTCCCTTCGACATGAGGCGCCCGGACCTGCGGCGGGACGTCGAAACCTATGCCCGGGAAGAAGAGCGGGGCGGTCTCACCTACGCGTTCCGGAATCCCCGAAACCCCGAGACGCCCATGACCGCGATCGAGGCATGGACCCACTTCCACGCGACGGGGAAGAGCCCGCTCTCGCGCTGGCAGAGCCACCTGCTGGTGTGGGGAGGCTGAGGCCGCCAGGTCGGGCGGGCCGACACCGCCGGGCGCGACCGGCCGTGGCGCACGCAGTGGCGCGGGACTGCATCATCCACGCGGGTTTCGCGCTCCCGCGCGATGCCGGCCGGAGGCCGGCGCTCCGAGCCGCTGCCGTTAACTGCCGACGACGGAGCGGGCGGCGGCGCAGACTGCGTCTTCCGTGAGGCCGAGCCGCGCCGCGACTTCGGCGCCGGGAGCCGAGGCGCCGAAGCGGTCCACGCCGACCACCGGGCCGCTCCCCACGTAGCGCTCCCAGCCGAGCGTCGCCCCCGCCTCCACCGCGACCCGCGGGATCCCGGCGGGCAGCACGCTCTCCCGATATGCCGGGCTCTGGGCCTCGAACAGCTCCCAGCACGGCAGGGAAACCACCCGAACCCCCAGACCTTCGGAATCGAGCCGCTCGGCGGCGGCGACCGCGAGCGAGACCTCGGAACCGGTGGCGATGACCACCGCCCGGAGCGCCGACTGCGGGTTCCGGAGCACGTAGCCGCCGTGCTGCAGGCCGCGAGCCGCTTCCGGGGTGGTCAGGGTCGGCACCTTCTGGCGGGTCAGGACCAGCGCGGTCGGCCCCGCGGTCCGACCCAGCGCGTGACGCCACGCCTCCACCGTCTCGTTCGCGTCGGCGGGACGCACCACATGCAGGTTCGGCATGGCGCGGAGCGACATGAGGTGCTCGACCGGCTGGTGCGTCGGGCCGTCTTCGCCCACCCCCACCGAGTCGTGCGTCCAGACGTAGACCACCGGCAGTCCCGAGAGCGCCGCCAACCGCACCGAAGGCCGCATGTAGTCGGCGAAACAGAAGAACGTGGAAGCGAAGGTGCGGAACCCGCCGTGATAGGCGATTCCGTTCGCCGCGGCGCCCATCGCGTGCTCGCGGACGCCGTAGTGGAGGTTGCGGCCGTTCGCCTCGGAGGCGGACTGGGAGCCGAGACCGTTCAGCGCCGTCTTGGTGGAACAGGAGAGGTCCGCGTCGCCGCCGAAGAACTCCGGGACCCGCGCCGCCAGGGCGTTCATGGTCTTGCCCGACGCGTCCCGGGTGGCGAGCCGGTCCTCGGGACCGAAGGCCGGAAGCCCCTGATCCCACCCCTCCGGCAGCCCGTTCCGGAGGCGGCGCTCCAATTCGGCAGCCGGTTCCGGCGTCTCCGTGCGAGCCCGGTCGAGGGCGCCGTACCAGGCGTCGCGCGCCGCCTCTCCCTGTCGCGCCCGCTCTGCGCACCGCTCCCGGACCGCCTCCGGAACGGCGAAGGCCGTCTTCGGGTCGAGCCCGAGAGCCGCCTTGGCGGCCGCCGCTTCGTCCCCGCCCAGCGGAGCCCCGTGGGCGGCCGAGGTGCCCGCCTTGTTCGGCGCGCCGTAGCCGATGGTCGTGTTCACCACGACGAGCGAAGGCTGCCCCGTTTCGGCAACGGCACGCTCGATCGCGGCGTCGATCGCTTCCAGATCATGGTCACCGTCGGCAACCGTCTGAACGTGCCAGCCGAGCGCGCGGTGGCGGGCCGCCACGTCCTCCACCGAGAAGGAGAGCGACGCCGGTCCGTCGAGGGTGACGTCGTTCTGGTCGTAGAGCCACACGAGCCGCCCGAGTCCGAGCTGTCCGGCGAGCGAAGCCGCTTCGCACGCCACCCCCTCCATCAGGTCCCCGTCGGAAACCAGCGCGAACACCCGGTGGTCCACCAGCCCCGGGAACCGCGCGCGGAGCGTCCGTTCGGCGATGGCCATGCCGACCGAGTTCCCGGCCCCCTGCCCGAGCGGCCCGGTTGTCGCTTCCACGCCCGGGGTCGCGAAGGTCTCCGGATGCCCCGGGGTGCGGCTCTCCCACTGCCGGAAGTTCCGGATGTCGTCGAGGCTCACCGGATAACCCGCGAGATGCAGCAGGGCGTAGAGCAGCATCGAGCCGTGGCCCGCCGAGAGGACGAAGCGGTCCCGGTCCGGCCAATCCGGATCGCCGGGACAGGTCCGGAGATGGCGGCTCCAGAGCACCCAGGCCATGGGTGCCGCGCCCATGGGTAGGCCCGGATGTCCGGAATTCGCCTTCTCGACCGCGTCGATGCCGAGCCCGCGGATGGCGGCGATCGCCTGCGCGTCGACCTCGTCGAACGGGCGGCGAAGCGGGGCGGGGCCTGGCAAGAAGCGCCGGACGGTAGCACGTTCGAAGCGCGTTTTGGCCCCCTGAACCCGGCGAAGGCCGGTCCCGTTTTCCGGGCCGAGACTTCTACGCGGGGACGGCGCTCAGGACCTCGGCGAAGGCGCCGAGCGCCTCCTCGACGTGCTCGTCGGAGATCCCCAGATGCGGGATGACGCGCATCGCGTCCGGCGAGGCCGGCAGCACCGCCACGCCGCGGTCGAGCAGCCCTTCGGCGAGCCGGAAGGCGTTCATCCCCGGAGTCCGGAAACGGACGATGTTCGTCTCGACCCCATCGAGGTCCACCGCGATCCCGGGCAGTTCGTCCAGGCCCCCGGCGAGCCGGCGCGCCCGGCGGTGGTCCTCGGGGAGCCGCTCCCGGTGGTGTTCGAGGGCGTGAAGGGCGCCGGCCGCGACGATCCCGGCCTGGCGGAAACCGCCGCCGAAGAGCTGGCGGAAGCGGCGCGCCCGCCGGATCAGGGGCGCGGGACCCGCGAGGCAGGAACCCACCGGCGCACCGAGCCCCTTGGAGAAACAGACGCTCACGGTGTCGAACCCCTCGGCATAGCGGCTCTCGGGAATCCCGGTGGCCGCGGTGGCGTGCCAGAGGCGCGCCCCGTCGAGGTGGGTTCCCAGTCCGAGCCCGCGCGCGGTGTCCGCGACGTCCTGCAGGACATCGAGCGGCCAGACCGCGCCGCCCGCGCCGTTGTGCGTGTTCTCGGCGGCGAGCAACCGGGCCACCGGATAGCAGGCGTCGGGAACCATGGGGTGCGGCGTCCGCACCGCGGCCCGGACCTGCTCGGCCGAAAAGACCCCGCGTTCGCTCTCGAGTCCCACGACGGTCGCTCCGGACAGCGCGGCGGGACCGCCGCTCTCGACCAGGTACGCGTGGGCCCGGCGTTCGGCGAGGACCAGGTCCCCCGGCTCGGTCTGGCAGCGGATCGCGATCTGGTTGCTCATCGTGCCCGTGGGCGTGAAGACCGCGGCGTCCTTGCCCAGGACCTCGGCGGTGCGCTCCTCGAGCCGGCGGACCGAGGGGTCATCGCCGTACACGTCGTCTCCGACTTCGGCGGCGGCCATCGCCGCCCGCATCTCCCGGGTCGGGAGCGAGACGGTGTCGCTGCGAAGGTCGATCCGGACCGGGCGTCCGGCGGCGGTCTGGGGCATTCGGCTTCCTCCCCCTCAGCGGGTGATGCGGCGGAGCGGAGCAAGGCGGCGCCGCACCGCGTCGCCGACGCCCCGGGACTCCACCAGCTCCCAGAGGCGGTCCACGAACTCGCGGTCGGCGAACCCGGCGGGGGACCCACCGCTCTCGGGAGTCGAAAGGCCGAACTCGTCCCGGCAGGCGTCCACCGCGCCGGCAAGGTCCGCGTCAAAGATCCGAAGCGCAGGATTCCCGAGGTCCCCGTTGTTCCCGACCAGGTTGGTATCCGCCGCGCACCCGCCTTCCGATATCAGGACCCGGAGTTGCACGACGTCGCTGCCGGCGAACATGGTGAGCGTCCGGTAACCGAGCGTCTGGCTCACCGCGTCGTGGATGCGCCGGAGTTCGGCGACCGGCGTCGCGTGCTCGCAGACGTTGATGTGCGTGGAGATCCCGTCGTCGCGCCGCGATCCGCCGTCGCGGGGATCAGCCACCAGGACGCCCGCCGACTGGCGCCGGCCGCGGCGGGCGTCCCCACCCGCCGCCTGACCGGCCTCGAGGGCGGAAACCAGGCGGTCCGCGAGGGAGAGCCCGCTGCCTCGCGTGCCCTCGAAGTCCTCGGCCACCGCGTCCACGACCTCGGGCCCGACGAGCAGGTTCCCCTGCGCCGCGTAGTCAGGCCCGGACCGGTGTCCCGCCCAGTAGCGCGCCTCGGAGCCGGTGTGCTGGGACACCCCGCCGGCAAGGCCGACGACGCCGACCTGGCGATAGGGAGCGCCCTCGTCCTCGGCGAGGCGTTCCGTGAGCGCTTCCTCCGCCGACATTCCCGCGGCCAGCCGGCTGAGCAGCTCCTCGCCGTACTGGGTTCGCGTGCGCGCCTGGGTGGCGACCGCGCCCACCCCGACGCGCACCCAGGGAACCCCGTTCGCGACGCACGGATTCCTGGTGGTCACCGCGACGCCGGACTCACCGGTCTCGGGATCGACGGCCGCGATCGAAAACGTGTGGAAGACGGTCTCTTCGGGGGGAAGCTCTTCCTGGGCGGCCGCCGGGAGAACCGCGGCCGCCACGAGAACGAGCGGCGTCAGGACCAAGATTCGGAGCACGGAGCAATCGTACTCGGGCAAACGGAACGGGAGGTTGGTCAGCGGAAGAAGCCGCGCAGACGGTCGGAATCGGGCGGGGCGGTGAGACGGGAGACCACCACCAGCGCCAGCGCGGAGACGACGACGATCGCCGCGGCCGGTTCCACGCCGCTCTCGGCGATGGTCCACCCCGGAGCCCCCGCAGACGCGACGAAGAACCAGGTCCAGAGGAGCAGGCCGCTCAGGATCCCCGCGGCGGCGCCCGCCGCGGTGCTCCGCTTCCAGTAGATCGCGCCGACGAGCACCGGGAAGAACGTCGAGAAACCCGAGAGCGCCCAGATCCCCAGGCTGAAAACCGTCTGGGTGGAGACGAGACTGAGGACGAACACCACCACCAGGAATCCGGCCACGAAGATCCGGCCGAGCAGGGCCTGGCGGCTCTGGCTCCAAGCCGCGAAACGCGGCACGCGCGCCGCGGCGTTCTTGGTCAGCATGGTCCCGACCGCCAACGTCTGGGAATCCAGCGACGACATGATCGCGGCGAACACCCCGGCGGCCAGCATGCCGGCGAGCACGCTCCCGGCGTGCTCGCGGATCAACAGGATGATGACCGGGCCCGTCGCGCCTGAAGGGACGTCGAGCCGGCCCAGGGCTCCGAGCACCACGGAGGGGAACCAGACGGCGGCGATGCAGGCGGGATAGGCCAGCACCGGCAGCCGGAACGCCTCCGCGCTCCGGGCGGACATCCAGTGGCTGAAGATGTGCGGGAAACACGAGGTGGACAGCGGAACGAAGAGATAGGTCGCGATCTGGATCCAGTCCCGCGAAGAGCGGGCAAGTTCCAGCAGTTCGGGGGACTGCTCCCCGAGCCGGGCCATCGCCGCGCCGAAACCGCCCATTCCGCCGGTGATCACGACGAAGGCGAGCGCGCTGACGCCGATGAAGACCAGCGTCTGGAACGTGTTCACGAGCGCGGTGCTGCGCATGCCGCCGAGGACCACGTAGACGAGCACCACGAGGCACATCACCAGGCTGCCGGCCCACGCGGGGATGGCGGCATCGGGGCCCGCGATGGCCGCGAGCGCATCGCCGCCTCCCTTGACCCCGATGAGCACGTAGGGGACGAGCCACAGCAGCGAGGCGCCGAGCACCAGCAACCCCAGTGCGGAGGACCCGTAGCGCCTCTCGAAGAACTCGGCCTGGGTGGCGAACCCATGGCGTTTCCCGAGCCGCCAGAGGGGCACCCCGATCACGAGGAAGGTCATCGGGATGACGACTGCAGAGCTGGTCGCCATGAGCGCGAACACCCGGATCCCCTGCCGGTAGGCCTCGCCGGACGCGCCCAGGATGGTGAAGGCGGTCATGTTCGTGCCGAAGAGCGTCATCAGCAGGACGAACGGACCGATCGAGCGGCCGGCGAGGAAGTAGCCCTCCCCGGCCCGGTCGGGCCCTCGCGCGAGCCCGAGGCGGGCGGCGAGCCCGATCCCGACGACCGCGGCCAGGTAGAGGGCGACGACCGCGAGCGTCATGGCGGGGCCTGGTCGCTTGTCCCGGCGCCGCCGGCCGGGTCATCGGCTTCAGCTTCCGGCAACAGGATCCGCACCGCCAACCAGAGATTGAGGGTGGACAACCCCACGACCGCCAGTTCCAGCACCAGCCCGAAAGGCGTCCCGAACAGCCGCGGCTCGGCCGGCGCCAGGGCGACGAACAGGTGCAGGACGACCAGAGCCGCTACCGAGGCGACCAACCGCATACGGCCCGCAGGCACGCCTCAGCAGGGTCTGGCCGGTCAGCGCGCCCGGAGTTCGTGCGTCCGCTTGAAGTTGAGCCGGATACCGACGAGGCCGGAGAAGTTGTCCTGGGGCGCGGAGATGTGCCGGGCGAACAGGCGGAACTCGGCGAAGGCCTGCATCTGGCCCGCGCCGGTGTAGTTGGGCAGGTTGATACCGGCGGTGCCGAACACCGCGCCGTCCAGGATGTCGTTGTCTCCGATGCCCCAGGCGCCGCCGCCCAGGCCGAAGAACCCGCCGGGCGTCTGCCGGGTCAGCAGGATGTCCACCGACGATCCGGTCCAGAAGTTATGGGCGAAACCGCCGCCGGCCCGGACGGTAAGCGCGTTGGTGCGCTCGGCCGCTTCGTCGTGCGGGACCGTGATTCCCACCCCGGCGCCGCTGAGCCACGAGGCCTCGGGGGTAGAGGGAACGATGTCGGTGCGCTCGCTCTTGTAGGTCCCGGTGGCGAGGTCCGCGATGGGCCAGTAGCGCGGATAGAGGGCGTCGACGCCCAGGTTGGCGCTGCTGCAGGTGGCGGTGACCCCCCGGTCATCGGCGATGGCGACCGAGGCTTCGTACGTCCCGCCCCCCTGGAGGATGAACCGGCGTTCGCATTGCGCGCTGGCGTCGAGGGTGGAGATCTGCACTCCGTCCTGCAGCACGGTGATGTAGCGCGTCGCGATCTCGCCGGTGACGGCGCTGGAGCCACAGGCGTCCACCACGAACTCGGCCTCGAGGTAGTGGGTGGCCTGCTCGGGGGCGCTGACGTTCAGCGAACAGGTCGGGGTACCCGGCTCGAGGGAGACGCTCGCATTCGCGGACTGCGGGGACCCCACCCCGCTCACCGTCGCCTCGGCCCGCCAGGTCCCGGCCTCGCGCAACGGACCCGTCCAGGAATGCCGCTTGCCGGCCTGGTCCATCGTGAGGTTCTCGCTCGATCCCGAGGGAGAGGTGAGGGTCACGCTGAGGCGTGCCCCCTCCTCGAGTCGCACGTCGACCGTGATCCGCGCCGCGGAGAACGCGTACTCCCCGGACGCCACGAAGTGAAGGACCGGGGGATCCTGGGGCAACTGCGCCCCGGAGGATGCCGCGAGCCCCGGTGACACCCCGAGGGCAACGAACGCCGCAGCCAGGGCGAGACGCCTCGCCGGACGAAACGCGGGACGGTGGATCAATTGGGTCATGGGGTCGTCTTCGCCTCCTCCGCTGGAACACCAGGACGGACGCCGGCTCGGCGGCTGGTCCTACGCGGGCCGGAAGCTTACTTCCCCCCCGGGAATTCCTCCACTCTGCCGGTCAGGAATCCGGTCTTCGCTGATAGAGTTTCCGGTCGGTTTGAGTTCGGAACCGGATATGCGCCCCGCACGCGGCGGGATACGACTTCACCTCGAGGACGGCGCCGAATTCTCCGGGCGTTCCTTCGGTGCGGCCCTCGATCGACCGGTGGCGGGCGAGGTCGTCTTCAACACCGGCATGGCGGGGTACGTGGAGACCCTCACCGACCCGTCGTACCGGGGGCAGATCCTCGTGCTCACCTATCCGCTCCAGGGGAACTACGGCGTGCCCGCAGCCCGGCCCGCGGGTTCCATCGAGGGCCCGTTCGAGTCCGGACGGATCCAGGTCCAGGGACTCGTGGTTCAGCACCACGAACCGCGGTACAGCCACCATGCCGGGGTCCGGTCGCTCGGCGCCTGGCTCGCGGAGGAAGGGGTGCCCGGAATCGAGGGCGTGGACACCCGCGCGCTCACCATGCGTCTTCGCGAAGCCGGAACGATGGCGGGAGTGCTCTGCCAGGCCGGCGTGACTCCCGGGGACGCCCGCGAGCGCGCTTCCGCGGTCGAGATGCACCGGCAGGTCTTTGAACAGGTAGTGCCCGGCGACCCGGCCCGCTACGGACCCGAGGGCGGACCCGAGGTGTTGCTCGTGGACGTGGGCGCCAAGGACAACATCGTCCGCTCGCTCATCTCCCGGGGCGCGCGGGTGCACCGGGTCTCGGGGCTCGAACCGTTCGCCGAGGCGGCCCGGGACGCCGCCGGGATCATGCTCGGGAACGGCCCCGGCGACCCCGGCGACCTGCAGGAACTCGCCCGGGAACTCCGAGGGGTGATGGAGTGGTTCCGGGGCCCGATCTTCGGGGTCTGCCTCGGCAACCAGTTGCTCGCCATGGCGGCGGGGGCCGGAACCTTCAAGCTCCCCTACGGGCATCGCAGCGTGAACCAGCCGGTGCGGGACCTCGTCAGCGGCCGGTCCTTCATCACCAGCCAGAACCACGGCTACGCGGTGGACGAGGACACGCTCCCCGTCGGCTGGGAGCCATGGTTCCGGAACCTCAACGACGGCACCAACGAGGGCATCCGCGCGCTCGACCGACCGTTCCGGAGCATCCAGTTCCATCCCGAGGCCCACCCCGGGCCGGAGGACACCGCCTACCTGTTCGACGCCTTCGTCGAGGAATGCGCCGGACCGTGAGCAAGGCCCCGCCGAAACCGCAGTCCGTCATCGTCCTCGGCTCGGGGGCGCTCCAGATCGGCCAGGCGGGCGAGTTCGACTACTCCGGATCCCAGGCCATCAAGGCGTTCAGCGAGGAGGGCGTGCGCACCGTCCTCGTGAATCCGAACATCGCGACCATCCAGACCAGCGAGGGGATGGCCGACCGCCTCTATCTGAACGCGGTCACCCCCCGGCTCGTCCGGCAGATCGCGGCAGACGAGGGAGTGGACGGCGTGGCGCTCTCCTTCGGCGGCCAGACGGCGCTCAACTGCGGCCTCGAACTCGAGGAGTGGTTCCGGGAGGCCGGCATCCAGGTGCTGGGCACTCCGGTCAAGAGCATCCGCGACACCGAGGACCGCGGGCGCTTCAACGCCCGGCTCGCCGAGATCGGCGTGCTGACCGCGCGGAGCATCGTCTGCCACCGCCGCGCCGAGGCGCGGGAGGCCGCCCGCACGATCGGGCTCCCGCTGATGCTGCGCATCGGCTTCGCGCTCGGCGGCAAGGGGAGCGCCATCGTCGACACGGAGGCCGAACTCGAGGCCGCCCTCACCAACATCTTCGGGGCCCACGACACCAAGCAGGCCCAGGTCCTCGTCGAGGAATCCCTCCGCGGCTGGAAGGAAATCGAGTACGAGGTGGTGCGCGACCGGGAGAACAACTGCATCACCGTCTGCAACATGGAGAACATGGATCCGATGGGGATCCACACCGGCGAATCCCTAGTGGTGGCGCCGTCGCAGACGCTGAACGACGAGGAGTACCAGCTCCTGCGCACGGTCTCGATCAAGACCATCCAGCACCTCGGCATCGTGGGCGAGTGCAACGTGCAGTTCGCGCTGAGCCCGACGGGAGCCGACTACCGGGTCATCGAGGTGAACGCCCGGCTCTCCCGCTCGTCGGCGCTCGCCAGCAAGGCGACCGGGTATCCGCTCGCCTACGTGGCGGCGAAACTCGGGCTCGGGTTCACCCTTCCCGACCTGAAGAACGCGATCACCGGCGTCACGAAGGCGTTCTTCGAGCCCGCGCTCGACTACCTCGTGCTCAAGGCACCCCGCTGGGACCTCGGCAAGTTCCAGGAGGCCGGCACCCGCATCGGCAGCGAGATGAAGAGCGTCGGAGAGGTGATGGCCATCGGCCGCACCTTCCCGGAGGTGCTCCAGAAGGCGCTCCGCATGCTCGACATCGGCGTGCGGGGACTCGATTCGCGCGCCTTCGAGTTCGAGGATCGGGACGACGAGCTGAAAAATGCGACGCCGCGGCGCGTCTTCGCGCTCGCCCAGGCGCTCCGGGAGGCCGTGGAAGCCGGCCGGGTGCCCGAGGCGGTTGCGGACATCCACGCCCTGACCCGAATCGATCCGTGGTTCCTCCACGGGGTCGCCGAAGCGATGCGCACCGAGGCGGAGGTCGAACGCGCCGGCTGGCCGATTCCTGAAGCGACCCTCGAGACAGCGAAAGAGCAGGGTTTCTCGGACGAGTCGCTCGAGTTCCTGACGGGGCGGACGCGGGGGGAGGCTCGCACCGCGCGCAAGGAAGCGGGCGTCGGTCCCCACATCGCCCGGATCGACACCCTGGCCGCCGAGTTCCCGGCCGAGACGAACTACCTCTACTCCACCTACCACGCGAGCGGCGACGAGGGCGTGGGTCTCCCCGCCGGCGACCGGCGCCGGATTCTGGTGATCGGCTCCGGGGTGTACCGGATCGGATCCTCGGTCGAGTTCGACTGGTGCTGCGTGAACGCCGTCCAGGCGGCGGCGGAGCTCGGGTTCGAGACCCTGATGCTCAACTACAACCCGGAGACGGTGAGCACCGACTACGACATCTGCGACAAGCTGGTCTTCGACGAGGTGAGCGTGGAATCGGTCCTCGACCTCGTGGAGAAGGAGCGCCCGGACGGGGTGGTGGTCAGCATGGGCGGCCAGATCCCGAACCGGCTGGCGATGCGCCTCCATCACGCCGGGGTTCCGATCCTCGGCACTTCCGCCGAGGACATCGACCGGGCCGAGGACCGCAACAAGTTCAGCGCGCTGCTCGACCGGATCGGGGTGGACCAGCCGCGCTGGGCCCACGTGACCGACGCCGCCGACGCGGAGCGCATCGTGGAGGAGCTGGGGGGCTTCCCCGTGCTCGTGCGTCCGAGCTACGTGCTGAGCGGCGCCGCCATGTCCGTCGCCCACGAACACCACGAGCTCGCCCGCATCCTGCGGAAGGCGAAGGCGATTTCCCCCGAGCACCCGGTCGTCATCTCCAAGTTCGAGGAGGACGCCCGGGAGATCGAGATCGACCTGGTCGCGAACCGGGGTGAGGTGGTGCTCTGGGCGGTCAGCGAACACGTCGAGGACGCCGGCGTCCACAGCGGCGACGCCACGCTCGTGCTGCCGCCCGTGGACATGACGATCCCGACCCTGGGACAGGTGCGCCGCATCGCGCAGCAGATCGCGAGGGAACTCCGGGTGACCGGCCCGTGCAACATCCAGTTGCTCCACCGCGACGGGATCGTGAAGGTGATCGAGTGCAACCTGCGCGCGTCCCGCAGCCTGCCGTTCGTCTCGAAGGTGACGGGCCGGAACTACGCCAGGGCGGCCACCCGCATCATGCTCGGCGCCGACCCCGGGATGGAGCACCGCCCGCTCTACGAACTCGAGCACGTGGGCGTCAAGGTGCCGCAGTTCTCCTTCTCGCGGCTGATGGGCGCCGACCCGCTGCTGGGCGTGGAGATGGCCAGCACCGGAGAGGTGGGGTGTCTCGGCGACTCCTTCCACGAGGCGCTCCTCCACGGCCTGGTGGCCACCGGTTTCCGCGGTCCGAAGAAGGGCGTCCTGCTCTCGCTCGGGCCGCCGCGCTGGAAGCACCGTTTCGTCCGCACCGCCCGGACGATGGCCGAGGAGCTGGGCCTGAAGATCTACGCGACCTCGGGAACCTGCCGCGTGCTGCGTGACAACGGCATCGACGCGACCGAGGTGGCGCGGGTGCGCTCCGAGCAGCGCCCGCTGGGCGCCGGGTTCGACCAGCCGGGCCCGCTCAGCGCTCTCGACCTGATCGATCGCGGGGAAGTGGACCTCGTGGTGAACGTGCCCGTCGCCTTCGATCCCGAGGGTCGCCCGGACGGCTACCTGGTGCGCCGCCGCGCGGTGGATCGGGGCGTGCCGCTGATCACCGATCCCTCACTGGCCCGGCACGTGGTCACCGCGCTCGTCACCCACGGGGAGGACAGCCTCCGCGCCCGCGCCTGGAACGACTTCCTGGAGGCGTAGAGGGCGTTATCCGCCGAGCGCCGCCTCCAGCCGGTCCAGCGCCTTCTCCAGGAGCGGCCGCGGACACGCCAGGTTCATCCGGGCGAACCCCCGCCCCTCCTCGCCGAAGATCGCCCCGTTCTCGAGGCGCAGCCTGGCCCGGTCGAGGAGGAAGTCCTCCAGCGCTCCCGCCTCGATGCCGGTCCGCCGGAAGTCGAGCCAGGCGAGATACGTCCCTTCGACCGGGACGGTTCCGACGTTGAGTTCCGGGCGTTCGCCGAAGAATCGCCTCAGCGTCCGGGCGTTCTCGCCCAGGTAGGAGAGCACCCGGTCGAGCCAGGGGCCGCCGCCGCGCCAGGCGGCCTCCGCAGCCGCGGCGCTCAGCGGATTCACGCCGTAGACGCCGGTCCGGTCGCGGGCACGCTGATAGCCGCCGCGCATCTCCTCGTCCGGAATGACGAGACACGACGACTTGAGGCCCGCGAGGTTGAAGGTCTTGCTCGGCGCGGAGCAGACGACGGACCGCAGTCCTGCCGGGTGCTCGAGGCTGAGCCACGGAGTGAACCTGCGCCCGTCCAGCATCAGGTCCCCGTGGATCTCGTCGGCCACCACGATCAGGTCGTGCCGGGCGGCGATCCGGGCGAACGCGGTCAACTCCCCGGGGGTCCAGACGCGTCCCACCGGATTCTGCGGAGTGCAGAGGAACGTCATCCGCGTGTCCGGCTCGGCAGCCAGTTTCTCGAACCGCTCGAGGTCAAGGCGGTAGGGGTTCCCGCCGCCGCCCGGCCCGTCCTCCCGGCGGAGCGGGCAGAGATCCATGCGCCCGCCGTTGTTGCGGACCGCCCCGAAGAACGGGAAGTAGACGGGCGGGTGGAGGATCACCCCCTGCCCCGGCTCGAGGAGGGTGCGGACCAGCAGACCCAGGTCGGGGACGATTCCCTCGGTGGGAACGACCCAGCCGGGGTCCGGGCGGAACCCGTGCCGGGCCGCCGACCAGTCGCAGAAGGCTTCCCGAAGACTCGGCAGCCCCATGCTGTAGCCGAGGATCGGATGCTCGGCGCGCTGCCGGATGGCCTCGGTGACCACCTGCGGACACGGGAAGTCCATGTCCGCCACCCACATGGGGATCACGGCGGGATCCTCGGCGGGGACGAGCGTGGAACCGTGACCGACGGCGCCCTCGCGGTATTCCCACTTCACCGATCCGGTTCCGGCGCGGGGGATCAGCCGGTCGAGGTCGGGGGGCGCGCTCATGGCTCAGTCTTTCGTGGCCCTCGCGTTGGCATGGCGCGGCGTCATCGGTGCGCGTTTCGCGCTCCCGCGCGATGCCGGCCGGAGGCCGGCGCTCCAGCGGTCCCGGCTCATCGGTAGTACAGCCAGAGGGGCCCCGGGAAGAGCCACGACAGACCGACGCGCAACCGGTCGCGCCAGTTGTCCCAATTGTGGCCGTCGGGAGCCTCGACGTAGCGGACCTCCATTCCGCTCTCCCGGAGCAGCGGCACCAGCGATCGGTTCTCGTAGATGAGCGGCTCGTAGATCCCGCAACTGACGAACACACGGCTGCTCACCCGGCGCGGGTCCGCGCGGTAGGCGTTCACGAAGTCCACCACCGGGTCCAGCAGGGCGGTCCGCGTGCTCGGCCCGACGTCCGTGAAGGTGAACGAGCCTGACGAAAGCAGGAGCTTCCCGAAGAAACCCGGATAGCGCCAGGCGGCGGTCAGGGCCGCCACCGCGCCGAGTCCGGCGCCCACCAGCCCGCGGTCGTCCGGACGGAGCCGGATCGGGAATTCGGTCTGGAGGTGCCCCACCAGCTCGGAGGTCAGGAACTCCGCGTGGGCGGGATTGTCCGCGTACTCGCGGATCCGCTTTTCGGGGGTCACGAAAGCGGCGATCAGCGGCGGGATCTCGCGCCGGTGGATCAGGTTGTCGAGGACGGTCCGGCAGGCGGCGTGACGGAGATAGTCGTCGCCGTCGAGCACCACCAGCAGCGGATACCGGCGCCGGTTCCGGAAGCCGAACGGCGTGTAGACCGATACCGGGCGGGTCCCGAGCGCCCGGCTCCGTACGCGCGTGACCGTCAACTCCCCCCGGCCGACCTGGGGATCCTCCTCGGTCCACTCCGGCCGCTCGTACCCCTCGCCGTGACACACGGACCAGACCCCGAACGGGTCACGCACCGTCCTTTCGTTGAGGGGATCCAGGATCCACTCCGCATCCGCCCCGCGGACCCGCTGGAACCGGTACTCGACGCGCGACTCCGCCGGCAGGTCGAGGGTCAGGAACCACAGGTCCGAGTCGGGGACCCGTTCCATCTCCCGGGCCGCGGCGGTCCCGAAGAGCCAGTGCCCGAGCAGGACCGAACCGGCTTCGCCCCGGTAGACGAAGGTCGTGTGGGGCCCCTCCCGAATGGGAAAGTCGTGCGCCTCGATGAACGCGTCCACCGCTTCCCGGGTGGGCCCGGACAGGAGCAGTTCCTGGATCGCCAGTTCGGAAGCAGCGCTCACGTCGTGGCTCCTTCCGTGGAGCCCCCCGCTCCGGCCGCCCCCGGGACGAACGAGGGAACGGTCTCGATGTCGCCGTCACCCGAAAGTAGCCGGATCCCGTCCGGCGCACTCCAGGCCCGGCCGTCCCAGCGGACCATGTCCCCCGGGTCCAGCAGCACGGCGCGATCCGGGTTCACCCGCCCCGACAGCTCGGCGAGGCTCTGCCGGTCGCCGAGGTCGAGCCGGATGCCGGCGTCGGGGAAGAGGGCGATGCCGGGGAGCAGCGAGAGCCCGTCTCCGAGGATCTCCGGACGCGCCGCGCCTCCCGGAAGCCGGTCATGGAAGAGGACGACGCGCGGGGTGAGCACCATCGCTCCCGCCGACCAGGCGAGGACCGGGAGCGGCGCCAGCGCGTCCACCAGCCCGAGGAGCAGGAGCCGGTTCCGGATCACGGCCACGTGTCCGCCGGTCAGCACCACGGCGGCGGCCCCTGCGAGCAAACCCTCGAGTTCCTTCCGCTGCTCGCGGATCGCCGGACGCTCGGCGAGACCTACGGCCTCCCGGAACTCCTGCCAGAGTTCCGCGTGGCGCGCCACGTGGAACCGGTCCGCGTCCAGGATCGCCTGCCACGCCTGCGCGGTGTAGGGGTCCCGATACCGTTCGGCGACGCTGAGCCGCACCACCTCATGCGCGGTCTCCACCGCCCTCCGGAGCCGCGCGCCGTAGAGCCGCTCCTCGGCCAGCAGCCCTTCCTGGAGCGCCCGGTGCGCCTCGGCAAGCGGCGCGTCCCGCTCGAAGACCCGGCCGACCCGCTCGCCGATGTGGAGCGGAGCGGCCTCGCGTCCGCACTGGCCGAGCTCCTGCTCGACTTCCTTCAGGACGGGTTCGGTCTCGCGCCAACCCACCGTGATGGCCGCCACCGGACCGGGCGGCAGGTCGAGCGCCTCGAGACCGGAACCAAGGCTGATCCGGCCGGGCTGGGGCCCGAGGACGACCGCACGGGGAGCCGTTGTGGACATGCTAGAAGCGGATCACGAGAGCAGCGAGGATGATGAGGTCGAATCGCCGCCGGGGTGTGACCACGGTACCCACCGGAGGCTGTCCGGGAACCGGAAACAGGCTCAGCCGTTCCAGCGAGGGACGCGAGTCGAACAGGGTCTGCACGCTGGTGCGGAAGGCGAGCCGCTGCGACAGCGGAAGCGACGCCGAGCCGGTGACGTCCAGACGAAGGTCGTCGGTGTTCCGCAGGTTCCACGTCGAAGCCGAAACCAGCGCGAGGTCGGCGGAGCGGTAGCGGGCCTGGGCGCGCACGTCCAGCCGCAGGCCCAGCGACGCCGTCTCCACGCCGGGATCGGCGACCAGATCGCTCTGGTGAATCGCGGACAGCCCCAGGCTGGTCTCGAAGGGGCGCCGCCCTCCGGCGCGGGTCCGTCCCCAGGCGGTGCCCACGCCGACGGTCAGGTCGAAGCGGGAGCGCACTCCCGCCGGGGCGTCCCGTTCCCAGCCGGCGGCGGCGAAGAACCGGGGACTCGTGTCCCCGTCCTCCGGCGACGGCTCGGAGAAACGCGCCCGCAGATGGGTGCGGTCCGCCGAGGTCTGGCTCTCCACCGTCCGCCGGACCGAAAAGGCATCCGGGCTGCCGAACGCCTCCCGGGTCACGGTATCGGTGCTCGTCCGGAGGAGGCCGCCCTCGAGCGCCACGCGCAGCCAGCCGGTCTGCCGCGCCGCCGCTGCGCTCACGCCGAGCGACCCCGAGCCGGCGTTCCCGTAAGAACCCGCGAGGTTCAGGTTGGCCTGGCCGGTCCAGCGGTCCCTGCCGGACGCGGGGGCGTTTGCGGTCTGGGCGAGCGCCGGGGAAACCGCCCCCAGCAGCGGCAGCGCGAGGACAAGGCGCAGAATTCGGTGGCGCCCGGCGCGGGTACGCATGAGCGCCGGGAGAATACCCACCGCATGCCGGGACCCAAGTCCAAAAGCCGCCGCCTGGCTCTTGCCGCCGCGGGGGTCCTGGCCGCCGCGCTCGTCCTGACGCTGGCGGCAGGCCTCTACGTCCAGGGCCGGCTGCGCGCCAGCCGGCCGGCGCTGAGCGGCGCCGTGGTGCTCCCGGGACTCGCGGCGCCGGTGACGGTGGAACGGGACCGGCTGGGCATCCCGCGCATCCGGGCGGAGACGATGCGCGACGCCCTCCGGACGCTCGGCTACCTCCACGCGCAGGAACGGTTCTTCCAGATGGACCTGCAACGGCGCCAGCCCGCGGGCGAACTGGCCGAATTGGTGGGAGCGGCGGCGGTCGGGGTGGACCGGGAGGCGCGTCTTCACCGGATGCGGACCCGGACCGAACGGGCCGCCGACGCACTTCCCGCCGAGGCGCGGGCGACCTTCGAGGCGTATCGGGGCGGGATCGCCGCCGGGATCGCCAACCTGTCGGCGCCGCCGTTCGAGTACCTGCTCCTCGGAGCGGATCCGGCGCCCTGGCGGATCAGCGATTCCCTGCTGACGGTCGTGGCGATGTATTTCGTCCTGAACGACGCGGAGGGGGCCCACGAGGCGAGGACCGCGGCGATCGAGGCGGCGCTGCCGCCCGAACTCGCGGCGTTCCTGAATCCGCCGGGGACCGGCCGGGACGCCCCGCTGCAGGGCGAGGCGTTCGCGGTCCCCGAGATTCCGGGGCCCGCGGCCTTCACCGGCGGCCAGCGCGGCGACCTCGTTCTACCAGGCGAAACCCCGCCGGTCTCCGGGAGCAATTCCTGGGCGGTGGCGCCCGAGCGGACGGCGGGCGGGGTGGCGCTGATGGCGAGCGACATGCACTTGCCGCTCCGGGTCCCCAACATCTGGTACCGCGCCGAACTGCACGTCGGCGACCTGTTCCTCCGGGGACTGACGCTGCCGGGGGTGCCCGCGGTGATCGCCGGGAGCAACGGCAAGGTCGCCTGGGGATTCACGAACTCCGGCGGGGACTGGACGGATCTCGTGGAACTGGAGACCGACCCCGCCGACCCGCTCCGTTACCGCACGCCAGACGGCTGGCGGCGGATGGACGTGTTCAAGGAGGAGATTCCCGTGGCCGGGGCTCCTTCGGAAACGGTTGAAGTCCGCGAAACGATCTGGGGCCCGGTCACCGCGCGCTGGGGATGGCCGCAGGCGGTCCGCTGGATCGCGCACGACCCCGAAGGACACCGGACCGCGTACCTGCGGCTCGGGGAGGCGTCCAGCATCGAAGACGTGTTCCGGGCCGGCTGGAGCAGCGGGATGCCCCCCCAGAACCTGGTCGCGGTGGATCGGGAGGGCTCGATCGGCTGGACGATCGCGGGGCCGATCCCGCGGCGCCGGGGGTTCGACGGACGGACTCCGGAGTCCTGGGCCGACGGGACGCGAAGCTGGGACGGGTACCTGGAGCCCGGGGAGATCCCGACGATCCGGAATCCACCCTCCGGACTCATCTGGACGGCGAACAACCGGCTGGTCGACGGCGCGTTCCTGGACCGGATCGGGCGCGGCGGCAGCTACGACCACGGCGAGCGGGCGCGCCTCATCCGCGACCGGCTGCACGCCGTGGAGGCCGCCGACGAGGCGGCGATGCTGGACATCCAGCTGGAGGACCGCGCCGAAGAGCTGGCCGTGTGGCGCGCGTTGTTCCTCGACGCCCTCGAGGGCGCGCGCGAGCCCCTGGCGGTGGAAGCCCGGCGCGTCCTCGAGGAGGGATGGACCGGCCGGGCGAGCGTGGACAGCGCCGCCTACCCGCTGGTGCGGAACGCGCGTCTCGAGCTCTTCGGCAGGGTGTACGGGGCGCTCACCGCGCCGGCGGCCGGTCGCCTGGCCGGCTTCTCCCCGGCGGTCGCCAACCACTGGCCCGGCCCGCTGCTCAGGTTGGCGCGGGAAGCGCCGGAGCACTTCGTGCCCCCGGGCGCGGCGGACTGGAGCGACGCGCTCCGGCAGGCGGTGCTCGCCACGGCGGGGCGAATGCGCGCCGAGGGGCCGCTGGCCGAACAGACCTGGGGCACGGAGAACACCGTCCACATCCGGCACCCGCTGAGCCCGGGTCTGCCGCCGCTGCTCGCGCGTTTCGTTTCGCCTCTCTTGGACGCACCACCGCGCGGCCTTCCCGGGGACGAGGGGCTGCCCCGGAAACAGGTCGGCGACCACGGGCCGTCGAACCGCTTCGTGGTGGCGCCGGGCCGGGAGGAGACGGGAATCCTCCACATGCCGGGGGGACAGTCGGGACACCCGGGGATGGCGTACTACCTCTCCGGCCACCGGGACTGGGAGGAGGGCCGGGCCGCCCCGTTCCTGGCGGGCCCGACAGAGTGGACCCTGACGCTCGTTCCCGAATAGCGGCTACACCCATCGATATCGGGGCCGGCGGGCGCCTGCACCCATCGATAACGCGGCCAGCGAGCGCCTGCACCCATCGATATCGGGGCCGGCTGGCGGCTGCACCCAGCGATAACGGAGCCGGCGGGCGGCTGCACCCAGCGATAACGGGGCCGGCGGGCGGCTGCACCCAGCGATATCGGAACTTACACCGCTGACTAAGCAGTGACAGCTTTTGGCGAGCATAGCACCGATACTACGAACATGGCCAAGCAGAAAGCACCCGGTCGCTCCCACCGCGTCGGACTCTCCCTCACTGACCTCTTCGAGATGTTCCCGGACGAGGAATCCGCCCACCAGTGGTTCGAGAAGCAGGTCTGGCCCGATGGCGAGCCGGTCTGCCCGAAGTGCGGCTCCCCGGATCGCGTGAAGGCCACTCCGAACCGGACCCCTCTCCCCTACTGGTGCGGCGAGTGCCGCCGCCACTTCTCCGTCCGTATGGGCACCGCCCTCGAACGCTCCCGCGTCCCGCTGCGGAAGTGGGCCATCGCCATCTACCTCGAAATGACCTCCCTCAAGGGCGTGTCCTCCATGAAGCTCCACCGGGACTTGAAGGTCACCCAGAAGACCGCCTGGTTCATGCTCCACCGCATCCGGGAAGCGTGGGCGCACGAGACCGGAGAGCAGTTCCCCGGCCCGGTGGAAGTGGACGAGACCTACATGGGCGGGAAGCGGCGCAACATGTCGAAGGCCAGGCGGGAGTCCTTCCCCCGTGGGGGTCTGGCTGGCAAGACGGCCGTCGCCGGTGCGAAGGACCGGGGAACCGGCAAGGTCTCCGCTATGGTGGTGGAGCGGACGGACGTTCGGACGCTACAGGGGTTCATCCACCGGACGACGAAGCCCGGAGCCACCGTGTTCACCGACGAGCACGGCGCCTACCGGGGGCTCGTTGGCTTCGCCCACGAGAGCATCAATCACTCCGTGGGCGAGTACGTCCGGGGGCAGGCTCACACGCAGGGAATCGAGTCGTTCTGGGCCATGCTCAAGCGGGCGCACACCGGCACCTTCCACAAGATCAGCCGGAAGCACCTGAACCGCTACGTTCAGGAGTTCGCCGGGAAGCACAATCTCCGCGACTACGGCACCCGCGATCAGATGGAGCGGGTTGCCCACGCCCTTGTCGGGCGACGGCTCACCTACGACGATCTGACCGCCTGACCGGCCCATTCGCGCCGACGCGCTCTTCCTCGGGGGCGAGAGTCCGAAGGATTCGCAGCATCTCCCGCCGGTCTTCGCTCGCTACTGTGAGGCGATCCCCAAGTACGTCGAAGCGTTCGTTGACTTCCTTGCGGAACGGCTCGATTTCCGCCCGAACTGCGGCGCGAATCTGGTCCTCTGTCATGGTCCCTCCTCGGGGAAAATGCAGCCGATGGTGTCGAGATCGGACGGAACTACACCGAGGAGGTGTTCCCCGTTGGGGGCCCAGTCCCCGCACGATAGCCTCATGGACATCGGAACCCAATCCGGCTGTACGTCGCCTCGGCAGGTGTTGTGACCCATGCCGAAGAGGTGGCTGGCTTCGTGCTCGATGAAAGAGACGCCAATCTCGTCGTGCGGTTTCGACGGGTTCATCAGAACCGCAGGAGGAGTCATTCCGTTGCTCGCGGCGGCACTCCTCACTCCTTTCTTGTAGACGACCTGAATGTCAGCGGTCGAAATGTCGTCCGTTACGGTCGCATCGAGCACGGGGTAGCCGAGGTGATTTTCCAGCTTCGCGGCGAACACCGCAACCTGCTCTCGAACGAAGTCCGGGAAGGCGGGTTCGACCCATACTCGGATCGGCGTGGTATCCCATCCGAGAACGACCTTCATTCGTAGCCCTTCGGCGATCCCGCGCATGTCCTCGCACGCGGGCATTGGCAGGGGCTCCGTTTCCGTCCAGACGTAGCCGCTGGACTCGGACCACGGCCCCAACTCGACCCGTCCCGCTGTCTCGCGGGCTGCTCGAACGAAGAGGTAGACGGAAGCACCGGGACTTAGCCCGTCCAACCGAAAGATTGGCTCCTCAAGCCACACCGGAGGGGGTTCTTTTTCGGGCGGGACGAATGTCCCCCGAGGGTAGCCGACATCCCCCTGATAGGCCGTCGCGCCTTCCACCGGGTCCCATTCCCACACGATGAAGTCCAGCCCGCGATCCGCGACCCGCAAGTTGGCCGGTTGCCCGAGAGGCTTGGGTTCCGGCTCCGGTTCGGGTGCTGGAGGGGGCGGCGTGGGCGGCGGAGGAACCGGGG
>VXWI01000068.1 GCA_009835985.1 Acidobacteriota bacterium | reverse complement strand
GCTGGGTGCAGCCGCCCGCCGGCCCCGTTATCGCTGGGTGCAGCCGCCCGCCGGCCCCGCTATCGCTGGGTGCAGCCACCCACCGGCCCGGATATCGCTGGGTGCAGTCGTCCGCCGGCCCGGATATCGCTGGGTGCAAGATGCCCGCCGGCCCCGATATCGCTGGGTGCAGATGCCCGCCGGCCCGGTTATCGCCGGGTGCAGCGGGTACGCCGCGCGGCCGGCGGCGCCATAACGGCTGTTGGCCTACCTCCGGTCAGCCGCGCCGCGTCCCGATCCACCGCCGCACGGTGGCCTGGTACTCCCGGTAGGCGTTGCCGTGCTTCGACAGCAGGTACTCCTCCTCCAGTCGCACCTGGACCTTGATCCCGATCCAGGCGGCGACGAAGGCGCCGAAGCTGAGGGCGTTGGGCGCCACCAGGAAGAACCCGCCCACCCCCGCCAGGAGACCGAGATAGATCGGGTTTCTGGACCACGAGAAGAACCCGTGACGGACGAGGGCCGTCTTCTCGGAAGCATCGATTCCCATGCGGAACGAAGCCGACATCTGGGCTTGGCCGATGCCGATCCACCCGATCGCGATGGCGGCGACGGCGGCGCCGGCCCGGTGAACCGCCTCGGTCTCCAGATACTGGATGGGGACCAGCCACGGCTTCACTCCTGGCGCGAAGGCGTACACCAGACTGATGAGCAGCCAGGTTCCGATGCTCGCCTTCAGAACCCGGCCCGTCACCCCGTAGACCGAGTCGTCCGCCTTCAGCTTCACCGGGTTGATCCCCGTTCTCCGGCGAACGAGCACCGCCCGCATCACGGTCATCCCGTAGAAGCTCAGCAGCAGGACGAGGAGCGTCATCGATCGGCTCAGGAGCACGCGTGCCGCAGCGCGTCCAGCCCGTCCGGCGCGGGATTCCCCTCCTCATCCACGGGCGGCGACACGATCAGGGTCGTGACCCCCGCTTCCCGGTAGGCGGCGACCCGCTCGGCGATCCTCGCCTCCGGCCCGACGAGGCAGATCTCGTCCACCAGCCCGTCGGGGACGGCCGCCGCCGCATCGTCCTTCTTCCCGTCCAGGTAGAGATCCTGGATCGTCTTCGCTGCGGCCTCGTAGCCGTAACGGCACGCGAGCTGGTTGTAGAAGTTGCGCTTGCGCGCCCCCATGCCGCCCAGGTAGAGCGCGATGCCGGGCCGCAACTGGTCGCGGAGACGGGACAGATCGTCGCCCAGGGCGCAATCCACCATCGGGGCGACGTCGAGCGGCGCCGGGAGCTTCCGGCTCGCGGCGCCGGCGGCGAGTGCGGGCCCCCAAACGTCGGCGGCCTGGCCCGGCGAATAGAGGAACGGGAGCCAGCCGTCCGCGATCTCCGCGGTGAGCGCGGTGTTCTGCGGACCGATCGCGGCGAGGTAGATCGGAATCCCGGCGCGGCGCGGCCGCAGCATGAGCTTGAGCGGCTTTCCGAGCCCGGTGCCGTCCGGCATGGGGAGCCGGATGGACTCCCCGTCGTACTCCAGCTTCCGCTCCCGGCGAAGGATGCGCCGGATGACTTCGACGGTCTCGCGGGTGCGGGTCACGGGTTTCGCGAACGGGACGCCGTGCCATCCCTCCATGACCTGCGGGCCGGAGACGCCGAGGCCGAGGATCAGCCGTCCTCCGCTCAGCATGTCCAGCGTGGCCGCGGTCTGCGCCAGGAGCGCCGAGGTTCGCGACCCGATGGGCAGGATGGCGGTGCCGAGCGCGACGCGTTCGGTCCGGGCGCCGATCCAGGCCAGCAGACTGACCCCGTCCGAACCCCAGGCCTCCGACACCCAGACCGAGTCGAACCCCACGGCCTCCGCCCGTTCGGCGAGCGCCAACGGATCGGGCGATTCCTTCGCGAGGTAGCCGATTTCCAGTCCGAGCTTCATGGAGGGTTACCGGCGGGAGCGGCGCGTTGCCGGCTTCCGGGGCGCCGCCGCCTGCGACTCGACGCCGTCCCTCGGACACAGGCTCTCCAGCGCACACTCGCGGCACTTCGGGTTGCGGGCGTCGCAGATGGCCCGGCCGTGGAGGATCACCCGGTGGCTGAAGTTGGTCCATTCCCGCCGGGGGACGAGCGCCATCAGCCGTTGCTCGGTGTGCGAGGTGTTCTTCTTCGGCGCGAGTCCCAGGCGATGCGCAATGCGGAACACATGGGTGTCCACCACCACGCCTTCGTTCTTCCCGAACCAGGTGCCGAGGACGACGTTCGCGGTCTTGCGGGCGACGCCGGGCAGGGTGAGGAGGTCCTCCATGGTGTCCGGCACCTCGCCGCCGAAGTCGTCGCGGATCCGCTGGCAGGCGCCCATGATCGAGCGGGTCTTGTTCCGGAAGAAGCCGGTCGAGTGGATCATCTCCTCCAGCTCGTCCGGGTCGGCGTCGGCGAAGTCGGCGGCCGTGGGATAGCGGGCGAAGAGCGCCGGCGTCACCATGTTCACCCGCCGGTCGGTGCACTGCGCCGAGAGGATGGTGGCGACCAGCAACTGGAGGGCGGAGTCGTGCAGGAGCGCGCACTCGGCCGCGTTGTATTCCCTGGCGAGCACCCGGACGATGCGTCCCGCCCGCCGCCGGAGCGCCCTCTCCGCGGCCTGGCTGTCCGGAGTTTGCTCGTTCCCTGCGGCCCGGGCCTTCTTGCGGGACGCGGTCGGCACTAGCTGCTAGGCAAGCGGCGCGTCCGCCGGAGGGGAAGACGCTGTGGCGTAGCGGCGGCGGGGCATGCGTCCCGCGAGCCAGGAGAGTCGCCCGGCTTCGACGGCGAGCTTCATCGCCCCGGCCATCTTCACGGGGTCCCGGGCCGCCGCGACCGCGGTGTTCAGGAGCACTCCGTCGGCGCCCAGCTCCATCGCCACCGCTACGTCCGACGCGGTTCCCACGCCGGCGTCCACGATGACCGGCACCGAGACCGCTTCGCGGATGAACGCGATGTTGTTGCGGTTCTGGATCCCGAGACCGGACCCGATGGGAGCTCCCAGCGGCATGACCGCCGCGGCTCCGGCCTGCTCGAGCTTCTGGGCGACCACCACGTCGTCGCTCGTGTAGGGAAGCACCACGAATCCGTCCGCGACCAGTTCGCGAGTAGCGACCAGCAATTCCTCGTTGTCCGGATAGAGCGTCTTCCGGTCGCCGATGACCTCCAGCTTGATCCAGTTCGAGAGCCCGGCCTCACGGGCGAGCTGCGCCGTGCGGATCGCTTCCCGTGCGGTGAAGCAGTCGGCGGTGTTGGGGAGCAGCGTGTAGCGGTCGCGGGGGATGTAGTCGAGCAGGGTCTCCTCGGCGTCGAGGTCCACCCGGCGGACGGCGACCGTCACCATCTCGCACCCGGAAGCGGCGTGACAGTCCCGCATCAGCGGTAGCGACGCGTACTTGCCGGTGCCAAGAATCAGGCGGGACCGGAAGGTGTGCCCCCCCAGCGAGAACGGGGCGTCTTCGACCGAATTCACTTCAGCCACCGCCCACGAAACTCACGATCTCCACCCGGTCCCCCGGTTTCAGGGGGGTGGTCTCCTGCTCGGCGCGGCGCACCAGGTGTCCGTTGAGCTCGACCGCGACCGGGCGGCTCGAGAGCCCGAGCGCCTCGAGGGCGCCCCGCACCGACGCCGGCTGCGGTACGGCGCGCTCTTTCCCGTTGATGAACAGGACGCCGGGAGCTTCCTGACCGGACACTTCGTGGGCGGGAATCATGCGGCGGTCCGAGAAGGGTACTTTGTGGATAGGCCGGATTCAGCCTCGGGAACCGGGCCCTTCCACGAGCGACTGGAGTGCGGCCAGCAGCTCGTCGTCCTCTTCCCGCGGGACGGTGCGGAGGTCGAGCAGCACCCGGTCGTCCACGATGCGGGCGACCACTGGAGGTTCGTTCCGGAGGAGCCGCCGGCGGATCGCTTCCGCTTCGCTGCCGGTGCGGGAGAGAGCCAGGCAGCGGGTCGGCAGAACCGCTCCGGGGGCCGCCCCGCCCCCGATTCGGGAAGTTTCCTCGACGACTTCGAGATGCCAGCCGCCCTCGGGCTTGAGGGAATCCAGTAGGCGGTCCGCCGCTACGGCAATCTCTTCGAGCGGCCGCGCGATGGCGCGGATCACCGGGATCTCACGGCTGGCGCGCCCGGTGAGATGGCTCCAGAGCGTCGCCTGGAGTCCGGCGATGGCCATCTTGTCGGGGCGCAACGCCCGCGCGAGCGGGTTCCGGCGACAGGCGCCGATCGCCTCGGGGGTCCCCAGCAGGACTCCCGCCTGGGGTCCTCCGAACAGCTTGTCCCCCGAGAAGACGACGAGGTCGGCGCCCGACGCGACCCGGTCGGCGAGGGTCGGTTCGTCCCCGGCGCCCTCCACTCCGAGCTCGACCAGGGGTTGCAGGTTGCCGCTGCCGAAGTCCTCGATGACGGGAATCTCGAACTCCGCCCCCAGGGCCACGAGCTCGGCGGTGGACGCCGCCTCGGTGAAACCGACGATCCGGAAGTTGGACTGATGGACCTTGAGCAGCGCGCCGACCTCTCCTTCGCGCCCGGTGATGGCCCGCCGGTAGTCGTCGATGCGCGTCCGGTTGGTCGTTCCGACCTCGACGAGCCGGGCGCCGCTCTTCTTCAGGATGTCGGGGATCCGGAAGGAGCCCCCGATCTCGACCAGTTCGCCCCGGGACACCACCACGTCCTTCCCGGCGGCGAGGGTGTCGAGCGCGAGCAGCACTCCGCCGGCGGCATTCCCGGTGACGGCCGAGGCCTTTCCCGGAAACATGGCTTCGAACAGACCGCCGAGCTGTTCCTGGCGGCTCCCCCGGGCGCCGGAAGCGAGATCGAACTCGAGGTCGGAATAACCGCTCGCGGCGCGGAAAACGGCCCGCGCGGCGGGCTCGGAGAGGGGCGCCCTCCCCAGGTTGGTGTGGACGACCACGCCGGTGGCGTTGATCACCCGCCGGAGGTCCGGCCCGGCCGCGCGCTCGAGCCGCGACTCCACCGCCGTAGCGAGCCAGGCCTCGGGATCGCGGGAGAAGCCTGCAGGGACGGCCGCCGCACGCACGGCCCGGCGAAGGTCCGAAATCTCCGTCCGGAGCGCGGCGGTGACGAGTCGTCTCCCGAAGCGGTCGGAGAGGCTCCGGAAGCGGGGCGTTTCGAGGAGCCGGCCCACCGCGGGGAGCTGCGCGAGGGCTTCTGGCTGGCTTTGGGACACGGAATCAGGGCGCCGCGATGGGGGAATCGGGCGACGACTTCCAAGAGTACTCAAGGGCCGCCAAGGGCCTGCTAGCATCGGCCGCCTTCCGGTCCATGAGTGATTCGCAAGACCCCAACAACCACCCGCGCCGAGCCCTGCTGAGCGTCAGCCGCAAGGAGGGGCTCGACGCCTTTGCCCGGGGGCTGGTCGAGCGCGGTTTCGAGATCGTGGCCAGCGGCGGAACCGCGCGGTTTCTCCGGGACTCCGGTATTGCGGTGCTCGAGGTCTCGGAGGTCACCGGGCATCCCGAGATCCTCGACGGCCGCGTCAAGACCCTCCATCCGCGGATCCACGGGGGGATCCTCGCCCGGCGCTCGCGCCCGGACGATCTCGAGTCGCTCGAGTCGCTCGGGATCCGGCCCATCGACGTGGTGGCCGTCAACTTCTACCCCTTCGAGGAGACCCTCGCCCGGGGAGCCGGGGACGACGAGCTGCGGGAGAACATCGACATCGGCGGTCCCTGCCTGGTGCGCGCGGCGGCCAAGAACTGGCCCGACGTCACCGTGCTCGTGGACCCGGCCGAGTACCCGGCGGTGCTCGCCGCCCTCGACGATCCCGACCCCGGCGTCGGCCACGCGCTGCGCCGCCGGCTGGCGGGCGCGGCGTTCGCCGCAACCGCGGCCTACGACCGGGCGGTTGCGGCTTCGTTTGCCGGAGACGGCGCCGGGGAGGATTTCCCCGAGCGGGTGTCGCTCGAGTTCGCGCGGGTGGCCGAGCTCCGCTACGGCGAGAACCCCCATCAGACGGCCGCCCTCTATCGCGATCCGGGATCCGGGCCCGCCGGGATTCCGGGCGCCCGGAAGCTCCACGGCAAGGAGCTCTCCTACAACAACATCCTCGATCTCGACGCCGCCGTGCGGCTGGTCGCCGATCTGGCGAACTCCCGTGAGGACAGCGAATCCGCCGCGGCGATCGTCAAGCACTCGAACCCCGCCGGCGCCGCCGTGGCGGACACGCTGGTGGAGGCGTACCGGGCCGCGCGCGCCACCGATCCGGTGTCCGCCTTCGGCGGCATCGTGGCGCTGAGCCGCGAGGTGGATCTGGACACCGCGCGGGAGATGGCCTCCACCTTCCTGGAGGCCATTGCCGCGCCCTCCTTCCATTTGGACGCTTTCGCCCGGCTCCGGCGCAAGAAGAACCTCCGGCTGATCGAGATGAAGGACCTTCGCGGTTTCGCCCCCGGCGGGCGCTACTTCGCCCGGGTGGCGGGCGGACTGCTGGTGCAGGACTGGGATCGCGGCGACGAGGAATCGGCCTATCGGGTCGCTACGCGGCGGGAGCCCTCCGAGGTCGAATGGGAGGGCCTCCGGTTCGTCTGGCAGGCTGCGAAACACGTGAAGTCGAACGCCATCGTGGTGGGGCGGGGCAGCGCGCTCCTGGGGG
>VXWI01000105.1 GCA_009835985.1 Acidobacteriota bacterium | reverse complement strand
GAACTGGAAGATGGGATTGCCCGTCATCCGCTCGTCCGAACCGTCGAAGATCCCGAATCCGGGGAAGAAGAGCAAAGCGGCGAGCGCCAGATGAAGGGCGGCCGAGGCGAGCGCCGACTTCTGTTTCCAGATCGGAACCGAGGACCCGTAAGCCGCTCCGCCCGAGGCGAGGCCGGCGAGCCAGCCTGCCGAGCGGCGCACCGGGGGCTCGGCTCCGGTGCCTTCTGCGGTTTTCATGGCGCCTGCTCCGCCTCCTTACCTCACCCCGCTCGATGAATGCTAGCAGTGGGTGGGCGCCCGGCGCGCCCGCCAGGACAGCGTCAGTTGGTCTCGCCGGACCGGCCGATGGCGTCCAGCATGTCCTCGGTGTGTTCGCCCCTGAGCGGCGGAGGGAGGGTCGCGGTGTGGTTTTCGCCGTCGAACTGGATCGGGCTCCCGACAAGCCGAACCGACCCGATGCTCGGATGCTCGCGGTCCACCACCATCCCTCGCGCCTTGAGCTGGGGACTGTTCAGGATCTCGGCGACGCTCCGCACGCGCCCGACGGGGATTCCCGCCTCGTCCAGCACCCGTTCCCACGCGGCGACTCCCCGCGACCGGAAGACCGGCTCCAGCAGCGCCCGCAGCTCGGACCGGCGTTGCACCCGGTCCGGGTTCCTAGTGAACTCGGGACGGTCGAGATCCGGTGCGGCCACCTCGCAAAAGCGTTTCCAGAGAGCGTCGTTCCCGACCGCCACGATGACGTGCCCGTCGGCGGCCTCGAAGCTCTCGTAGGGGGTGAGGGAGGGATGGTTGTTGCCGCTGCGGACCGGCTCCTCTCCCGTGAGCAGGTATCCCTGGGCCTGGTAACAAAGCGTCGCCACCACCGAGTCGAACAGCGCCACATCCACCCGCCGGCCGCGACCGTCCCGTTCCCGGGCAAAGAGCGCCGCGAGGATGCCGGAACTCGCCATCATCCCGGCGCAGATGTCGGCAAGCGACGCCCCCAGTTTGGTCGGCGGCCCCTCCGGAGGACCCGTCAGGCCCATCCAGCCGGCCTCCCCCTGCATGACGGCGTCGTAGCCGGGCTTCGACGAAAGCGGCCCGTACTGTCCGTAGGCGGAGACCGAACACCAGATCAGCCGGGGGTGACGCCCCTGGACCTCTTCGGGAGCGAACCCGAGGCGGGCCAACGTCCCGGGCCGGAAGTTCTCGACCAGCACGTCGCTGGACGCGATCAGCCGGGCGAGCGCGGCGGAACCCGCCTCCGTCTTGAGGTTCAGGACGACACTCTTCTTGCCCCGGTTGACCGCGAGGAAGTAGGCAGCCTCCCCGCCGCCGAAGGGCGGGCCCCAGGTACGGGTGTCGTCGCCGCCGGGCGGTTCGATCTTGATCACCTCCGCGCCGAGGTCGGCCAGCATCATGGTGGCGTACGGCCCGGCGAGGATCCGGGAGAGATCCAGGATCCGCACGCCCGCCAGCGGGGACCCGCGGCCGGCCGCGCCGGTGCTCAACGGAGTGCCGCCTCGGTTGCCGTCAGGGCCCGGTCGAGGATTGCGAGGGCGCTCTCGATGTCGGACGGGCCGATGTTCAGCGGCGGCGAGATCCGCACGCAGTTGCCGTAGAGCCCGCCCTTGCCGACCAGCAGCCCTTCGTCCCGCGCCTTCTGGAGGAAACAGGTGGTGAACTGGGCGGCCGGCGCCTTCGTGCCGCGGTCCTCCACGAACTCGAGCGCCTGCATGAGTCCCTTGCCGCGGATGTCCCCGATCGCGGTGTGCGCATCCGCGAGTTCCTCAAGCCCGGCCCGTAACCGGGCGCCCATCCGGTCGGCATTCCCGGCGAGGTCTTCGCGCTCGACCACCTCGAGGACCTTACCGGCGGCCGCCATGCTCACCGGGTTGCCCCCGAACGTCGAGAGCGTGTTTCCCTGCACCGCGCCCGCGACCTCGTCGGTGGCGACGGTGGCGCCCACCGGCACGCCGTTCCCGAGTCCCTTCGCGTAGGTGACGATGTCCGGCTCCACATCCCAGTGGTCGATGCCGTTCAGTTTTCCCCCGGTGCGGCCCCACCCGGTCTGCACTTCGTCGCAGATGAAGACCCCGCCGTAGCGGCGCACGATCTCCACAGCCACCTCGAAGTAGCCGGGTGGCGGAGTGATGAACCCACCCACGCCCTGAATCGGTTCGGCGATGAACCCCGCGATCCGGCCCGAGGTGGTGGTCTGGATCACGTCCTCGATGTCCCGGGCGCAGCGCAGGTCGCAGGAGGGGTACTCGAGCCCGAAGGGACACCGGTAGCAGTAGGCGTTCGCCACGTGGCGGATCCCGGCCGCGGTGCTGCCGCCGAGCCGCCACGGCGCCTGGCCGGTGGCGCCCATGGTCAGGCGGCTGCGGCCGCTGTAGCCGTGGCGGAGGGCGATCACCTCCGAACTGCCGGTGTGCAGCTCGGCGATGAGGAGGGCCATCTCGTTGGCCTCGGTGCCCGAGTTGGTGAAGAAGCTCTTCCGGCAGTTCCCCGGGGACAGGCGGGCGAGACGCTCGGCCAGCTCCACCATCGGCTGGTTCGGGAACATGGTGGTCACGTGCTGGAGGGTGTCCATCTGCTCGCGGATCGCCTGGTTCACCTCGGGGTGGCAGTGACCGAGGCCGACGGTGAGGATCCCCCCGAAGAAGTCGAGATACCGGTTCCCGTCCGAGTCCCAGACGTGCTGGCCCTGCCCGCGAACGATGGGCATGGGCTCGTCGTAGAACGTCTGGACCGCCGGGAGAACGAAGTCGCGGTGCGCCTCGCGGATGGCCTCGGTGGTCATCCTCGGACGACAGGCGGGTGGAGTTTCCTCCTGCGACACGGATTCGCGGCGACTGCTCATCCAGTCATTCTCCCATGGACAAGGGCGTCCGACGCGACCGCCTAGCGGAGCAGCGCGCCGTGCTGGAGCTCGCGGAGATGGTCCCGCAAGCGGGCTGCCCGCTCGAACTCCAGCTCGCGCGCCGCCTTCTTCATCTCCTTGCGGAGCCGGGCCATCTCGCGCTCGAGAGCCTCCGGATCTTCCGGTGGCGGTTCGAGGAGCCCCATGGCCCGGTCCCAGTCGTCTTCCTCGGCCGCCGCGGTTCCCGCCGAAGCGGGCGCGAAGGCCTCGGCAACGTCCTTGACGACGGTGCGGGGCACGATCCCGTGTTCCTCGTTGAACGCCTGCTGGAGCGCCCGCCGGCGGCGGGTTTCGGTGAGCGCCCGCTCCATCGAGCCCGTCTCATGGTCCGCGTAGAGGATCGCCCGGCCCCCGGCATTGCGCGCTGCCCGACCCACGGTCTGGATCAGCGCCCCCTCGGAACGCAGATATCCCTCCCGGTCGGCGTCGAGGATGGCCACCAGGGACACCTCCGGCAAATCGAGCCCCTCGCGCAGCAGGTTGATCCCGATCAGCACATCGAACTCTCCGAGCCGCAGCGAACGCAGGAGCTGCACGCGTTCCAGCGTGTCAATGTCCGAGTGCATGTAGCGGCAGCGCACTCCGAGCTCGTGGTAGTACTCGGACAGGTCCTCCGCCATCCGCTTGGTCAGGGTGGTGACGAGCACCCGCTCCCCGCGGGCCACGGTCTCCCGGATTTCCCCCAGCAGATCGTCCACCTGCTCCCCCGCGGGCCGCACCTCGACCTGCGGGTCGAGCAACCCGGTCGGACGGATGATCTGCTCGACCACGACGCCGCCGACGGCATCGAGTTCGTACGGTCCCGGCGTCGCCGAGACCGAAATCGCCTGTCCGACCCGCTCCTCCCATTCGTCGAAGGAGAGGGGCCGGTTGTCGAGCGCCGAGGGGAGCCGGAAGCCGTGTTCCACCAGCGTGCGTTTGCGCGCCTGGTCGCCGGCGAACATGCCGCGGACCTGCGGGTATGTCTGGTGACTCTCGTCCACCACGATGACGGCGTCCCGCGGCAGGTAGTCCATAAGGGTCGGCGGCGGCTCGCCCGGGGCGCGCCCCGTGAAGTGACGGGAGTAGTTCTCGATGCCGTGGCAATGCCCCGATTCGGCGAGCATGTCCAGATCAAAGAGCGTCCGCTGCATGAGCCGTTGCGCTTCGAGCAGCTTCCCCTGCTGGAGGAGCTTGGGATGGTGCTCGTCCAACTCGTCCCGGATTGTGACGAGGGCCCGGGCGAGGTCCTCCTCGCGGGCCACGTAGTGGGTCCGCGGGAAGAGCGTCACGCGGTCCTCGCGGGACAACTCACGGCCGGTGAGCGGGTCGAAGCGGGCCAGCCGCTCGATTTCATCGCCAAAAAGGCGTACCCGCAGACCAAGGTCCTCATACCCGGGCACGATTTCCACGGTGTCCCCCCGCACCCGGAAACGGCCGCGCTCAAGGGAGGCGTCGTTCCGCTCGTACTGCATCTCCACAAGCTTCCGCAGCAGCGCCTGGCGAGAGGGGAATTCGGCTCCTTCCTCGAACACCACGAGCATCCCGTAGTAGGCCTCGGGAGACCCGAGGCCGTAGATGCAGGAGACGCTCGCGACGATCAGGACGTCGCGGCGCTCGAAGAGCGACCGCGTCGCCGAAAGGCGGAGCCGGTCGATCTCCTCGTTGATCGTGGCTTCCTTCTCGATGTAGGTGTCGCTCGCCGGGACGTAGGCCTCGGGCTGGTAGTAGTCGTAGTAGCTGACGAAGTACTCGACGGCGTTGTCGGGGAAGAACCCCCGGAACTCCTGGTAGAGCTGTGCCGCCAGCGTCTTGTTATGCGCTATGACCAATGCGGGCCGGTTGACCGCCTCGATGACCCGCGCCACGGAATACGTCTTCCCCGAACCGGTGACCCCGAGCAGCACCTGGTTCGGGTCGCCCCGCCCGAGCCCCTCGGCGAGCTGCTCGATGGCGTGCTGCTGGTCGCCGCGCGGCTCGAACGGACTCACCACCCGGAACGGACGGGCGGTCTTCGCCGGCGGAAGTCCGGGGCGGGCGTAGGGGGCCGCCCGTTCCGCCGCTCCGGCGAATCGGGAAGAGCCGGTCGGCATCCGCCGCGAGGTGCCGGGCTAACCTGCTACGACGACTCGTCCGGCTGAACGTTGTCTTCGGTCATTCCCCGGAACTCGAGCACCCGGACTATGGTGCGGTGAACCATGACGTCGGGCGTGGAAGCTCCCGAGGTAACCCCGATCCGGAGCGGACCCTCCGGCAACCAGCCCCGCTCCACCACCGGCTCCGTCCCCTTCCCGGAGCCGGGTGCAGGACGGCACCGGATTTCGTCCGAGGACAGCAGGCCCTCGGGACCCGCGATGTGGTAGCTCGGGAACTTCCGGTCGCAGATCGCGGCCAGGTTTGCGGTGTTTGACGAATTGAAGCCTCCGACCACCAGGATCAGGTCGAGGTCTTCGCGGAGCAGCTCGAGGACCGCATCCTGGCGCTCCTGGGTAGCGCTGCAGATGGTGTCGAAAGAACGGAAGCGGCCGGCGAGTTCCTCCTCGCCGTAACGGCGGGCCATCGAGTCGCGGAGAACCGCCGCGATCTCGAGCGACTCGCTGGCGAGCATGGTGGTCTGGTTCGCCAGCCCGATCCGGCCCAGGTCGCGATCGGGATCGAAGCCGGGAGAGCAGGCGCTCGCGAAGTGCTCGATGAACCCGTCCCGGGTGGGCTCAGCCGGACCACCGTTCGCTTCCCGGTCGGCGCCGGCCTCGATATAGCGGCAGACATCCTTGGTCTCGGCCATGTCGCGGACCACCAGATACGTTCCGGCGCGCGAGGTGGTCGCCCTCGTTTCCTCGTGGGCGTACTTTCCGTGAACCACCGAGGTGAAGCCGTCGCGCTTGTAGCGGTCCACGTTCTTCCAGACGTTCATGACGGACCCGCAGGTGGTATCGACCAGGATGGAGCCCTTCCGGCGCAGCACGTCCAGTTCGGAGGTGGGAACCCCGAAGGCGGGCAGGAGCACCACATCCTGCGGTCCGACCTCCGCGAATTTCTCCTGCGGCGACCCGGTGTCCAGGAACAGGATCCCGAACTCGGAGAGACGGCGGTTCACGTAGGGGTTGTGGATGATCTCGCCCGTCAGGAATATCCGCCGATCGGGAAAGCGAAGCCGCGCCTCGTAGGCGTACTCGATGGCCCGGTCTACGCCGTAGCAGAAGCCGAATTCGTGAGCGATCAGGAACCGGAGCTCACCGGCCCGCAGCCGATAGTCGTGATCGCGGGCGAACCGGATCAGATGTCCCCGGTAGTCCTCGGTGAGCGGCTCGATGATCTCTTTCCTGAGCCCGAGGCCCCGGCGATAGTGGATGCCGGGCGGCGGCAGTTTCGCGCTGGGCGGAGACAGTTCCTCGCCCTTGGCTTGGACTACGGTGTCCTCGGCGGTCGGCACGGTCTGAATGATACGCTTTCCGTTCATGCAGGACGTGTTGATCACCGGACCCCGGAAGCGCCAGCCGAAGATCCTCGCCTACGTGGACGCCGGCAAGTGTTTCGGGCGCGGCTGCGAGATGTGCATCGCCGTCTGCCCGGTCAAGGACTGCATCATCCTGGTGCCCGATCCCGAGCCTCGTTCGGTCGGCCAGGTCTGCGAAGTGAACGTGGACACCTGCATCGGGTGTCAGCTCTGCGCCAAGTTCTGCCCGCCCGACTACGACGCGGTCCACATGTTCCCCCACGACGAGGGAATGCGCCTCGCGGAAGAACGCGACCGGACCTACGAGTACCGGCAGTACAACAAGAAGCCGGGCGAAGCCCTCGCCCGGTAGCTCGGAGCGCCTCGGAGCGCCGGCCTCTGGCCGGCATCGCCCCAGTCCTCCCGGTGGGGGCGCGCAGCGAAGCGAAACGCGCA
>VXWI01000057.1 GCA_009835985.1 Acidobacteriota bacterium | reverse complement strand
GCTCTCGGTGTAACTGTGAAAACCGGCTCAGCACACAAAATTGCTTACAGGCCCACTAGCCCGCTACACACCACTTACGGAAACCCTAGGCCGTACCTTCGACGAGATAGAACTCTGATCCCCAGGCTCGGCACCAACGCTGGGTGCGCCTCGCGGCGCTCGGCTCCACGGGACGAAAGGAGCACTCATGGCCCACCAACTAGTAGCCGTACTCGCTCGCATTGGCATGCACTGTCTCGACGAAGCCGTGATGGCGGTAGTCGCCAACGCTCATCAGGCAGGGGAGGTTCTCGGCCCCGCCGAAATCAGTAGACGCGCTGGCATCGATCGGGACGTTGGATTCGGCAAGGACAAAACGATCTACGACAGCATTACTACCGGAATCTTGGCGAGACTGGTTAGAGCGGGGCATGTTTCCAGAACGGGGCGAGGTCGCTACGAGCCCACGAGATCAATGGGGCGCGACTCGCCGGACAGATGACCCAGCTGCCCGTTGAAAGCGATGCCGGGAGGTTTGGTGGCCACTCTCAGAGCGGTCTTTGGCGCTGCGGATCTGAGTCTCCACGACAGCCACGGGCTTCCTCCCTGCGGGACGTCGCGGGAGACCTTGAGGCCTGAGACTTAATCACTGCCGGGCCCAAGGCTCCCTGGCTAATGCCGGAGGATCGTGCATCCACTCACGGCAGTCCGGCGGGTGCGCCGCTTGGTACGGGACTCCCAACCGCGCAGCGATTGTCTGGCGGCGGCGCTCCGCGCTTCGGTCAGTGGTGTGAGGAAACCGACGAGTCGCACGTTGCCAGCGCCAAGCCAGCGCGTATCCGTCTTTCCGTGTCCAGGATGCTTCGCTTCTCCTCCTCGCCCTCCGGGTTGAGAAAATCGAGTCCGAGATTCATGACATCCCCACCAGTAAAACCGAGCTGATCCAATTGAAGTGCCCCCTCGTCGGGGGATGAGCCGGCAACAACCCTCGTCACGTCCTCCATCCACTGGTGATAGGGCCCCGCGACACTGAATCCGAACTCCGCAAAACCCGGCGCGTTCTTGAAGTCCTGTAGTTGCTCGTACAGCGAGACGATCTCCTTCACGGTCGGGGACAACTGTTTCGGAATGCAATCTGGCTCGGCAGGTTTGGCGCTTAGGGCCAGGAAGTCGGTGTGAATCCAACTGGCGCGGTGCGTCAGGAAACTCGTACCGTCCCAAGCGAACCACCGCACCACCCCCGAATCCGACACAGTGATGTACTCGGACTGCTCGTTGCCGGGTTCAACGTCGAATCGCCTCTCGTTCGGTGTCCCGGACGGACGTTCGATCAACTCCTCGGTACTGGACGTCCCATCGGAGTATTGGGTTCGCAGCAATACGACATTTCCGCGTCCGAGCAGGGTCCGCGTCGCATCTATCGTGGGCGCAATGGGGTCCTGCCAAGTCGCCCAGGGCACGACCTCGGGCGGAGAAGACGTACGTGCTTCTCCTTCCTGTTCGGGTGCTTTGCCCGCTGCACCTTCGTGGCCGCGGGGGGTTTGCACCGCCCGGACCGCGGGCGTTCCGGGCCGCGCGTTCCGCTCCACCGAGGTTTCGGCCGCCGTGTCCGGCGCGACCCCGCTCGGGGTTAGGAGCCAGTCTCCCATGGCGCCGACGATTGCCATCGCTACATACAAACCCAAGACTACGAGGCATCCCACAGCAAGCCTGCGGGCGGATCGCGACATGGTCAGCGGTAACCGCGCGCCTCGAGCGCGGCGCCGAGTTCCTCGGAAACGTTCGGATCCGCAACGCCGCCGCCCTCGTTCTCCTGCTGCCACGCCACCGTCTGGATGCGCCGGGTCTCCAGTTGCGCCTTCAGGGGTTCCATCGAGAAACGAGCCTGCTCATAGACGTTGTCGGCCTCGTTGGGGTCCCGGACGAGGTTGAACAACGCGAACAGGGGGGCCTCCTGGCCGGGGACCGGGATGCGCAGCATCCGCAGCCGGCCGTCATAGACGCCGAAGAGCCCTCGCTCGGACTGGGCGTAGAGGCGCCGGTGGGGACGCGGGTCGTCGCCGAGCAGCGCCGGGACCAGCGACTTGCCGATCGTCCCCATGGGCAGGGTGTCCGGGGACGGCACGCCGATCAACTCGAGGGCCGTGGGGCCGATGTCGCCGAGGCCCACGGCCGATCCGAAACGCGTCTCGGTCGGGACCCGCGTCCCGTCGCCGCCGGGCCACCCGACCAGCAGCGGCACCTCGAGCGCCTCCCGGAACAGGGTGCGCGGGAACTCGAAGGGGGGGCCGTGTTCCCCGAGCGATTCGCCGTGCAACCCGGCCACCACGAACAGCGTCCTGCCGCGTAGCGGAGCGGACGCCACGCTCGCGAGGAGGGCGCCGGCCGCGCGGTCGACCGACCGGATGGAGGCGTCGTAGGCATCCGCGAGCTCCCCGTAGCCGGCGCCGGGGGCGACCGCCGCGGTCGGCTGGGCCCCGCCCCGGAACCGCGGGCCGGCGGGGGTCATCGTGTCGGTCCGGACAGCGTTGAGGTCTTCCTCCGGCGGATCGTGCGGGCGGGCGGGGGCGGCGAAGTGGAGCCAGAGGAACACCGGGACGTCTTCGGTGGCGGCGCCCAGCGCCTCGATCCCGAAGTCCCGCACCCGCTCGGTGGCGTCGGCGTCGGCCCAATGCTCCCGGAACTCGTCGAAACTGCTCCCGAAGCCGAACTCGGCCGCCAGCGCGGGGTGACTGACGGCGGCGACGGTCCGGTAGCCGTGCTCGCGCAACCGGGACGCCAACGTGGAGCCCCCGATCAGCCGCGCGGGCTCTCCCCGAGTGCTCCGGCTCGGGTCCACCCCGGTGAGCAGCGCCGCCGCTGCCCGCCCGGTCTCGGGCCAGGGGGTCAACGCCTCGAGGAACACCGCTCCCGAAGCGCCGAACAGGTCGAGGTTCGGACTGATGTTGCGCGGATAGCCATAGATCCCGAGGTGGTCGGCGCGCAGCGAGGAGACGGTGATCAGGACCAGGTTGGACCGCTCGGTGGGCACCTGCGGCCCTGAATCACCGCAGGCGGCTGCGGTAAGGGCGGCCAGGGCCGCCGCCGCGAGGCGATTCGGCCAGACGGTCATCGACCCTCCACCCCGGCCAGGATCTCGATACGCCGGGCCCCGTCCGCCTCCCGGAAGAGACGCACGCGCGTCGCGTCGGCGCGCAGATAGGGTCCGAGCCGTTCCGGCCACTCGACGATCACAACCGCGTCTTCTTCCTCCATCTCCTCGATGCCGAGCTCCCGGAGTTCCTCGGGCCGCTCGATCCGGTAGAGATCGAGGTGGTACACCGGACGCGCCCCCTCTCCGTAGCGGGACACGAGCGCGAAGGTCGGACTCGTGACCTGGCGGGGGTCCACGCCGTAGTGCCGCGCGAGTCCCTTGGCGAAAACGGTCTTGCCGGCGCCCAGGTCCCCCTCGAGATAGAAGGCCCGGCAGCCGGGGTCGCGGGCCGCGAGCCGGGCGCCCGCCTCGAGCGTGTCCTCCGGAGTGCGGCTGGCCACGGAGTCCGCCGCCGGTGCGGGCGTCACCGGGACACCTCCCGCCGCAACCGGTGCACCGCCTTCCCGAGGTGGGCCGCCACGCCGGACGCGGTGACCGCGTCCTCTCCGCTGCTCTCCAGCGCTTCGCTGCCGGCGAGTCCGTGGAGGAAGACACCCGCCGAAAGCGCCTCGAGCGGGGCCAGGCGGCGGGCGAGCAACGCTCCCACCACTCCGGTGAGAACGTCCCCGGACCCGCCCGCGGCGAGTTCGGGGCCGCCGGAACGGTTCACGAAGACGGCGCCGCGTGGGTCGGCGATGAGCGTCCCGGGTCCCTTGAGGGCCACCGCGGCCTCGGTTTCGCGGGCGAGACGCCTGGCCGTCGCCAGCCGGTCCTCCTGGACCTCCGCACTGGTCAGGCCGAGCAGCCGGGCGGCTTCGCCCGGGTGGGGTGTCAGCGCGAGACCCCGCCGCTGGGCGAGGCGCGCGGCCCGGCCGGACCAGGCGTTCAGCCCGTCGGCGTCGAGCACGAGCGGCACCGACGTGGTGAGGGCGATCCGGCGAACCGCTTCCTTCGTTTCCTCCCCGCTCCCGAGGCCGGGCCCGAGCGCGATCGCATTGCCGGCGAACTGCGCGATCTCCGGCACCCCGTCAAGGGAGAGTTCCCCGTCATCGGACGCGGAGAGGGGCAACCGCATGGCCTCCGGAGGAAGTTCCGTCAGCCCGTCGGCCGGGCCCGCCACGGTCAGCAGACCAACCCCCGCCGACAGGGCGCCCTGCGCCGCGAGCGCCGCGGCCCCCGGCATGCGCCGGGACCCGGCAACGAGCAGGAGCCGTCCGAGCTGTCCCTTGTGAACCCCGGGCGCGCGGGCCGGGAAGAAGGGCGCCACCCGGCGTTCATCGTTGGTTCGGACCCCGGAGGTGCCGGCGTTCAGCCAGACGCGCGGGATGCCGATCTCGGCCACCCGGATCTCCCCGCAGGCGGCGCTCGCCGGATAGACGAAATGGCAGATCTTCGGGGCCGCGAGCGCCACCGTGAGATCGGCGCGGAAACACAGGTCCGGCGCTGCCCCGGTATCGGCCGAAAGGCCGGTCGGAATGTCCACGGCGATCCGGACCGCATCGCGGAACCGTCCGACGTGATCCAGGTCGGCGATCACCCGGGCGGCAAGCCCCCGGAGCGGGCCGGAACTCCCCGTCCCCAGGATCGCGTCCACGATGACCCCGGGCCGGGGGGCGGCGAGGCCGTCGGGCCCGGTCTGCCGAAGCGCCCATTCCCAGATCGCCTCGTTGGGGCAGGGAACCACGTGGAGCGCGAGCTGCGTCGCGGTTTCGTAGTTCGCCTTCGTTTCTCCAGTGAGCCGTTCCGGGTCGGCGAGCAGTACGGCGGTGGCGCGCAGTCCGCGCGCCGCCAGCGCCCGGAGCGCCACCAGGCCGTCGCCCCCGTTGCCGCCCCGCCCGCAGAGGATCAGGATCCGCCGGCCGCTTGCCCCCGCCTCGGCGGCGACGACTTCGGCGACCGCCCGTCCCGCGTTCTCCATCAGGACGCGCGCCGGGACCCCGGCTTCCTCGATGGTGTGGCGGTCCGCGTCGCGCATCTGCTGCGCGGTCAGTACGTCCATGACGTTCATTGTAGGAAAGGGGCCGGGACGCGACCCGCGTACCCTTTTCCCCGGTGACGCTCTACTTTCCGGAATCGCTCGTCCGCGAAGCCCTTCCCATGCGCGACGCGGTGGACGCGGTCGAGGCGGTCTTCCGGGAGCTCGGCGAGGGGGGAGCCCAGAACCGGCCCCGGCAACGGGTCCGGGTTCCGGGCCGGATGCTGCACACGATGAGCGCCTCGAGTTCCGCGCTCGGCTACCTGGGGCTGAAGACCTACCTGACGAGCCGGGACGGCATGCGCTTCGTGCTCCTCCTCTTCGACCAGGAATCCGCGTCACTGGCCGCGATCATGGAAGCCGACGCGCTGGGGCAGATCCGCACCGGCGCCGCGACCGGGGTCGCGGCGGACTACCTGGCGGCGCCCGGCGCTTCCACGGTGGGGATCGTGGGGTGTGGACACCAGGCCGAAACGCAGTTGGAGGCCCTCGCGCTCGTGCGCCCGCTCACCCGGGTGGAGGCGTTCTGCCGGAATCCGGAGCGGCGGTCCCGGTTTGCCCGCAAGATGTCCGGCCGGCTCGGGGTGGAGGTCATCGCGGCGCCCAGCGGGGAGGCGGCGGTCCGGGGCAAACCCATCGTGGTCGCGGTCACGAGTGCCGCCGAGCCGGTAGTGCGGGGCGCGTGGCTCGCCCCGGACGCGTTCGTGGCGGCGGCGGGGGGAAACGCGCTCGGGCGGCGCGAACTCGATGAGGCCGCAGTGCGTCATTCCGGCCGTATCGTGGTGGACGACCGGGAGCAGGCGCGGATCGAGTGCGGCGATCTGGCGCCGCTTGTCGTCTCCGGAGAGTTGGCATGGGACGAGCTGGAGACGATCGGCGAGGTGGTGGCGGCCGGGAAGGAGGACGTGGCGGCGGGGCCGGCGCTGTTCGAGTCCCAGGGGATCGCCGCCGAGGACATCGCGGCGGCGGCGGTCGTGTACCGGCGCGCGAAGAGCGACGCCACGCCGTTTCCGGCCGGAACGGGATAACCGGATAGAATCGCCCCATGACTTCTTTCCTGTGGGTCCCGGTCCTCCTGGTCGGCCCCTTCGGGGCGACCGAACTCCTGATCATCCTGGGGATCGTCATCCTCATCTTCGGGGGTTCGCGACTGCCCCAGCTCGGGAAGGGTCTCGGAGCCGGAATTCGGAACTTCCGGAACTCCATGAAGAGCGTCACGAACCCGGATGCCGGTTCCGACGACGACTCCTCCTCCGACAAGAACGCCGACTGAGCGACTGCCGTCGCCGCGCGGGCGGGCCCTTGGGCTGCTGATAGACGACGCGAGTTTCGCCTCGCTGCGCTCGGCGATGCCGGCCAGAGGCCGGCGCTCCAAGTCGTGTGCGCGCCACCGGGCCGACTTGAGGTTAGGGGCCCGCTGCCGCCGCGCTCTGCTCTGGTTGGCGGGGGTGCAGCTTCGCCTCGCTGCGCTCGGCGATGCCGGCCAGAGGCCGGCGCTCCAAGCCGTTTGCGCCACGGGGCCGACTTGGGGTTGGGAGGCCGCTGCCGCCGCGCTCTGCTCTGGTTGGCGGTAGTGCGGTTGCGCCTCGCTGCGCTCGGCGATGCCGGCCGGAGGCCGGCGCTCCGACGCTAGACCACGACCCGCAACCCGTCGTGGGCCCGCTCGAAGGCCAACCCGGCCGCGCCCAGAACGTCCTCGCCGGTGTGCACGAGCAGCACCCGGCGGGCGGTGATCCGCGACGCCGCCTCCTCCAGTTCCCGATGGGAGGTGTGCCCCGGAAGCGCTTCGAGTGATGTGCACTCATGGATCAGGAGGTCGGCCGCCGCGGATTCGGAAATGAGTTCGTCGCTGAACCCGGTGTCGCCCGAATAGACGACGGTTCGGCCGCCGAGGTCCAGCCTCCACGAAAACGCCCACGCCCCGGGCTGGTGTCGCGCCGCCAGGGCCCGGGCAGAGCCGCCTCCCACCGCCGCCGGTAGACCGATGGTCTCGCCGGGGAGCGCCTCCGCGATCTCCTCCTCGAAACGGAGGGGCAGCCCGCGGTAGAGGCACTCCCTGAGCGTCGCCAGACGTTCCGGCGCGCCCGGGGGGGCGATGACCCGGAGCGGGTCGGTGCGCCCGCTCCGCATCGCGTCCAGTTCGAGAAACGGGAACCCTCCGTAGTGGTCGCCGTGGAAGTGGCTCAACAACACGGCTCCGAGGTCGTCGCTCGTGAGTCCTTCCGCGCGGAGGGCGGCGTGGCAACCCGGTCCGGCGTCCAGCAGGAGCCCGAGCCGGCTGCCGAGGGCCCGGACGAAGATCGCCGCCTGGCGCTTGCCGCCGGCGCCGAAAGCGTCGCCGGTCCCGAGAAAGCGCACTTCGAGGCCCTCACGGGCGCTCTTGGGTCCGGCCGGCCGGGAACCTCGCACCGCTGCCCGCTGGCAACCCAGGCAGACGAAGGGACGCCGCCCGTCGCCCTCCGCCGCCGGGTCGAGCGCGCGGTCGCACCGCCGGCACCACTCCATCCGGGGGGCGGGAAGCGCGGCCGCGTGGCGTTCGAGCAGCTCCGCGACGAAGGCCACGATCCGTTCGGGATCCCCGGCCGCGAAGAGCCGCGAGTCCTCGAGCGGATCCTCGTCGGGCCGCGGCCGGGCGATCAGCCGGACTTCGACGGTCCGGCCCGAACCGTCGTCCTCGTCGGGGTCGGCGAGGATGCGGATCTCGAGCAACCGCGTCAGCCGGCGCCCGGGGACAGGAAAGCCAGGTCGCGGTCGGGGTCGAAGGGGGCGGCGAGCCCCGCCGGCCGGTAACCGCGGAGATCCACCGCCACCTGCCGGTATCCGAGCTCCTGAAGACGATTCGCGAGGCGGTCTCCGACCGCCGGGCTGAGAGCGCGGGGAATTTCCCCGGGGGGCAGCTCGATGCGGGCGAGTTCCCCGTGGTGGCGGACCCGAAAGGCGGAAAAACCGAACTCCCGGAGCGCCGCTTCCCCGGCCTCGACCTGGTTCAGGACCCCCGCGTCGATCTGGATCGTCTCCGGAACGCGGGAGGCGAGACACGCGGAAGCCGGTTCCTCGGCCACCGGCAGTCCCAGTTCCCGCGCCAGCGTGCGAATGGCCGCCTTGCCGACACCGGCCTCGAGGAACGGCGAGCGAACGCCGTAGAGCGCCGCCGCGCGCCGTCCAGGCCGGACGTCCCCCACGTCGTCGGCGTTCGTGCCGTCGAGCACGGCGGCGAAGCCGCGACCGTCGGCGACCTCCCGCAGCAGCCGGTAGAGCTCGTTCTTGCAGTGAAAGCAGCGATCCGGACCGTTCCGGCGGTAGTCCGCGGACGCCAGCTCGTCGGTCGCGAGCCATTCATGCGGCATGGGGCGGGCGCGGAGAACCGACTCCACGAGGGTCCGCTGATGGCGGGAGAGGCTCGCGCTCACCCCGGTGACCGCCAGGCTCCGCTCCCCGAGCGCCAGGTGCGACAGCACCGCCAGCGTCGCGCTGTCCACCCCGCCGCTGAGAGCGACGACCGCCGAGCCCTCCACCCGGAGCGCCGCCAGCAGGGAGTCCCGCACCTCAGGCACTGTCCGCCCTCCAGGCGCCGCTCGCCCCGCCGCGCTTCTCGAGGAGACGGACCGGGCCGATCACCATGGCCCGGTCCGCGGCCTTCAGCATGTCGTAGACCGTGAGGGCGGCCACCGAGGCCGCGGTGAGCGCCTCCATTTCCGCCCCGGTGGAGGCGCGGCACCGGATCCGGGACACGATGCGGATCCCGGTCTCCTCGAATGCCGCCGAGACTTCGGCGTGGTCGAGGGGAAGGGGGTGACACAGCGGGATCAGGGCGGCGCAGGACTTGGCCGCCTGGATCCCGGCGAGACGCGCGGTGTCCAGCACGCTGCCCTTCGGTGCGTTTCCGCGGCGCGCCAGCTCGAGCGCCGTTTCCGAAACCCGCACGAAGGCTTCGGCGGCGGCTTCGCGCGAGGTGACGGGTTTTGCTCCCACATCCACCATGCGCGCGCTTCCGCCGGAGTCCACGTGGCTGAGGGTCGCCGGGGACGCCGGGCGCTCAGGACTGCCGGCACTCATTGCCGGGGATCATGCCATCCGGCCCCGGCGTCGGGAAACCCGGGGAGCGGCTGCGCCGCGACGCTCGCTCCGGCGGGGACCGTCTCCTGGTCCTCCGGCACGATCACGAGGGCGTTGGCGAGGGCGACCGCCGCGATGTCGCCCGACCCCTGGGAGCGGATCGGCTGCGCCGCCAGGGCCCCGTCGTCCGCGACTCCCACCCGCGCGGGCAGGAAGGCGCGCCGCGGGCCGCGTGCCGTGACCGGGGCGAGCAGGCGTACCGAGGGGCACGGCGGTCGCGGATCGGCGATCCCCTGCATCGCGTCGAGAGCCGGGCGGGCGAGGACCTCGAAGGTGGTGAGCGCCGAAACGGGGTTGCCCGGCAGGCCGAAGACGAGGACCGGAGGAGCGTCCCGGGTGACCCCGAAAACGAAGGGTTTGCCGGGACGGATGGCCACCGCGGTGACCAGGAGCCGGACCCCGGCCCGCTCGAGGACGGGCTCGACATAGTCATACCGGCCCATGGACACGCCGCCGCTGATGAAGAGCACGTCCGCGGCGAGGCCGGCAGCGACCTTCGAGGCGAGATGATCGGGATCGTCGGCGGCGAAACCCAGCCGCCGGACGGGGAGCCCCAGGGCGCGGCAACGGGCGGCGATCAGGTGGCTGTTCGCGTCCCGGATCTCAGCGGGCCGCGGGGTGGCGGTCCGCGGATGCCGGAGCTCGTCGCCGGTGGAGAACACGGCGATCCGGGGTCGCCGGGCGACCTCCACCCGAACCTTGCCGACGGTGGCGAGGAGGCCGATTCCCGCCGGCGAGATCCGGACGCCGGCCTCGAGGAGCTTCGCGCCCCTTGGCACCTCGGCGCCGCGGGCGGTGACCCGGTTGCCCGGCCCGACAGGAGGCGGGATCCTGCCCGGGGCCGGCCAGACGACGAAGTCGCCGTCGCGAACGGTGTCCTCCACCATGATCGCGGCGTCCGCCCCTTCCGGCAGCGGGGCGCCCGTCATGATGGCCGCCGCCTCGCCCGGGCCCACCCGGACCTTCGGCATCGTCCCGGCGGGGATCTGGTCGACGACGCGCAGCCGCCCGCCGCCGGAGAGGCAGGCGGCGCGGACGGCATAGCCGTCTACCGCCGAGCGGTGGAAGGGGGGCAGGTCCCGGTCCGCGAACACGTCCTCGCGAAGCACCCGGCCGCGGGCCGCTTCGAGTCCGACCGTCTCGGCGGGCAGGCGCGGGGTCCGGTCGAGGATCCGGCGGAACGCTTCCTCGACCGGAATCAAGGACGTTTCGGGGCCCGACGCTCAGGCGTCCGTCGTGAAGCTCGCGACCGCCTGGTCCTCGGTCTCGAACACCTCGAACAGCGGCAGCACCCGGGCGATGTTCATCACGTGGACGACCCGTTCCCGCGGGTGGAGCGCCTTGAGGGCGCCGCCCGCGCGGGCGACCCGCCGGGCGCAGGCGACGAGTTCGCCGAGGCCCGCGCTGTCGATGGCGCTGACCCCGCTGAGATCGACGACGATGCGGGTGCGGCCCGAATCGAGAAGCACGTCCACCGCCTCCCGCAGCTCCTGGTCACCGTGGCCATCCACGAGGCGGCCGTTCAATTGCAGCAGCGAGACGCCGGCCCGTTCCTTCAGGTCGAGTTGCATCAGGTGCCCGTGGTGGAACTCATCCGATCAGGTCGTTGAGCGCCTGACGGTCGATGCGGATCTCGTAGCGCTCGCCCGCGGCCCCGACGAAGGCGGCCCAGATCCGCTGTTTCTTCTCTTCGGCCATCTGCGCCCGGAAGGGTTCCTTCTGCTCTTCGAACGTCGCCTCGGCAAAACCCTCCTTGCCGTTGATCCGGACGACGGCGTAACCGCGGTCCGCCTCCAGCGGGCCGACGACGTCTCCGACCTCGGCGCCGAAGACCGTCTCCTCGTGGTCGGGGAGCATTCCGGCCACCCCGAGCGGACTGCCGCGGAACCAGCGCTCGAGGGGCGTCGGATCGGTTTCCACCGTCTGGCCGCCGGCGACGCGGTCCCGAAGCGTCGCTCCGGCCTCCTCGACCAGGGACCGGGCCCGCTCTTCCTCGAGTCCGGCGATCACCTCCTCGCGAATGTCCTCGAACTCGGGGACGTGGGGCGGCCGCTCCTCGAGGACCTCGACGAAACCGTAGCCGGTCGGCAGCCGGACCGGGCCACCGACGGCTCCGATCTCGAGTTCGAAGGCCAGCGTGGAGAGTTCCGCCGACCCGGCCCCGGCAACGGGGTCCCCGGCGGAGAAGAAGTCCGATTCCTGGGGAATGAGCAGCGGATGGTCGCGGGTCAGTTCGTCCAGCGAGTCCGCGCCGGCGACGCGCCCTTCGAGTTCGAGAGCGCGTTCGGTGAGGAGATCGCCGGCCTTTTCCTGCCGCAGGCGGCTCTCGATCTCTCCCTCCACTTCGCTCAACTCCCGGGTCTCCGCCGGTTGCCGGCTGTCGAGCCGCACCACGTGCCAGCCGTAGTCGGTGCGCACGGGGTCACTGATTTCGCCGGGCATCATGCTGAAGACGGCTTCGGAGAACTCGGCAACCATCTCCTCGGGCCCGAAGACTCCGAGGGCCCCCCCCGCTTCCCGGGTCGCTTCGTCAGTGGAATAGGTCCGCGCGAGTTCCGCGAAGTCCTCGCCGCCTCGCGCCCGCTCGGCGAGCCGCGCCGCGAGGGTGCGGGTGGCTTCCTCATCGGCCTCGGTTTCCGCCTGCAGCAGGATGTGACTGGCCTCCGCCTGCTCGCCCAGCTGGTACTGGAACAGGTTGCGGTTGTAGTAGCGCTGGATCTCGCGCTGCCGGACCGAGACCTCCTCGGCGAGGATCTGCTCCGAGAGCGTCAGGTAGCGGATCCGTCGCTGCTCCGGGACCTCGAACGCCGCCGGGTCGGCCTCGTAGCGCTCCCGCGCCGCCGCCTCCGTGACCTCCACCTCGCCGCGCCGGCTGCCCACGGTCACGAACCAGACATCGAGCGAGGCGCTCTCGTTGCGGCGCCGGTACTCCTCCCGTAGTTCCAGATCGGAAACGTGCGGCGACTCGGTGATCAGCGACCGGAGTTTCTCGGTCATCAGATCGGACCGGATGGACTCTTCGAAGTCCCGCGGGTTCAGCCGGGCGGCGCGCAGCATCGCGAGATAGGCGTCCCGGCCGATGAAGATCCCGTTCTCCTGAAAGGTGGGAGAGGTGGCGATGCTGGTACCGACCTCGGTGTTGGTGACCTCGATTCCGAGACGTTCCGCTTCCCGGACCAGTACCTGGCCACGCACGAGTTCGCCCACAACCTGCTCCGGAATGCCGAGTTGACGCGCCAGGGCGGGTGAGAAGTCACCCCCGCTCTGTTCCTGGTACATGCGCGCCACGTTCCGGTAGCGGTCCAGGAAGGTCGATGCCGGGATCGCTTCGCCGTCCACCCAGGCGACGCCGCGGCGCATCGCGGCGGTGGCCGGATCTCCCATGAAGTCCGGGAAATAGAGGGCGACGAACGCCAGAATGACCAGCGCGAGCAGGCCGGCCCCGACGAACCAGCCGACCGACCGGCGGTCGCGGAAATACTCGAGGATCATGGCAACCGGCCATGGTACCGCCGAGGACTGCCGGCCGGCAAACCCGGACGGGAAAACGCGCGGCCGGCGAATGTCACGCCTGCGGCTTCACTGGTAGTCTTTAGACTCGCGCGCCTCCCGCCGCAAACCCCGTCCGGGCCATTCTTGAAATCCTCGACACCGTTCCGCTACCCGGCTTCGCCTGATGCTCAAATACCTACTCAGCCTCTTTTCCGTTGACCTCGCGGTAGATCTCGGAACCGCCAACACCCTCATCTATACCCAGGATTCGGGAATCATCCTCCGCGAGCCGTCCGTGGTGGCCATGAACACGGTCACCAAACGGGTGGAGGCGGTCGGGGCGGAGGCGTACGACATGGTCGGCAAGACCCCCGACCACATCAAGGCGATCCGTCCGATGCAGGACGGGGTGATCGCCGACTTCGAGGCGGCGGAACGGATGATCAGCCACTTCGTGCAGAAGGCGCTGGGGAGGCGGCGCTGGGCGGCCCCCCGGATGGTGGTCGGCGTGCCCCTCAGGATCACGCCCGTGGAGCGGCGCGCGGTGCGCGACAGCGTGCTTCGGGCGCGGGCCAGCGAGGTGTTCCTGGTTCAGCAGCCCATCGCGGCCGCCATCGGCGCGGGACTCGACGTCACGACGCCCATCGGCTGCTGCGTGGTGGACATCGGCGGCGGCACCACCGACATCGCGGTCATCTCGCTTTCGGGGATCGCCGCCGGCACCTCCGTGCGCGCCGCGGGCGACATGTTCACGCAGGGGATCATCGAACACCTGCGGCGGGCCCACGGACTGCTGGTCGGCGAGCGGACCGGCGAGCGGATCAAGATGGCCCTCGGCAGCGCCCGGCCGGGAATGCAGGCGCGCAGCATGGAAATCCGCGGCCGGGACCTTTCCCGCCTGTCTCCCGCCACGCTGACGGTGACCGACCAGGACATCCGGGAGGGCTTGAGCGGTCCGCTGCACCAGCTCCTCACCGCGGTGGCGAACGTGCTGGAGAAGGTGGAACCCGAACTCTCCGCGGACCTCGTGGAGAACGGCATTCTGTTGACGGGCGGGGGCGCGCTCCTCGGGGGGCTGCCGGAACTGCTCGCCGACGAGACGAACCTGGCGGTCAAGGTGGCGGAGCACCCGCTCGACTGCGTCGTGAACGGGGCCGGCGTCATGCTGGAGCGGATGGACCTGCTCCAGCAGGTCTCCCGGCACGACGTGTGAGTCGGGCGGGGCAAACAGCCTGTGGCAAATCCCACGCGGCCCAGTTCTCCCGGTGGGGGCTCGACGGGCGATGCATCCCGTCTGAACCGCGCCTCCAAGAGGCGCTCATCGTTGCGTTTCGGTCGGAATACACTCGGTATTCCTCCCTCACGCGCCTTGTCAGCCGGACCCCCACCGGGAGAACTGGGCCTCGCCCGTCTCGGCGCTCACGCGGGTTTCACCACAGGTTGTTAACCTAGTGCGGACCCTGCGATCGGCAGGGCCGACCTTGACGGAGAGGTACTAGCCAGCCGGTGCCCGCGAAACGTGGCCACGGAATCCTCCTGGGGATCGTGCTGGCTGCGAACTTCCTGGGACTGACGTTTCAGGTGCGGAGCGGGATCAGCTTTCCGATCCGGGACGGTCTGGCCGCGGTGTTCGGCGGGGGCCAGAGCCTGCTGGTCGATTCGACTCGCGCGGTTTCGTCGTGGGTCGAGACCGTGGGGGAGGCGCACGAGATGCGGCTGGCGCGGGACGCGTTGCGTGACCGGGTGGCCCGGTTGGAGTGGGAGCTGACCGTCCAGCGGGGCATGCTCGAGCGCGCGCGCGGGTTCACGGACCTGGATGCCGCGGCGATGGACCTGGGGGAACCGGTCTCGGGTGAGGTCGTGGGTGTCAGCGCATCGCCGCTGGATCGCACGGTCACCGTGAACCGGGGCAGCCGGCACGGCATCGAGCGGGACGCTCCGGTGATGGCGGCAAGCGGACTTGCCGGGCGGGTCGTGGCGGTCGGGCCCGGGGTGAGCCAGATCGAGCTATTGTCGGCTTCCACCGCTGCCGTCGCCGTCATCACCTCCGGGAGCCGGACCCGCGGAGTGGTCCGGGCCGCTGCCGGGGAGGGCGGCGCGAGCGGCTACCGGCTCCATTTCGTGCCGGTCGGGCAGGCGATCGCCATCGGGGAAGAGGTGATATCGAGCGGGCTCGATCAGCTCTATCCGAAGGGGCTTCTGGTCGGGCACGTGTCCACGGTCCACGAGGGCGCCGGCCTGCTCCTCGAGATTGCCGTCGAGCCGGCCGTGGACTTCGACACGCTGGAACGGGTGTTCGTGCTGCCGCCCCCGGACGACTTCGGGTTGCCGCCGGACCCGGATGCGGCGCCATGAGCTATGCAAGAGCCGCCCTCGCGGTGCTCGCCGCCTTCCTGCTCCAGACTGCGGTATGGCCCCTGACCGTGGGCGATGGCGTGGCGCCGGATTTCCTGCTCGCCACCGCCGCGGCGGTGGCGTTGCTCGCGGGGACGGGCCCGGCCATCGGATTCGGCCTGGTGACGGGGCTCTTGCAGGATTCCTTCTCCGGTGGTCTGCTGGGGATGAATGGTTTTTCGAAACCGCTGGTCGTCTTCCTGGCGGCGCGCGCCCGTGAGCATCCTCCCCTGGATACCCGGGCCGGGGTCCCGCTGCTTGTCCTCTTCGCCGCCGCCGCCGATCTGGCGATTCTCTGGGCGCTTGGTGAAGTGGCCGGATTCACCACGATTCCCGCTCTCGAACTGGGGGCGGCCGGATTCGGGATCCCCGTCACCGTGATCTACGGACTCCTGGCGGTCCGGTTCCTGCGGCCCCGGCCGGCGGGGTACCCGGCGCCATGAGAAGCCTCGCCCCGGAGGGCGCATCGTGATCCACGCCGAGTACCTCGCCCGCATCCGCCGCCGGCTGACCATCGCGCGCTACCCGCTCTGGGCGTTCGTCATCCTGTTGACCGTCCGCTTCTGGCAGCTCCAGATCGTTCGGGGCGAGGAGTTCAGCAGCCTGGCCCGGGACAACTATCTCCAGACCGAGCGCCGCCGCGCTCCCCGGGGACTCGTGGTGGACCGGGGTGGGCAGGTCCTCGCCCGGAGCGAGCCGTCGTTCACGCTCCTTGCCGACAGCGGGGGACTTCGCCAACTCGAGGAGCTGGGACTTCTCGCGGTGGAGGATGCGGACCGCGCCGGCCTCGAGGCGCGCGCGGCCCGCGGTCCGGCGGTGGTGCGCTCCGGGATCCCCTTCGCCGAAGCGGCTTTCTTCGAAGCCCGCCGACGGGAACTCCCGGGAGTACGGGTGGAGTTCGTGCCGGCGCGCGACTACCCGCTCGGTCAGGCGACCGCGCACCTGCTCGGGTACGTCGGCGAGGTCACGGCGGCGCAGTTGCTGCTCGAGGAGTTCGTTGCCGCTGCCTCGGAGGACCTGGTGGGACAGGACGGAATCGAGCGGGTCTACAACACGACCCTGGTCGGCTCCGACGGGTATCTGGACCAGGTCGTGGACAGCCGTCAGCGCGTCCTCGTCTCCGGCGGGCTCCGGAGGACGGAACCGGTACGCGGCGAAACCCTGCAGCTCAATGTCCTCGGCGGCCTCCAGGAAGCGGCCCACCGCGCGTTCGGGGAGCACCGCGGAGCCTTCGCGGCGCTTGATGTGCGGACCGGCGAAGTGCTGGGCCTGGGCAGCTACCCGGCGGAGAATCCCGAGGACTTTCGCGGCGACGCCGGCAGGTTCCGGGAAATGCTCGCCGACTCCGCGACTCCGCTGCTCAACCGGGCGGTGCAGGGCCGGTACCCCCCGGGCTCGGCCTTCAAGCTGGTGACCGCCGCCGCGGGGCTGGCCGAAGGGATCGTCGGGCCTGAGACCCGCATCACCTGCAACGGCCGGGCCCGGGTTGCGGGTCGGACATTCCGGTGCCACCGCGGGGAGGGACACGGCGCCGTCACGCTCCGCGAAGCGATCGCGAAGTCCTGCAACGTCTTCTTCTATCGCCTGTCGGAAGCCCTCGACGTGGACGTCATCGCGTCCTACGCACGGGCCTTCGGTCTCGGAGCGCCGACCGGCGTGGATCTCAGGAACGAGTCGAGCGGTCTCATTCCGACCCGCGAATGGAAGCGCCGGGTCATGGGAGAGCGTTGGTACGCGAGCGAGACGGCCTCGGTTTCCGTCGGCCAGGGAGCCGTCTCCGTGACCCCGATCCAGATGGCCCGGCTGGCCGCGGCGGTCGCTTCGGGGGGGAACATCCCGACCCCGAGACTGGTCGGCATGGAACCCGGGGGACAGGTGGGCGGACTCCTGCCCGAACACTTCGAGGCGATCCGCGAGGGGATGCGGGACGCGGTGTTGTCGGGGACGGCGTGGCGGGCCCGGATGCCCGGCGTCGAGGTTGCGGCAAAGACGGGAACCGCTCAGGTGGCAAGCGCCAACCTGGTGGCCCCCAACAACGAGGACCGGCCGTACGAGCTGCGTACCCACGCCTGGTTTGTGGGGTTCGCGCCGTTCGACGACCCGCAGATCGCGATCGCCGTCGTGGTCGAACACGGGGGCGCCGGGGGGGCTGCGGCGGCGCCGATCGGAGGAGAGATCCTGCGGACCTACTTCGAGGATGCACCCGCGACCCGGGCCGTCGGGGGCGGAGGGGCGGACGAGTGAGCCGTTTTTGTCCCGAGAGGTGCGCACCATGGAACTGAGAGCGCGCGAGGGCGTGGACCGGGTGCTCCTCGTCTGTGTGGGACTCCTGGTCGCGATTGCGGTGTTGCTGTTGGAGAGCGCGCTGCGGGGGGTCGCTTCCGGGGCCACCCTCGGCGCGCACCTCATCCGGCTCGGGATCGCTCTCGGCGTCGGCGTCGTCGCTTACCGCATGGACCATCGCCAGTTGGCTCGCCTGTCCCCGGCGCTGTTCCTGGTGGCGCTCGGCCTCAGCGCCGTCGCCATCACTTCCGGCGCGCTCCGGGCGGGCACCCGCCGATGGCTCGAAGTGGGCGCCCTGACGGTGCAACCGGGCGAGCTGGCGAAGATCTCCCTGGTGCTCCTGTTGGCCCATCTGATCGCCCGCTCCCGGCACGAGCCGCTGAGCCGCCGCGCCACGGTCGGCTGGATCGCGGCGTCCGGGGCCCTTGTGCTGGCGGTGGCGGCGCAGCCCGATCTCGGAAGCGCGGCAATCCTGTTCGGCATTGGGGTCGGGATGGTGTTCTTCAGCGGCGTGACGATCTCCCGCAAATGGATGCTGGCCGCCAGCGGCAGCGCCGTCCTGGCCCTGCCGTTGATCTGGGTTTTCGGGCTGCGCGACTACCAGCGCATCCGGGTCCTCTCCTTCCTCAACCCGGAGAGCGATCCCCTGGGCGCGGGATATCAGACGCTGCAGGCTTCGATCGCGGTCGGTTCGGGAGGTCTCTTCGGTACCGGTTGGCTCCAGGGGCCACAGACCAATCTCCAGTTTCTCCCGGCTCCTCACACCGACTTCGTATTCGCGGTGCTTGCCGAGGAGTTTGGGTTCCTGGGCGTGGTCGCCGTTCTCGGTCTCTACCTGGTCCTCGGCCTGCGTCTTCTTCAGATCGCGGTGGAAGCGGTTGAGAACAAGGACCCGACCGGCGCCTTCATGGTGGGCGGCTTCTTTCTCATGATCCACCTCCAGGCGCTCTACAACATCGCGATGGTGGCGGGGATCGTCCCCATCAAGGGGTTCCCCCTGCCATTCATGAGCTACGGAGGGAACTCCCTGCTGATCGCCGCGGCGGCCATCGGGTTGGCCGCCTCGGTGCGCCGCCGCAACTTCCTCACGTAGTGCGCCGGGCTCCGGCCCGAGGCCGGTGCTCCGAGCGGGGGGATCGGCCCGCTTCCGTGCTACGGTTTCGGCGAACGCCCCGCCGCCCTTCCCCGTAGTTCTGTGTATCGAGAGCTGATCGTCACCAGCCTGCCGGGCGAGACCCGGATGGCTCTGCTCGAGGACGGAGTGGTGGTGGAACTCGGGGTTGAGCACCGCTCCGAGCAGAGCGTGTTGCACGGGATCTACCGGGGACGGGTGCAGCGGGTGGTGCCCAGCACCCAGGCGGCCTTCCTGGACATCGGACTGCACCGCAACGCCTTCCTGCAGATCGATCAGATCCCCCAGGGAGCGCTGGACGCGTGGCGGGAAGAAGGCCGCGTACCGGAGGCCGGCCAGGACGGAGCCGAGGGCGGAAGCGGGTCCGGAGGGTCCGGGCTCCGGCTTGAGAACATCCTGCGCGCCGGACAGCCGGTGCTGGTGCAGGTCGTCCGCGAGCCCCTGGGGCCGAAGGGTTACAAGGTCAATTGCGACCTCAATCTCCAGGGGCGGTTCTTCGACTTTCGGCCGCTGGCCCCTACCGGGATCATCACCTCGAGGGCCACGGCGGGGCCCCGGGAACAGCTCCGCATCGCGGCGCTGGTCGAGCGCCGGAGCACCCTGAAGGGAGAGTGGGTAGCGCGTTCCACCGCGGAGCAGCGCGACGAGGAGACGCTCTCGGCGGACATTGCGCGCCTCGAGGCCGACTGGACGGAGATCCGCAAAGAGAGTCTCTCGGGTCCGCCGGCCTGTCTCCGGGCCGAGGTGCCGATGGTGTTCCGCTACATCCGGGACGTGCTCTCCTCGGGATTCAGCGTCATCCGGGTGGACAGCGAGACTCTCTACGGGCGGATGGTGAACTTCATCCGCCAGTTCCTGCCGGGAATGGAGCACAAGGTTCGGCTCTACTCGCGGAACTACCCGATCTTCGAGGAATACGGGGTCGAAGTGGCCTTCGAACAGGCAACCCGGCGCCGGGTGCGTCTCCCCTCCGGGGGGTCGATCATCATCGATCAGACGGAAGCCCTCGTGGCCGTGGACGTGAACACTGGCAGTTTCACCGGAGACACCGGGGAGCGCGACGAGACGAACACCGTCACCAATCTCGAGGCGGCGGTGGAGACCGCGCGCCAACTCCGGTTGCGCGGACTCGGCGGGATCATCGTGATCGATTTCATCGACATGAAGGAAGGCCGGAACCGGGACCGCGTGTTCCGGACCCTGCAGGCCGAGTTGCGCCGGGACCCGGCCTTCACCCGCGTCGCACCACCCGAATCGAGGGCCGGGCTCGTCATCGTTACCCGGAAACGGGAGCGCCCCTCGCTCGAGTCCGCACTCCTGGCCCCCTGTCCGGCGTGCCGGGGGTCCGGCCGGGTACGGTCACTGGGCGCCGTTTGCCAGGACGTGCTGGTTCGCGCCCAGAAGAAGTCGGGGGATTTCACCGCCGGACTCGTGATTCGCGCCGCGCCCTCCGTGGCGTCGGCGATTCGCCGGTCCGCCGTCCTGCCGGAGATCCGGACCGTGGTCGCGGGGTCGGTGGCGATCGAGGACGCTCCGGCGCTGCCGGAACCGCAGTTCGAACTCGTTCCGGGATCGGTGGCGCGCGATGGCGACGCCGAGACCGGGTCTGGCGCACCCGGGGATTTCCTGTCGGGTCCGGCCGTCGCGGAACCGAGCCTGAAGCCCGCGTGAGCCCGGAAAGCGCGCCCGTGACGGTTCAACTCGACGTCGAGACCCGGATCGAATGGGTTGAAGTCGTGCTCGGTGTCTTCGAACGTCACTGTGCCCAGTGCGGTTACGAGGCGGACGCCACGCACTGGATGGGAGCGGCCGTCCGGGAGGCGGTTACCAACGGGATGCGTCACGGAAACCGCATGGATCCCGGCAAGCGCCTGCGGATTCAGATCGAGACTCGCGACGGCAGCGGTGGCGGGCCCGCTGTCCGGGTCGCCGTGGAGGACGAGGGAGAGGGTTTCGACACCGCGGAGGTGCCGGATCCCCTGCTCGAGGACAACCTGCTCAAGGACAGTGGGCGCGGCATCTTCTTCATGCGACAGTTCATGGACGGGGTGACCTGGACCCGCACCGAGAGCGGAGGCACGCGCGTGGTGCTGGTCCAGCGGCGAGGGCCCCGCAGCCCGTGAGGAGCGCTGCCGCCCGGGCCTGCGTCGAAGCCGCGGAAGCCGGGGCCGAGGTCGTCCGAAAGGCGCACCGGGCCCGCGCCGGGCACGATTTCGGGATCGATCTCAAGGGGCCCATCGACCTGGTGACGGCGGTGGATCACGCCGCCGAAACCGCGATCGTCGAGTGCCTGCAGCGGCTGCAGCCCGCCGTGCCGATCCTGGCGGAGGAGCGCGGGATGGTCGGCGGTTCGAAGACCGGATGCCGCTTCATCGTCGATCCGCTGGACGGCACGACCAACTTCGCCCACGGGTTCCCGGTCTTCGCCGTGTCCATCGCGTACGAAGAGGGCGGGGAGGTCGTGGCCGGCGCGGTCCTCGATCCCGTCCGTGAAGAGCTGTTCACCGCGGAGGCGGGCCAGGGAGCGCGCCTGAACGGCGCTCCGATTCGGGTCTCGCCAACGGCGGACCTGCAACACGCCCTGCTCGCCACCGGGTTCCCCTACTCCCGGGAGGCGATGGACCGGGCGCTCGACCTGTTCGTCCGCATCATGCGGCGCGTCCGGGCGGTGCGCCGCGCCGGCTCGGCCGCGCTGGATCTGTGCTGCGTGGCCGCGGGACGCCTCGACGCGTTCTGGGAGGAGACGCTGAGGGCCTGGGACACCGCCGCCGGGGAAGTGATCGTGCGGGAAGCCGGCGGAGTGGTTTCGGACTTCGAGGGTCGGGCGTTCACGAACGGGGGCCCGAACATCGCCGTTTCGAACGGGCCGCTGCATCCCGCCCTCCTGGAGATCCTCGCCGAGGCGGGGGCCGCCCGGCGTGTGGAAGCCGGCGCCGTGTCGTCGGGTCCCGGCCTCTAGCAGACCGTTACCACCGGACCCGCAGGCCGATGAGGCCGCCCGACCGATCCAGCGTGAGGTCGCCGAAGCCGTCGAACCCCTCCGTGTGCTCCCCCTGGGATCGGACGTAGCGGAACTCGCCGAAGAGATCGAGGCTGCCGCCGTCACGAAACCGCACGATGGCGACGTCGGCGCCCGCGCCGGCGAAGAAACCAGGCAGGAACGACGTCTCCTCGAACACGTCGTAGTAGATGTCCGCGGTCTCGAAGTCCACGAAATCGCCGATTTCGCTGTACCGGTAATAGACCCCGGCAAAGCCGCCGACCAGGTAGGGGCGCACCCGCGCCGCGCCGCCGAGCAGCCGCAGCCGCACGCCGAGGCTCAGGTCGGTCATGGCCAGCCGCGCCGAGTGTTCGATCTCTCCTCCGTCTTCGTAGACGAGGTCGAGGTATGACCCGTAGGTCTCGGCGTTGCCGCTGTTGAATCCGATGGAGATGTCCACCCGCGGCAGGACGGCGAAGTCGAACTCGAAGCCGAAGCTGCCGGTCCGGAAATCGTCGTCGGTGATCCCGAAGTCGAACTCGTTGGCGGCGAAGAGATCACTCGTCACGTTCAGAACGCGGAATCCGCCGTAGCTCGAAAAGGCGTAGCGGGCTTCGCGGACGCTCCGTTGCGAGGCGTCCGGGTAGGGCCCCCGGCGCGGGGGTTGCCCGGACTCCGCCGCCGCCGCCGTGGCGGCGGCCAGGCAGGCCGTTGCCAGCAGGGTCGTCAGGATGTGCCGCGTGCGGGTCATGGCGAACTCCTTTCCAGGTGTTTGGTCGCGCTGGATCACGTTTCCGCAATGCCTGTGCCACGGCCGGCGCCGCTCGCTCGCCGTCAGCGCCAAGGCCCGCCGGCCCTTCGGCGGTGGAACCCCATCGGTCTGCCCGCGTTATATTCGTTTCCAAGCCCACTCGCAGGACCCGACCAAGGAGGCCACCGTTCATGTTTCGATTCCTGCCGGCCGCTCTTGCCCTCGCGGGGTTGGTTGCGGCCCCCGGATGTCTGACCGAGAGCGCCGACTTCGCGAGCCTCGCGGCCGCCGCGACGGATGCGCGGGGTCAGGGGGTCTCGGACCAGGAGGACGCCCGCCGCCGGCCCGGCCATCAGCGTCTCGCGGACGTCCCGGCGCCGGCCGACGCTCCCGACCGCGACCGGACCGACGCGGCGTGGACCCTCTCCGACGCCTTCGCCGAAGTGGCGCGGGTGGCGACGCCGGGAGTGGTGAGTCTGCTCGTGGAGCGGGAGAGCACCCGCGGGGCGGAGGATCCGAGACTCGAACAGTTCTTCGGGTTCCCTCCGGCGCCATCGCCGCCGGGGGCACAGTTCGGCCGGGGATCCGGCGCTATCGTGGACCCGAGCGGGCTCATCGTCACCAACAACCACGTCGTGGACGGGGCCACCCGCATCGAGGTGGAGTTCTCCGACGGCCGAACCCTGGAGGCGGTGGTCGTCGGGCAGGATCCGCCGACGGACCTGGCCGTGATCCGGCTCGAAACCGACGGGGAGGTGTTCCCCCACCTCGCGCTGGGAAACTCGGACGAGGTCCGGGTCGGGGACTGGGTCCTCGCCATCGGGAATCCGCTCGGCAACAGCCATTCGGTCACGGCCGGCATCGTGAGCGCCAAGGGCCGGGTGCTCCAGGGCGACTACCAGGACTTCATCCAGACCGACGCCGCCATCAACCGGGGAAACTCCGGCGGACCGCTCGTGGGGCTCGACGGCAGCCTCGTGGGAGTCAACACCATGATCCAGGTGGCCGGAACCCCGGGGAACATCGGACTCGGTTTCGCGATTCCGTCCAACCTGGTGCGCCGGGTGTACGACGATCTTGCCTCCGAGGGACAGGTGACCCGCGGCTGGCTCGGGGTTGCGGTCGTGGCGCTCGATTCCCGGCGGGCGCGGGCCTTCGGCCTTGACGACGATGCGCGCGGCGCTCAGATCGACGATTTTTCGGGTCCCGACTCGCCGGCCGCGGCGGCCGGCCTGGAGCGCGGGGACATCATCGTCCGGTTCAACGGCCGGCCGATCGAGGACAGCACGGACCTGCAGTTCGCCGTCGCCGACGCCCGCCCGGACGAACCCTCGACGGTGGAGGTCCTGAGAGACGGAACGGTCGTTTCGGTGGACGTGGTGCTGGGCCAGCGTGACTTCCGGCAGGCCGCGCCGCTCGCCGAAGCCGCTCCTCCGGAGCCCGAGAGACCGGTGGAATCTCCCGGCCGGCTCGGCATCGTGGGCGAAACACTGCAGGGAGCCCTTGCCCAGCAGTTCCAGGCGGACTTCGAGGGAGTGCTGGTCCGGCAGGTGGTTCCCGGCGGGGTGGCCCATGAGGCGGGGATTGAACCCGGTCACGTGATCACCCGGATCGGCGGGCGGCCGGTGCGGACGGCGGGCGACCTCCGCGACGCGCTGTCCGGGATGCAGGCCGGGGAGCCCTTCCCGATTCAGATTGCCCGTCAGGTCGCTCCGGGGGAGTGGCGCCGCAACTTCGTGATCGTGGAAGCGCCCGAATAAGACTCCCGCGGGACGAGTTTCCTACCGATTTGTAACATTCCGGACGGACCGGGGCCGCTACGCTCCGCGGGCAGTGTCCGCCGCGCCCTGCTCCGCGCTCAGTCATCGATGACGAAGCGAAACGCCGGTGCTTCCGGTTGCCCGGCGGGTTTGCCGCCGGACCCCGCGCCGGGGATCCGTCGAGGGGCGGCATGAGGGAACCCGGACGCGAAGCCGGCAGCCGGTTTGCCCAGTTGCCGCGCTTTGCGGGACTGGTCCTGCTGTTCGTCCTCTTCCTGGGGGCGATCGACGGCCTTGGGGAGGGATTCAAGGGTCTCGGTTCCGGGCTCCTCGACGGCTTCTTCCAGGCTTCGGCGAACCCGTTCGTGGGACTCATCATCGGAATCCTGGCCACGACGCTGGTCCAGAGTTCCTCGGTCACCAGTTCGCTCATCGTGGGACTGGTCGCCGCCCCGGAGTCGCCGCTGCCGTTCGAACACGCCATCCCCATGGTGATGGGCGCCAACATCGGGACGACGGTCACCAATTCGATCGCCGCCCTCGGACACCTGCGGGACGGGAAGGAACTGCGGAGGGCCTTCGAGGTGGCCACCTGCCACGACATGTTCAACCTGATCGCGGTTGCCATCCTCCTGCCGCTCGAAATCGCCACCGGGTTCCTGACGCGCCTCTCCGGCGTGGTTTCCGCGCAATTCGCGGGGTTGCTCGGGACCGGCATCGACTACGAGAGTCCCCTCAAGGGCCTCATCGAGCTGGTCCCGATGCCGATCCAGTGGTTCGCGGGCATCGTGACCGGCTCCGACGAGGCGGCGGCCGCGCTCCTGGCCGTCACATCGGTGGTGCTGCTGGTGGTCGCCCTCGGCCTGCTCGTCCGCACCCTGAAGAGCATTTCCGCGGGCCGGGGCGAAGCTGCCCTCCACCGGGTGCTCGGCCGTCACGCCCTCCTGGCCATGGGAACGGGGGCCGTCGTCACCGTTCTCGTCCAGTCCAGCTCGATCACCACGTCGATGCTGGTCCCCCTTGCCGGAGCCGGGCTCCTGCTCCTCGACGACGCTTTTCCGGTCACCCTCGGAGCGAACGTGGGCACGACGGTCACGGCATTCCTTGCCGCCCTCGCGGTCTCCGGCCCGAACGCCCACTGGGGATTCCAGCTGGCGGTCGTCCACCTCCTGTTCAACCTGGTCGGGATCCTGATGGTCTACCCCGTCTCCCGGATCCGGCAGATCCCGCTCGCCGCGGCGCGCCGTCTCGCGGACATCGCGGTGGCGAACCGGAGTCTGGCGGTCGCCTACGTGATCGTGGCCTTCTACGGAATCCCGGCGCTGCTCCTCGTGATTAGCCGGGCGCTCGGTTTCTGAGCCGGCACCCTCCGGACCGGGGGTAGCCGGCAGCCCGCGGAGACCTCCGAAGGGGTCCGGGTCCGGGCCGGCGCCCGTCACCCGGATCACCTCGGCAACGCTGGTTTCTCCTTCCAGCAGCAGGCGCACCGCGGCCTGCCGGAGGCTCCGGACGCCCCGGCGGCGTGCGGAGCGCGCGAGGTCCTCCGCGGTGCAACCGCCCAGGATTTCGGCGGCCGCCCGGGTCTCGATGGGCAGGATCTCGAAGACGGCGCGGCGCCCCTGGTAGCCGGTGTCGCGGCAGCGCGCGCACCCCGCGCCCACCCGGACCGGGCGGCCGGCGACCCCGGGGGCCGACAGCGTCTCCGCCTCTGCGGCCGAGACCGTGGTCTCGCGGCCGCAGCCGCGGCAGAGAGTGCGGACGAGGCGCTGGGCGACGACACCCACCAGCGTCGTTCCGATCAGAAAGCGCGGGACTCCGAGGTCGGCGAGACGGGTGATCGCGCCGGCGGCGTCGTTCGTGTGGAGGGTCGAGAGGACGAGGTGGCCGGTCAGAGCCGCCTGCACCGCCATTTCGGCTGTTTCGGCATCCCGGATCTCGCCCACCATGAGGATGTCCGGATCCTGGCGGAGCACGCTGCGAATGGCGGCCGCAAACGAGAAGTGGATGCGGGGGTTCACCTGGACCTGGCTGAGCGGCGGGAAGACCAGCTCCACCGGATCCTCGATCGTCACGACGTTCACTTCGGGCGTCGCTACGTGGCGGAGCACCGAGTAGAGCGTCGTGGTCTTGCCGCTGCCGGTGGGACCGGTGACCAGGACCAGCCCTTCGCGGCGGCTCAGCATCCGCCGGAGCCAGCGTTCTTCGTCTGCGGCCAGCCGGAGTTGTTCGAGCGACGAGACCAGGGCCGCCGGGTCGAACACCCGCAGCACCGCCTTCTCGCCGAAGACGGTCGGGAGGGTCGAAACCCGCAGCTCGATCTCCTTCTCCGATTCGATGCGTTTGATGCGGCCGTCCTGGGGACGTCGCTTCTCGGCGATGTCGAGCCCGCTGAGCATCTTGAGGCGGCTGACCACGGCCTGGTACACGATGCGGGGAAAGGTGTGCATGGTCCGCAGAACCCCGTCGACCCGAAAACGCACGACGGCGTGGTCGCGCTTGGGTTCGAGGTGGATGTCCGAGGCGCGGTGCTCGAACGCCTGGTGGAGGATGCTGTCGAGAGCGGCTACCACCGGGCGGGTGGTGGGCTCCAGGTCGCCGGCGGCCTCGGACTCCGAAACGAACTCCTGGTCGGCGGCGGGCGGATTGGCGCTCTCGCCGTGGTCGTGGGTCAACTCGGTTTCCGCAGCCCGTAGCGACGTCCGCAGGTTGTAAAGGCTGCCGTTGATCCCTTCGATGTCGGAGCGGGTCGCGACCACGACTTTCACCCGAACCCCCAGATACCGTTCGAGATCCGCGATGGCGCCGCGGTCAAACGGGTTCGCGACCGCCACCGTCAGGGTGTCCGCGTCCCTGGCGAGGGCGCAGATGGTGTGCCGGCGGGCGAAGGGGGCCGGGAGCGCGCCGGTGACTACCTCCGGGTTGAGTTCCAGGGGATTGATCGTCCGGAAGGGAAGTCCGGCGTCCTGCGCCACCGCCTGCGCGATGTCTTCCTCCGAAAGGAGACCTTCGGCCACCAGCGCGGTCTCGTGTCGCGGCGGAGGCAGGCGCTCGACCGACGCGGCGCGGTTCGCCATCGCAGTCGGGATGCGGCCCTGGCGCCGGAGGAGGTCCAGCAGGCGCGGAATCGGGTTCGGGACGGCGCGCGGTCCGGGGTGCGCCGGTGCCGGCGCCGGGGGTCCCTCGGGGCGTCTGCGCTGGGCGGGGTCCCCGGCGGGACGGTCGCGCGCCGCGGAAGGCCGCGTCATCGGGTGTTCGTCGTGAAGCAACGTGGATACCTCCACAGGTCCTAGACGCAGATCGCCCCGCTTTTTTCCCGTTTCGGGCCGCGATGTGGAAAAGTCGAAGCGAAGCGGCCGTAGCCGCTGTCCGGAGGGGGCGGGGATCCGAGATAAACTCGCGCGCTCTCGGACAGGCGCGTAGCTCAGGGGGAGAGCGCTACCTTGACGCGGTAGAAGTCGGCGGTTCAAATCCGCCCGCGCCTACCATTCCTCCTTCCCCGGGAGACTGCGGCCGCGAGGCGTCTGTTCCGGCCTTCTGCGGGCCGCGCCCGCCCGGGATGCCTCGCGGCTCCGCAAGGCGGTCCCCGCCGGCCTTGTGCGGCGTCCCCGGCCGGGATAAAAAGACAGCGTGCCTTCTTCCTTTCGACTGCGCCTCCCCGACGGGGGCGAGGTGCAGCTTCCGGCGGGCGCGCCGCTGTCCGGAGTCGCCCCCGCCGCGGCGATCGCCGCCACCGTGGACGGCCGGGAGGTGGATCTCACCCACTGTCCCGACGGGGACGCGGACGTGAGGTTCCTGACGCCGAAGGACGCGGACGGGCTCCACGTGTTCCGCCACAGTTCGGCGCACCTGCTGGCCGCCGCGGTCAAGGATCTGTTCCCCGACGCCCGCTACGGGATCGGCCCCCCCATCGAGGACGGCTTCTTCTACGACTTTCAGGTCGAGGAGCCCTTCTCCCCCGAGGACCTCGGCCGCATCGAGGCCCGGATGCGCGAACTCGTGAAGGACCGGGTGCCCTTCGAACGGGAGATCCTCGACAAGGACGACGCCGTGCGCATCTTCGAGGAGCAGGGAGAACTGCTGAAGGTGGAACTGGTTCGCGAGAAGGGAGGCGAGCGGGTTTCCTGTTACCGGGTCGGGAGTTTCTTCGACTTCTGCGAGGGGCCCCACGTGCCTCACACCGGCGTGATTCGGGCGCTCAAGGTGCTCTCGAGTTCCAACGCCTACTGGAAGGGAGATGCGCACGGCATCCCCATGCAGCGCATCTACGCCACGAGCTTCACCGACCGGAAGGAGATGGCGGCCCATCTCGCCCGTCTCGAGGAGGCGAAGCGGCGCGATCACCGGCGCATCGGCCGCGATCAGCGGCTCTTCCTGATTCTGCCGGAGGCCCCGGGGCAGGTGTTCTGGCTGCCCGCCGGGATGGGAGTGGTGAACCGGCTGCTCGATTCCATGCGGGAGAAGCTGGACCGCCGGTCCTATCAGGAGATCCGGACTCCACTGATCCTGAACGAGTCCGTCTGGGCCCGGAGCGGCCACCTCGACCACTACCGGGACAACATGTTCTTCATCGAGTCCGACGAGAACCGATTCGGCGTCAAGCCCATGAACTGTCCTGGGGCGGCGCTGGTCTACCGGTCGGACATCCGTTCGTACCGGGATCTGCCCCTGCGGCTCTCGGAGTTCGGTCACTGCCACCGGTTCGAGCCCTCGGGCGTTCTCTCCGGCCTGACCCGGGTACGGGCCTTCACCCAGGATGATGCGCACGTCTACTGCCGGCTCGATCAGGTCAAGGCGGAGGTCCGCGATCTCGTGGACCTGGTGAAAGAGGTCTACGGCGAGTTCGGCTTCGAGGACATCCAGATCGAACTCTCGACCCGCCCCGACAAGTCGGTCGGTAGCCCTGAGACCTGGGAACAGGCGGAAGCGGCGCTGGCGGAAGCCCTCGCCGAGTCCGGGGACGACTGGGTCGTGAATCCGGGAGACGGCGCGTTCTACGGCCCCAAGATCGACTTCCACGTCCGCGACGCACTCCGCCGCAGCCATCAGTGCGCGACCATCCAGCTTGACTTTTCCCAGGCGCCGGCGTTCGATCTTCACTACGCGACGGAGGACGGCGACCGGGAACGCCCGGTCGTGATTCACCGGGCGATCCTCGGTTCCGTGGAACGCTTCTTCGCGCTCCTGCTCGAGCACACCGGCGGGGCGCTCCCGGTCTGGATCGCCCCGGTCCAGGCGGTGTTGATCCCCATCGCCGACCGGCATCAGGCGCAGGCGGCGGAGGTGGCTGCCGCCCTCCGGGCGCAGGGCTTCCGGATTTCGGTCGACGACCGCCGCGAGAAGATGGGCTACAAGATCCGGGAGGCGGAAGTGGGACGGGTCCCGTTCATGGTGGTCCTCGGGGACCGGGAGGTGGAAGAAGGCACGCTCGCGGTGCGCACCCGGGGCCGGCGGGGTCAGGAAACCATGACGGCCGCCGCGCTCTCCGAGCGGCTCGACGAGCTCACCCGGACCCGGTCGCTCACCCCGTGACGGGCCTGGCCGCCGGTGCCGGAACCCCGGCGGCGTTCCCGCGCGCGGGGGCCGTCGCTGGCGAAGCGCGGCCGAAGTGGCGATAATCCGCCGACCCGCCCGCGGTGCGGAGGTGATCCATCGATAGTTCTCTCAGGGTAAACGACCGAATCCGAGCTCCCATCGTCCTGGTGATCGGTGAGGATGGCGAGAAACTTGGAGATCTCGCCCTGATGGACGCCCGGCGGCTGGCCGCCGACCGGGGCCTCGATCTCGTCGAGATCGTGCCGAACCGGATGCCTCCGGTCTGCAAGATCATGAACTACGGCCGGTTCGTGTATCAGCAGAGCAAGAAATCACAGGACTCCAAGAGACACCAGAAGCAGAACCAGGTCAAGGAGGTCAAGTTCCGCATCATCATCGGAGAGCACGACCGCGCCACCAAGATGAAGCAGATTGAGCGTTTCCTCCATGAAGGTCACAAGGTCAAGGCCACGATCTGGTTCAAGCGGGCTCGGGAGCGGAGCCGCCGGGAGCTCGGGGACCGCATTCTCGATGAGGTCACCGCGCAACTCGCCGAGATCGCGACCGTCGAATCCCGGTCGAGCGTGGTCGGCAACCAGATGAGCATGATCCTCGCTCCCAGTCGCCGCCTGCTCGAAGCGCTCCGGACCGAACGCGCCGGACGGGCCGGCCCGGAAGACAACCCCCAGGCGCCCCGAGTCCGTCGGGCGCAGCGCGACGGAACCGGCTGAGCCACAGGAACCACCATGAAACTGAAGATGAAGACCCACCGCGGCGCCGCGAAGCGGTTCCGCAAGACTGCCAGCGGCAAGATACGCCGCCGGTGCGCCTATCACAGCCACATCCTCACCAAGAAATCCGCGAAGCGCCGCCGCCGCCTGCGCAGCGGGGCGTGGGTGTTCGAGGGCGAAGCGAAGATGATCGCCCGGATCATCGGGTGACGGCCCGTTCCACTGCGAAAGAGTTGGAGAAGACACGATGTCCCGAGTGAAACGCGGGACCCACCGGCGGGACCGGCGTCGGCGGGTTCTCAAACAGACCCGAGGCTACCGCGGGATGCGCGGCAAGCTCTACCGGCACGCCATGCAGGCGCTCGATCGCGCCCTCTCGTACGCCTACCGTGATCGCCGGACCCGGAAGCGCGATTTCCGCCGCCTGTGGATCACCCGCATCAGCGCGGCGTCCCGGGAACGGGGACTCCCGTACGCCCAGTTCGCGCACGGGCTGTCGCTGGCCCAGGTGGGCGTGAACCGGAAACAGCTGGCCGAACTGGCGGTTCACGATCCGGGGGCGTTCGACTCCCTGGTGGACCGGGCGCGGGAGGCGCTCCAGACTCGATCGAGTTCCGACTAGAGGCGCCGTTTCGAGCCGGAATCGCTCCATGTCCGATCGCGCAGCCGCCGTCCGGGGGCTGCTCGGGGACATCGAACGGGCGGAGTCCACCCTCGAGCGAGTCCGGGGACGGATCGCCGAGGCGACGCACGCCCGCGTTCAGGAGGTCGAGCGGGAGCGGGACGCGCTACGCGAGGCGGAAGCACGGGCCAGCGCTCGTGCGGAGCGGGCGGAGCAGAGGGTCGCGATCCTCCGGGAGGAACGTGAGGTCATCCGCAAGGCGCTGCGCGCCGTGACCGGGTCAGGGGGCTCCGCAGCGGAGAGCGCCGAGGGCGGGCGGCAATGAGCGAGACGGTCCAGGTCGAGGTTGCGGGCCGGTCGTATCGGCTGCGGTCGGACGAGGGGGGGGCTGACCTCGCGGCGGTGGCCAGATTGGTGAACGAACGCATCGGTGACGTCCTGCGGGCGGCGCCGCACCTCGAAAAGGAGGAGGTCGCGATCCTCGCGGCACTCAACATGGGGGATGAGTTGTTGCGCCAGCGGGCCGTCGGCGATGCCGATTCCGGAGACATCGAGGAGGCGGTCGAGGCGGTGAGGAGCCGCATTGCCGACCTCACCAAACGCCTGGAACAAACCGTCGCTCCCCGGGACTGACGCGGTTCGGTGGTGGCTGCCGCCTGAGCAGCCCGTTGGAAGCGGCAATGCGGACCGGCGTTGACGGGAGGGCGAAAGACCATTCGGACCGGCTCCCTGCCGAGGATTCGGGGCCGGGGCCGTCCTCCGGTGAGGACCGGCTGCTGCGGCGGATTCTGGACGTGCTCCCGTCCCTCGAGACGGCTGCGGGGGAGGGCATCCCGCGGCTGATCCTGGGACCGGGCGATGACGCGGCGGCGCTGGCCTGGCCCGGCGGCGGCGCGCTCCTCCTGACGACGGATGCCTCCGAGGAAGGCGTTCACTTCGACCGCCGTCTGCATCCGCCGCGCGCTATCGGCCGCCGGGCCGTTGCCGCGGCGGTGAGCGACATCGCGGCCATGGGGGGGCGGCCGGCGGGGACGCTCATCTCCCTGGTGGCGCCGCCCTCCGAAGAGACGGCGGCGGTCCGGATCAGCGAGGCCGCCGCCGAGCGGGCCCGGGAACTGGGAGCGCCGCTCGTGGGAGGCAACATCACCGCCGGGAAACGTCTCGGACTCCATGTCACGGTGGCCGGGACCAGTCCCGCGGAGGCCCCGCTCCTCCGCCGCAGCGGCGCGAAACCGGGAGACGCACTGTTCGTCACGGGGAAACTGGGTGGGGCGGCTCTCGGTCTGTCCCTCCTGCGGGGGCGGCGGGAAGGAGCGACGGCGTCCTTCACGCCGGAGGAGGACGCGCTGGTGGCAAGGCACCTCGATCCAGCGCCGCGCCTTGAGGCGGGCGCGGCCCTCGCGGGCGCGGCGCACGCCGGGATGGACATCTCGGACGGTCTGGCCCTCGACCTCCACCGGCTTGCGGCCGCGAGTGGTGTCGGGGCGCTCGTCGAGGCTTCCCGGGTGCCGCTCGCCGGTCCGGGCGCCCGAGGTCTCGATGCGGCGCTGTTCGGCGGCGAGGACTACGAGTTGCTGCTCGCGGGGCCACAAACGCGGGTCCGGGCCGTGGCGGCCGCGGCGGAGATCCCGGTCTTCCCGGTGGGCCGGGTCACCGGTGTCGGGGAGGGAGTCCGGTTGCGGCGCGCGAAGGGGCCTACGGAGCCCCTGCCGCCCCGCGGCTGGGACTCGTGGACCGCTGCGCGGTGGCCCCCGGAAGCGCGCTGAAGGCGGCCGCTGCCGAGAGGAGCGTCGTTTCCTGCCAGGGAAGGGCCATCAGTTCCACGCCGAAGGGCAGGCCGTTGCGCTCGCCTGCCGGCACTGCCAGCGCGGGGAAGCCGGCCAGCGCGGCCAGGACGGTGAACCGGTCCCCCTCGTAGTCCTCGCCCGCCTCGATGGGGTCCGACAGCCGCCGGGGTGACGTCCTGGCGATCGGGAGCAGGAGGAGTTCCCCCGGCTCGAGAGCGCCGGACAGCCGGTCCCGGATCGCCTTCCGGGCGGCGGTGGCCGCCGCGTAGATGGCGTCGCGGTAACCCTGGGAGAGCACGGTGGTTCCGAGCAGGATGCGCAGGCGCACCTCGTCTCCGAATCCCGCGGTCCGGCTTTCGCGAAACGCCGCCGCGAGCGTTCCGTCGCCCGCCACGCGGCTGCCGTAGCGCATGCCGTCGAAGCGGGCGAGATTCGAGCTGGCTTCGGCACAGGCGAGGACGTAGTAGGCGGAGATCGTGGTGACCGCTTCCGGCAAGCGGAAGCGCCGGATCGTGGTCCCGGCTTCCTCGAAGCGGCGCAGGGCCCGGAAGAACGCGGTTCGGGAGGGCGCGTCCAGAATCCCGATGTCCTCGTCGCTGCACGCCACCACGGCGCGCGGGAGCGCGGGACGGGCGGCGGCCGCCGTGAAGTCCGGCACCTCGCGATCGATGCTCGTGGCATCGCGGGGATCGGCGCCCGAAACGACCGAGAGCACTTGCGCGAGCTCGTGGAGATCGGAGGCGAGACAGCCGACCTGATCGAATGAGGACGCGTAGGCGGTGATCCCGAAGCGCGAGACACGGCCGTAGGTCGGGCGGATGCCGAAGATGCCAGTGTGCGCCGCCGGGAGGCGCACCGAGCCGCCGGTGTCCGTCCCGAGGGCCGCCGGAACCGCCCCGGCGGCCACGGCGGCTGCCGGACCTCCCGACGAGCCTCCGACGATGCGGTCCGGCGCCACCGGGTTCCGGGTCGGTCCGCGAAACCCGGTCGTCGTGGCGGAACCCATGGCGAACTCGTCGAGGTTCGTGGTGCCGAGGATCACCGCGCCGGCTCGCCGGAGCCGTTCCACCACGGTGGCGTCGTAGGGCGCCCGGTAGTTGCGGAGGACCGCGGAGCCGGAGGTCGAGGGCAGCCCGCGTACCGCGATGTTGTCCTTGACGGCGACCGGGAGCCCGAAGAGGGAGCCCCGGGCGTCGGCCGGCTGGCGTTCGAGTCGCCCGGCGGCCGCCAGCGCACCGTCCCGGTCGAGATGCAGGAATGCGTGAATGCGCCGGTTGATCGCTTCGGCGTGGTCGAGCCGGGCGGCGGTTGCCGCGGTCACGTCGAGGCCGCCGGATGGATGCGGGATGCCGCACGACCGTCCCGCGGTGGCCGTCACGACCCGCCTCCGAGGACTCGGGGAACGTGGATGAGGCGCTCTCCCCGCTCGGGGGCGAGTTCGAAGGCCTTGCCGTCCGGAAGGCCCTCGCGCGGTTCGTCCGGGCGCAGCGGGCAGGCGGCTTCCTCGCCGGAAGCGTCCCCGGGCCGCGCGTCGCCCTCGCTACTGGCGGTCTCCACCACCTGCAGCGCGTAGGTCCCGAGGACCTTGCGGGCCGCCCGGAAGTTCCGCGTCCGGATCTCCCCTTCCGGGGGCGCGACCGAGGCTAGCGCAGCGACCCGGAAGAACTCGTCGCTGTTGATCCCGTCTGCCACCCGGTGCCCCAATGATCCAGTGCGGCCGCGAGTATAGTCGTGGCGGTGCGGCCTCCCGGCGGTAATTGCAGTGCCCTGAATCCCGCGGGCGCCCTGCTTTTGACCGCGATCTGCGCGTGTGGGGGCGACCCGCGAGGGGCCTCCGAAACGGCCCCCGCAGCCGAGTCGTTCGTGTTCCCGGCCGAGTTCGAACCGCACCGCGCCCTCTGGATGGCCTGGCCGACCTACGAGAACAAGCGGGGACTGCCGACCGAGCCGCTCCTCATCGAGATCATTCGCGCCACCGAGGGCAGGGTGGCCATCGAGCTGCTGGCCCAGGATGACGCCGAGGCGGATCGCCTCCGGGAGCGCTTTCGGCAAGAGGAAGTGCCGGACGGTCACGTGACCATCCACGCCGTGCCGCACGGCGACATCTGGATGCGGGACATGGGACCGATCTTCCTGCGGGGTGATCGGGGCGGCCTCCGGGTCATCGATTTCGGATTCAACATGTGGGGCTACGAGTCCCCGGACAGCCCGAACTCCCGCCTCGAGGAGGCGGTGGACCGCCACGTCGCCGACCTCCTCGGGCTGGAGGTCGTGAAGTCGGCGCTGATCAGCGAAGGCGGCTCGCGCGAGTTCAACGGCAAGGGCGTGATGCTCGCCGTGGAAGCCGTGGAACTGCAGCGCAACCCGGGATGGACCCTCGAAACCATGGAGGAGGAGTTCCGGCGCACGTTGGGAGTTTCCAAGGTCATCTGGCTCGCCGAGGGCATGGCCGAGGACGAACTCACCTTCCGCGGGCGGCTTCCCGGCGGCGTCTACACAGTCATCACCACCGGCGGCCACGTGGATGAGTTCGCCCGCTTCGCGGACCCGGCAACCATCCTGCTCGCGGAGATCACCGAGGAGGAGCGCCGCACGGACCCCATCGCGGCGATCAGCCACGAACGGCTCGAGGAGAGTTTCCGGAGGCTCAGCGCCGCGACGGATCAGGACGGAAACCCCTTCCGGATCGTCCGGGTGCCGGCGCCCGATTCCCTCTTCGACACGATGCGGGCCGGAGACGGGGTGTTCGATTACATCCAGCCGCTCGAATACGAGGACGGGTCTTCGATCGCGCCGGACGACGAGATCAAGGTGGTCGCGGCGGCAAGCTATCTGAACTTCCAGGTGACGAACGGCCTCGTGCTGGCCCAGAAGTACTGGAAGCCCGGTATGCCGGCGAGCCTTAGGGAAAAGGACGAACGCGCGCTCGCCATCCTTCGCGAAGTCTTCCCCGGCCGCGAGGTGCTGCCCCTCGACGCCATGGCCGTCAACCTCGGCGGCGGCGGGATCCATTGCATCTTGCAACAGGAACCCCGTCGAGCGGTCCGTTAGCGGGGGTGCGACGGGAACCTGCGGTGACTACTCCGGAGCGATCTGTGCAGACTGGGTCGCACTCCCGCTACCGAACCGCCCGGCGCTTCGCGCCGCAAACCACAACTCCCTTGCGCGCCGGTGGCGCGCGGCGGCGAGTTCCGGTTTGTCGTTTCTTTCTTGTGAAAGGGGGTAACCCCCTTTCACACTTTCCCCCGAAACTGCGGGCAGCGAACGGAGTTCGCTGCCATCGGTTTTTTCGGGCGGGGTGGGCCGAACGCTACCCGGTGTCGAAGGGGACGGACGAGTTGGAGCGCGCCGGACCTGTTCCGGCGGCCGTGAGCGCGTGAGTGGCGCGGAGGGTTGGGGCGCTCTCAGCCTGATTCCCAGCCTCGCGGTCCTGGGGCTTGCGGTATGGACCCGCCGGCCGCTGGAGGCCCTGATCTTCGGGTCGCTGCTCGGCCACCTGATGCTCTCGCGGGGTGGATTCCTGAGTGCGTTCCTCGACAACGCCCAGTCCGTGATGGCCGAACCGGCGAGCGTCTGGGTTGTGCTGGTGGTGATGCTCTTCGGCGCCCTGATCGGCATCCTGGCCCGCGCCGGAGGGTCGAAAGCGTTCGGCGAGGCGCTCTCCGGGCGTCTCAGGACGCGCCGCGGGGTCCTCCTCGGCGCCTTCGGACTTGGCGTCGTCACTTTCGTCGACGACTACCTGAACGCGCTGGCGGTGGGGGCGGCGTTCCGGGGCGCGGCGGATCGGATCGGTATCTCGCGCGCCCGGCTGGCCTACGTCGTGGACAGCACGGCGGCGCCGATCTGCGTGTTGATTCCGGCCTCGACCTGGACGGTGTTCATCGCCGGGCTCTTCGAGGCGAACGGACTTGCCGAAACAGGCGGCGGCATCGGTCTGTATGTCTCCCTCATCCCGTATCTCCTCTATCCGTGGTTTGCGATCCTGTTGGTGTTCGCAGTGATCCTCGGGGCGGTCCGCGACTTCGGACCGATGGCGGGTGCCGAGCGCCAACTCCGTTCGGGACGAACTCCGGTGACCGCGGCCCTCGACGAGAGCCTCGAACCGGCCACCGACCAGGCACCGGCGCGTCCCGGTCTGCGGACCCCGGCCTTCCTGATCCCGATCCTGGTCCTGCCCGCAGCCACCCTAGCGCTCGGCGGGGATGCCCTCTTCGGCGTGGTGGCGGCTCTGGGAGTCGCCCTGGTGCTGACCGCGCTCGTGCGGCCGGCCGGCGGCCTGGGACCCGTCGCCGATGGGGCGTTCCTCGGGATGGAGAAGATGGTCTATCCCCTCGGGATCGTGCTCGCCTCCTTCATCCTGCGGGACGTGAACGCCGCGCTGGGGCTGACCGAGTTCGTGATCGGCAGCGTGCAGCCCATCGCGAGCGCCTGGATGCTGCCGGCGCTCGTGTTCGTCACCCTCTCGGGAGTGGCGTTCGCCACCGGATCGTTCTGGGGGGCCTACACGGTCAGCCTGCCGGTGGTCATCGGGCTCGCCACCGAGTTGGGAGCTCCGCTGCCGCTGACGCTCGGAGCCCTCGTTTCGGCGGGCGCCTTCGGCTCCCACGCGTGCTTTTACGGTGACGCCACGGTGCTCGCGGCCCGGAGCGCCGGGTGCTCCATCATGGAACACGTCAGGACGCAGTTCCCCTACGCCCTCATCGGCGCCGGCGCCGCGCTTGCCGGTTTCGCGCTTCTCGGCCTGCTCGCGTGACCGTTCCCCGGCGCCGGACCCACCCCGGCGCCTTGCCGGAGGGCCCGCTCGCGGCAGAATTAGCCGATGCCCGCTGATCCGCAGCCGACCGGCCAGCCCCGGCTCGCCCTCGTCCAGCGGGCCATCGAGCCGAGTCGCGACGCCGCGCACCGGGGCGCCGTCGAGGCCGTGCGCGCGGCTGCGGCCGGGGGCGCCCGGATCGTCTGCCTGCCGGAGTTGTACGACCTCCCTTACTTTCCGCGGCAGGTTACGGTGGAAGGCTGGCGGCTGGCGGAACGGCAGCCGTCGGACCGGGTTCGGGAACTCGGCC
>VXWI01000122.1 GCA_009835985.1 Acidobacteriota bacterium | reverse complement strand
GGGCCGGGCGCGTCCCCGCCGCAGGCGGTCAGCGCGGCGAGGCCGAGGATGAGGACCGGCCGATGGATCTTCATGGGGCTCCGGGCAACTGGTGAGCGGGAAAAGGGCCGGGGACAGCCGCTTCCCGTCAATTCCTCCATCCGATCATCAAAGTGACACACACGGCGATCTCTGAGGACCAAATCAGATCGCACAGGGAACCCGCCCGGCGGCGGAGAGGGTGGGATTCGAACCCACGTGCCCGGCTCTTCACCGGACAAAGCGCTTTCGAGGCGCCCCCGTTACGGCCACTTCGGTACCTCTCCGGCCCAGGTTGGACACGGTGTGCTGGCGTCGGCCGGTGGCGGCCGCCGGCTACCTCCGGTCGCGGAAGAACGTCTGCAGCAGCTCGCGTCCCTCGGCGGCCAGGACTCCCGAAACCACCGTGAGATGGTGCGGTAAGCCGAGGCCGTCCAGCGCGACTCTCGATTCTACTCCACCGAATTTGGGCTCCGGCGGGCCATACAGAAGCCGCCTGATGCGGGCGTGGACGATCGCCCCGGCACACATGAGGCAGGGCTCGACGGTCGCGTAGAGGTCGCAGCCGATGAGGCGGTAGTTGCCGATCCGGCCCGCGGCGGCGCGGACAGCGAGGATCTCGGCGTGGGCGGTGGGGTCGCCGGTCTCGAGGACCCGGTTGTGGGCCGTGGCGAGGATCTCGCCGTCCTTCGCGACGACGGCGCCGACAGGGACCTCACCGTTCTGCGCGGCCGCTTCCGCCTCGGCGAGGGCGGCGCGCATGAGGGTGAGGTCGTGTTCGGTGATCTCCGGGGCGTCGTTACGGATCACGGCGGCATCGTAGTGGGCTGGGCCATCCGGACAGTGGATGGCATGCGTTCCGACTCCCCCCCGGGCAGTCCTCCCGGTGGGGGCCGGCGATGCCGGCTGGAAGCCGGCGCTCCGAGCCGTCTGCGCGCTTGTGCGCCAGCGGCGCTACCCGATCCTCCGGCGCGCCGCCGCGCCTGATCCGGTACGCTGGCCCGCTTTGGTTCAGGGACTGCGGCGGGAACTCCGTCTCGGCGACGCGCTCTTCGTCAACATCGGGACGATCCTGGCGTCGGCGATCTTCGTCGTCCCCGCCTACGTGATCGCCTCCACCGGTTCCGCGGGCGGCGCGGCGCTCATCTGGGTGGGCGCGGGAGCGATGTCGCTCTGCGGCGCGTTCGCGATCGCCGAACTCGCCGCCCTCTATCCGCACGCCGGCGGGGAATACGTCTATCTGGAACGGGCCTACCACCCGCTCGTCGGGTTCCTCTACGGCTGGAGCCTCTTCGCGGTCATCCAGACCGCCTCGATCGTGGCCGTCGCGGTCGTCTTCGTCGAGTACGGCGCCGAGTTCGTGCCGCTCGGTCCGACCGCCGCCAGGGCGGCGGTGGTGATCCTCATCCTCGGGCTTTCGCTGTGGAACTGCCGCAGCGTGCGTTCCTCCGCCGACACCCAGAACCTGACCACCATCGCCAAGCTGGTGATGGCGGGCGCCATCGTGGTGCTCTGCGTCTCCTGGGGAGACCAGTCGGTCGAGACGATCGCGACATCCCGGCTCCCGCTCGAGGGTTCGGCCGCAGCCCGCTGGGGCGCCGCGATGGTGGCGGCGCTGTGGGCCTACGACGGCTGGATCAGCATCACCTTCGTCGGCGGCGAGGTGAAGAACCCGCAGCGCTTCCTGCCGCGCGCCATCTCGCTCAGCCTGCTGCTGCTGATCGGCATCTACCTGCTGCTCAACTTCGCCTACCTGAAGGCGCTGCCGTTCGCCGGCTTCTCCGGCACCGAGACGGTGGCCGCCGACGCCGCCGGACTGGCCGGGGGACCGCTCGGCGCCCAGCTCGTCTCCCTCGCGGTCATGGTCTCCTGCTTCGCTGCGGCGAACGGCTTCATCTTCACCGGCGCCCGGGTCTACTACGCGATGGCGCGGGACGGGGCGTTCCTGCGGTCGTTCGCCCGGCTGAGTCCGGGCGCGGTCCCGAGGAACGCGACCCTGGTGCAGGGCCTGTGGGCCGCCGGGATCGCGCTCACGGGCACCTACGACCAGCTCTTCACCTACGTGGTGGTCGTCTCCTGGCTCTTTTACGGGCTGGGAAGCGCGGCGGTCTTCGTGCTGCGCTGGAAGCAGCCGGATCTCGACCGGCCCTACCGCGCCTTCGGGTATCCGCTGCTGCCGGCGATCTTCACCGTCTTCTCCGCCGTGCTGCTCGTGAATACCCTGATCACCGATCCGCGGGACGCCCTGATCGGCCTCGGCATCACCGCGGCCGGCATTCCCGTGTACCTTTATTTCAAGAGACAAAACGACGGACGTCCCGCACCGGACGACGCCCCGTAGCCGCGGATCCCACACGGAGGACCACCCCATGCGTCTTGGAATCAGCCTTTTTCTCAGCCTCGCGCTCGGACTTCCCGCCGCCGCGCTTGCCCAGCCGGCCCCCGACGAACTCGGCGGGCTCAAGTTCCGGCACATCGGTCCGGTAGGCAACCGGACGTTGGCAGCCGCCGGCGTGCCGGGCGACCGGAACGTCTATTACGCCGGGGCCGCCACCGGCGGGATCTGGAAGACCGAGGACGCCGGCCTGCAGTGGCGGCCGGTCTTCGACGACCAGGATGTTCACGCCATCGGGGCGCTCGCAGTCTCGGAGTCCGATCCGAACATCGTCTGGGCGGGAACCGGCGAGACCTTCATCCGGGCGAACGTGTCCATCGGCATCGGGGTCTTCAAGTCCACCGACGCCGGTGAGACCTGGAAGCACATGGGCCTCGACGCGACCGCCCGGATCGGCCGGATCATCATCCATCCCACGAACCCGGACATCGTCTACGCGGCGTCACTCGGGCATGCCTACTCGCCGCAACCCGAGCGCGGTGTCTATCGCACGATGGACGGGGGGGAAACCTGGGAGAAGGTCCTCTTCGTGGACGAGGAAACCGGCGCCTCGGACATGGTCATGGACCCGAACAACCCCCGGATCCTGTTCGCCGGGATGTGGCAGCTCGCGCTCCGGACCTGGGGCCGCATGAGCGGCGGGCCCGGCAGCGGGCTCTACATGACCCGCGACGGCGGCGACACCTGGACGCAACTGGAGGGGAACGGACTGCCGACGTCCGACGTCGGGAAGATCGCGCTCTGCATGAGCAAGTCGGACTCGCGGCGGGTGTACGCCCTCATCGAGACGAGCGACGGCGTGCCCTACTTCGGCGTGGACTCGGTGGACTGGAGCACCGGCGAGGTCGAGAGCGGCGAGCTCTGGGCCACCAGCGACGGCGGCAAGACCTGGACGATCCAGACCCACAACCGCAATCTCTCCGGACGGAACGCCTACTACGCGCGCTGCGCGGCAGCGCCGGACGACCGGGACGAGGCCTACTTCCTGACCGCGTCGTTCGCTTCGACGCTCGATGCGGGGAAGACCCACCGCGTGCATGCACGCGCCGAGGCCCCAGGCTGGGATCACCACGACATGTGGATCGACCACACCGACGCCGACCGCATGGCGGTGGCGCACGACGGCGGGTTCTCGATCTCGGAGAACCGGGGCAAGTCCTGGTTCAAGGTCCAGCTCCCGCTCGCCCAGATGTACCACGTGACCGTGGACGACGCGATCCCCTACAACGTGCTCGGGAACCGGCAGGACGGTCCCTCGACGCGGGGACCGAGCCGGGCCTTCACCGGAGGATTCCTGGGAGGCGGCATTCCCCGCGGCATGTGGCACGGTGTCGGCGGCGGGGAGAGCGGCTTCGCCACCCCGGACCCGGTGGACCCGAACATCGTCTGGTCGAGCGCATCCGGCTTCGGCGCGGCCGGCGGAATCGTGGTCCGCTACAACGAGACCAACCGGCAGTTCCGCCAGGTCGAGGTCTGGCCCGAGAGCACCGTGGGTTGGCCGGCGGAGACGCTCCGCTACCGGTTCCAGTGGGTGTTCCCGCTGACCATCTCGCCGCACGACCGGAACACGGTCTACGTCGGCAGCCAGCACGTCCACCGGACGACGAACGGCGGCCAGAGCTGGGAGGAGATCAGCCCCGACCTCACCTCCAACAACAAGGAACGACAGTCGGTTTCCGGAGGATTGACCCCGGACAACATCGGCGTCGAGTACTGCTGCGTCGTGTACGCGGTGGACGAGAGCCCGGTGCAGGCGGGGGTGATTTACGCCGGCACCAACGACGGCCTGATGCACGTGACCCGCGACGGCGGGGCCAACTGGACCGACGTCACCGCGAACATCCCCGGCATGCCCGAGGAAGGCGTGGTCCGGAACGTCGACGCCTCGAAGTGGGAGGCCGGGAAGGCCTACATGACCGTCGAGGCCCACCAGGTGGGGAACTTCACCCCCTACGTCTACAAGACCGAGGACTTCGGCGAGTCGTGGGAGCTGATCGTGAACGGGGTCAAGGACAGCCCGCTCAGTTACACCCGCAACGTCCGCGAGGACCCGGTGCGGCCGGGACTGCTCTACCTCGGCACCGAGAACTTCCTCTACGTGAGCTTCGACGACGGCGCCAACTGGCAGCGGCTCGCGAACGGGCTGCCGCCGAGCCCGATGTACTGGATCACGGTGCAGGAGCGCTTCAAGGACCTCGTGGTCGGCACCTATGGCCGGGGCTTCTGGATCATGGACGACATCTCGCCCCTCCAGCAGTGGACCGATGAGGTCGAGGCGGCGTCCGTGCACCTCTTCGAGCCACGCTCGGTGTACCGGTTCCACGCGATCACCGCGCCCTTCTCGCAGTTCGACGACTGGTCGGCCGGGGAGAACCCGCCCTACGGCGCTCCGATCAGCTACTGGCTCGACGACGACGCCCAAGGGGTCAAGGTGGTCGTGAAGAACGCCGCCGGCGAGACGGTCCGCACGATGGACGGCAGCGGGGACGCCGGGCTCAACCGGGTCTGGTGGAACCTCCGCGAGGACCAGTCCACCGAGATGCGGCTGCGCACCCAGCCCACCGGCGCCGACTGGGTCGAGTTCGACGAGGACCGGTCGCGTTCAGCGCCGGGAGGAGCCCGAATCGCGATCCTCGCCCCGCCCGGGACGTACCAGGTCGAGTTGCAGGTGGGCGACGAGACGCGCCAGGCGAGCCTCGAGGTCATGAAGGACCCGCACAGCGAAGGCACGCTGGAGGACATTGCCGCCCAGACGGCGCTGCTCCGGGAACTCCGCGTGGACATGGAGAGCGTCGCCGGGATGGTGAACGAGATCGAGTGGCTGCGGCGGCAGTTGCTCGACGTGAAGTCACTCGCCGAGGAGACGAACCAGGTCGAGGCGATCGCCTCGGCGGTGGACGGGCTCGAGGGTTCGCTGATCGCGGTCGAGGAACGGCTCATCCCGATGGCCGTCACCGGGACCGGACAGGACCAGATCCGCTGGCCGAACATGCTCGCCGGCCGGATCGGCTACCTCGCGATCGCGGTCCAGAGCGCCGACTTCCCGCCGACCGACCAGATGATGGAGGTGCACGGCATCCTGCGGGAACGCCTCGCGGTGCAGCAGGCCGAACTCCAGCGGATCCTCGAGAGCGAGCTGCCGGAGGCCAACCAGATGCTCGAAGGTCAGGGGGTCCCGGGGGTGGTCCGCGTCCCGCCAGGGAGCACGGGGCCGCAGTAGCGCCAGGTCACCTGACGGCGGCGACGGGAGGGACCGCCGGTCTTCAGACCGGCACCGCCGCCGTCAGGCGGCGAACCGCCTACCTTCTTCCTTGTGGGGTCCGGCCAGTCCTGGGACGTTGACGGCTGGTTGTGACCCGTCGGCTCAGGGCGGGCGACGCAGCCAGTGCTCGGCGGGCCGTCGCAGGAACGTCTCGAGGGGGATCCCGTCGCCCCCCACGAGCAGACTGCGGGTGGGGGAGAACGCCTTCGAGAAGGCCGCCATCCCGCGTAGCGAGCCGGGGGCGCGGCCGCTCTTTACTTCGATGGCGGTCCGGCGGTCGGCCTCTCGCAGGACGAAGTCCACTTCGCGGTTCCGATCCCGCCAATAGGACAGCTCGCAGTCGCCGCTGAACGCGGCGTTCGCCAGATGCGCCCCGACCGCGGACTCGACCAGACGGCCCCACAGCGCGGGATCTTCCCGCGCCTGCCGCAGGGTGCGCCGGGACCGGGCGCCGATGAGCGCCGTGTTGAGGACCTGCAGCTTCGGGCTCGAAGCCCGGCGGCGCACGAGGCGGTCCGAGTACTTGGGTAGGCCGGTCACCAGACCCGCGCCGGAGAGCAGGTCGAGATAGTGGGCCAGCGTGGTGGTGTTGCCCGCGTCCTGAAGCTGGCCGATCATCTTCGTGTAAGACAGAACCTGCCCCGAGTACTCGCACGACAGGTCCAGCAGCCGTCGCAGCAGCGCCGGCTTGTCCACCCGGGACAAGAGGAGCACGTCGCGGGAGATGATGGGCTCGATGAGCGCGTCGCGGACGTAGCGAGCCCAGCGCCGCGGCTGACCGATCAACGGGGCCGCCCCGGGATAGCCGCCGTGGAAGACGTACTGCGGGAGCGACCAACCGAACGCCGCCTCCATCTCGGCGAAGCTCCAGTGCGGGAGCCGCAGGACTTCGAAGCGTCCGGCCAGACTCTCGCCGACGCCCCGCTCCACGAGCAGCGGCGCCGATCCGAGCAGCACGACCCTCAGCGGCCGGCCCGCGCGGGTATCCGCGTCCCACAACGCCTTGACCGCCTCCGACCACCCGATGACCTTCTGCACTTCATCGAGGACAAGGAGCGCCCCGGCCGGGCCACCATCATCGGCGAGCAAGCGGGCCGCTTCCCACTGCTGCTCGATCCAGATGGCGTCGCGCAGCGTCGGTTGATCGGCGCTCGCGTAATGCGTAGGTAGCGCGGACAGTTCCGCCGCCTGTCCGACCAGCGTCGTCTTTCCGACCTGCCGCGCTCCGGCGACGACCTGGAGAAAGCGGCGGGGTTCCTGGAGGCGCGCGACGAGGTCTCTGACCTGCGGCCTCTGAAAGACTGCCTTTTTACTCATTGCACTGAGTATTTTTACTCAAACTGATGACTGCTCCGGATTCGCCGCTCCGGATCCTGTGGACCCGTCGAGGAGCGGCTCGAACTCGGAGCGC
>VXWI01000019.1 GCA_009835985.1 Acidobacteriota bacterium | reverse complement strand
GGCCCCCCGGGGGGGGGGGGGCGCCCCCCCCCCCGTGCCGGTCTGGAGACCGGCGGTCCCAGCCCCTACGGACGCAGGATCAGTTTGCCCATCGTGGCGCGGCCTTCGAGGAGGCGGTGGGCGTCGGCGGCCTGGGCCAGGGGCAGTTCCCGGTCGATGGTGAGCTGGAGCCTGCCGCTCGCCACGCTGTCGAGGACCTCCCCGGCGCGCCAGCGAAGCTCGTCGGTGGTCTCGGCGTAGTTGGCGAGGGTTGGCCGGGTGACAAACAGGGACCCGTGCTGGGCCAGCAGCAGCGGGTCGATCGGGGGGACCGGGCCTGACGACTGGCCGTAGAGGACGAGCATCCCCCGCGGCCGGAGCAGTTCGAGACTCTTCCGCCAGGTCGTCTCCCCCACCGAGTCGTAGGCGACCGCGAGCCCCTCGTCGCCGAGCTCTTCGCGGATCACCTCCGCGAAGTCCTGCTCGGTGTAGCGGATCACCGTGTCGGCGCCGGCGGCGCGCGCCGCCTTCGCCTTCGCTTCCGTGGAGACGGTGCCGAAGACCCGCGCCCCGAGCGCCCGGCACATCTGGCAGAGGAGCAGTCCCATGCCGCCCGCCGCCGCGTGGACCAGCACCGGCATCCCGGACTGCACCCGGAACGTCGAGCGCACCAGGTAGTGGGCGGTCATCCCCTGCAGGAGGGCAGCGGCGGCCTGGGTGGTCGTGACACCGTGCGGAAGCCGCACCAGCTTCGCCGCCGGGCGGACCGCCGCCTCGGCGTAGCTGCCCATCTGCATCACCCAGCCGACCCGGTCGCCGGGCGCCAGGTCCGAAACACCCTCGCCAACGGCCTCCACGACGCCCGCGCCCTCCACTCCGGGAGTAAAGGGAAGGGGAATCGGGTAGAGCCCGGTGCGGTGGTAGGTGTCGATGAAGTTCACGCCCGCCGCTTCCACCCGGACGAGGGCCTCTCCGGGGCCCGGGGAGGCTTCGGGGACGGAGCCGAGGCTCATGACCTCGGGGCCGCCGGGTTGCTGGATGCGGATGGCTTGGGGCATGGGGGGGCGCATCCTACACTTCCCTCAAATGACGACCGGTTCCCCCGCCGGTCTTGAGAACAAGATCGCCCGGCTCCCCGAGAGCGCCGGGGTCTATCTCTTCCGCTCCGCCGAGGGGAAGACGCTCTACGTCGGCAAGGCCGCTTCGGTGAAGGCGCGCGTGCTCTCGCACCTCCGCACCCCGCCGCCCGACGCCCGCAAGGGCAACCTGCTCTCCCAGATCGCCGACGTGGAGGTGGTGCTCACCGATTCCGCGAAGGAGGCCCTGCACCTCGAGAACAACCTCATCAAGACGCGCCGGCCCCGCTACAACATCCTCCTCCGGGACGACAAGAACCCGCCGCTCGTCCGGCTCACGATGAACGAACAGTACCCGCGGGTCCACATCGTCCGGGGCGCCGGCACCGACGGCGCGGTGTACGCCGGTCCCTATTTCCCGGCGAGTCTGGCCCGCCGGAGCATGAGCCTGGTGCACCGGCTCTTCGGCATCCGGAACTGCCGCGAACAGCTCAACGGAAAGCGCCCGCGCCCCTGCCTCCAGTACCAGATCCGCCGCTGCGTCGCCCCCTGCGTGGACTCGATCTGTTCGGTGGAGGAATACCGGGAGACCTCGGAGGCCGCCCGGCTCTTCCTGCTGGGGCGGACCACCGAACTCTCGACCTCACTCACCCGGCGCATGCGCGAGGACGCCGAAGCGGAACGCTTCGAGGAGGCAGCCCGGCTGCGCGACAGCCTCAAGCTGCTCGCCGAACTGAACGACCGCCAGAAGATGGCCGCCGCCGAGGGCAAGGCCCGCGACGTGTTCGGCCTCTACCGGGAAGGGGACCGCGCCCAGTTGCAGGTGTTCCTGGTCCGGGGCGGCAAGGTGGTGGATCGGGACACCTTCTCGCTCTCCGACCTGCCGCCGGTGGACGACGCGGGCCTCGTGGAAGCGGCGATGAAGCAGTTCTACGAGATGGGTCGCATGCCCCCGCCCCGCATCGAAGCGCCGCTCGACTTCGCCGAGCGCGAGCTGGTGGCCGACTGGCTCGGCGAGAAGCGCGGCGGCCGCGTCGAGATCCACGTCCCGGTGAAGGGGGCACGCCGCCGGATGGTGGATCTGGTGTGCCGGAACGCGCGGCTGGCCTTCGATCTCGACTTCCGGGAGGCCGGACGGAAGGCCGCCGCCCGGGTCCGCGCTCTCCAGGAAGCTCTCCAGCTCCCCGCCGAGCCGCGCCGCATCGAGGCGTTCGACGTCTCCAACCTGGGCGGTCGCCAGGTGGTGGCCTCGATGGTGGTCTTCGAGCGCGGCGAACCGCTTCCTTCGGCGTACCGGCGGTTCCGCATCCGGACCGTCAAGGGGAAGCCCGACGACTACGCGTCGATGCGCGAAGTCGTGCTCCGCCGCTACCGGAGGGTGCTCACCGAAGGAGCGGAGCTTCCGGACCTGATCCTGGTGGACGGCGGGCGCGGCCAGCTCGGCTCGGCGGCCGCCGCTCTGCACGACCTCGGGCTCACCCACATCCCGCACGCGGGGCTCGCGAAGCGCGAGGAGGAGATCTTCCTGCCCGGCGCTCCGGAGCCGCTCCGGCTGCCCCGGAACTCCCCGGCGCTCCATCTCCTCGAACGGGCCCGGGACGAGGCGCACCGTTTCGCCATCACCTTCCATCGCAAGAGTCGCCGGGCCGACACGCTCCGGTCGGCCCTCGACGGCGTGCCCGGGATCGGCCCCCGCCGGCGGCAGGCGCTCCTGACCCGTTTCGGGAGCCTGCGGCGGGTGACGGAAGCCTCCGAAGCCGAACTCGCCGAAACCGTGGGCCCGGCGCTGGCCGCGAAGCTGCACGCCCGCCTCCATCCCGCCCCGTAGAATCCCGACGCTTCATGACAGCAACGGACACGTCACCGCGCAGCGGGCGGAAGCGCCTCCTCTCCGGGATGCGGCCCACCGGGTCGTCCCACCTCGGGCATCTGGTGGGGGCGTACCGCAACTGGGTGGCGATGCAGGACGAGTTCGACGCCTTCTACTGCATCGTGGACTGGCACGCGCTGACCACCGACTACAAGGACACGAGCGACCTCCGGGCGAGCACCCTCGAGATCGCCACCGACTGGCTGGCGGTGGGGCTCGATCCGAAACGCTGCACGCTCTTCGTCCAGTCGCAGGTGCCCGAGCACGCCGAACTCCACCTGCTGCTCTCGATGGTCGTGCCGCTCGGGTGGCTGGAGCGCGTCCCGACCTACAAGGAACTGATCAAGGAACTCAAGGAGAAGGACCTCCACACCTACGGGTTCCTCGGGTATCCCGTCCTGCAGGCGGCCGACATCCTCATGTACGACGCCGCCGTGGTGCCGGTCGGCGAGGACCAGAAGCCGCATGTGGAACTCACCCGCGAAATCGCCCGCCGGTTCAACCAGTTCTACGGCGACGTGGTGACCGAACCCGCCGTCCGGCTCACACCTTCGCCCAGGCTGCCCGGCACCGACGGACGCAAGATGTCCAAGAGTTACGGCAACGTGATCGGCGTTGCGGAAGACGAGGGCTCGGTGCGCGGGAAGCTCCGGACCATGATGACCGACCCGGCGCGGAAGCGGCTCAGGGATCCGGGCGATCCGGCGAAGTGCCCGGTATTCGACCTCCATCGCATCTTCTCCGACGACGAGACGCGGAACTGGGCCGCCGAGGGCTGCCGGACGGCCGGAATCGGCTGCATCCAGTGCAAGAACGCGCTCGCCGACCACCTGGTCGCGGAGATCGCGCCCATCGGCGAGCGGCGCCGGGAATACGAGAAGCGGCCCGACGACGTGCGGGACGTCCTGGCTGCCGGGCGGCGCGAGGCGTCCGAGGCGGCCCGCGCCACCATGGAGCGGGTGCGCGCCGCGGTCCGGCTCCCGATCGCCAGCAGCGGCAGCCCGTGAGAGCGGTCCTCTACCAGCCGGAGACCGAACTCGGGACGCCCGGCCCGGGCTTCCACATCCGCTTCGACGCCGGGGAGGGCTCCCCCGCCGAGGACGGTTTCGACGGCCCCCTGGAACTGCTCCTCCGCATGGTGCGCGAGGGGCAGGCCGACCCGCTGCAAATCGAGATCGCCTCCATCACCCGGCAGTACCTGGAGACCCTCGAACTGCTCGAAATGCTCGACCTCCGGGTCGGCTCCGAGTTCCTCAAGCTGGCGACCACGCTCCTCAAGATCAAGGCCCGCCGGCTCCTGCCCCGGCCGCTTCCGGCTGCTGCCGGGGCGGAGGCGGATCCGCTCGCCGCGTTGGAGGACCGCCTCCGGGACTACGCCCGCTACCGCGCCGCCGCGCGCACGCTCCGGGAAAGCCTCGAGGCGCGCCGTGCGGTGTGGGTCCGGGAGCCCGCCCTCGGGGTCGTGGAGGGCGAGACGGCGAACGGCGACACCGCGAGCGCCGACCCGGAGACGCTCCTCCAGGTGGACCTCTTCGCGGTGGTGGAGGCGTTCCGGCGGGTCGTCGTCCGGGCGCGGGCGCGGCCGCGGGTACCGATCCCCGAACGCCGGATCTCCATGGCGGTCCTGATCGGCCGCATCGAGACCGCCGTTCCGCCCGGCGCCGAGGCGGATTTCGAGGAACTCCTCTTCGAGGTCATCGAGGGCAACGTGGACCGGGGAACCCTGGTCGCGGCGTTCCTGGCGATCCTGGAGCTGGCGCGCCGCCGCCGGATCTCGGTCGGCCAGGACGAGAACTTCGGCCCGATCCGCATCGCCGGGCTGGCCGCCGACCGAGGATCCGCCGATGAGCCCTGAGACCGGCGGCGCCGAGGCGTCGGGGCCCGCCGTCGACCGGGAACGGCTCGCGGCGGCGGTGGAGGCGCTGCTCTTCTCCCACGGGGCGCCGGTCACGGGAGAACGTCTCGCGGAAGTGCTCGACGCCGGCCTCAAGGAGGTGCTCACCGCTCTCGATGAGCTGGAGCTGCGGTATGCGGCGCTCGAATCCGGGCTGCGGCTGGCGCGGATCGCCGGAGGCTTTCAGCTCACCACCCGCATCGAATGGAAGGGCGCCATCGAGCGGCTCATCGCGCCGAAGCGCGAGCAGGCGCTGACCGAGGCGGCGCTCGAGGCGCTGTCCGTCATCGCCTACCGGCAGCCGATCACGCTGCCCGAGCTGAACGAGATTCGCGGGGTGAACTCCCACAGCGTGGTCACCACCCTCATGAAGCACCGCCTGGTCCGTTCCCGGGGGCGCAAGCAGGTTGTCGGGCGGCCGCTCCTCTACGGGACCACGAAGGACTTTCTCGAGCGGTTCGAGCTGGACCGGCTGGAGGACCTGCCAAAGCTCCGCGAGTTCGAGGAGACGCTGGCGTCGGCCGCGCCGGTTCCGGTGGCATCAGAAGCCGGGGACCCCTCCGAGGCTTCCGAATGACCGCCGAGCGGCTCCAGAAACTGATCGCGGCCGCGGGGATCGCCTCGCGGCGCGCCGCGGAACGGATGATCGCCGAGGGCCGGGTCACGGTGGACGGCGAGGTGGTCAGCACTCCGGGAGTGCGCGCAGACCCGGCGCTCCACGACATTCGGGTGGACGGAGCGCGGCTCCGGAAGCTCGGCAAGCCGCGGCGCTACGTGATCCTCAACAAGCCCATCGGCCACCTGACGACCCGCTCGGACCCGGGGCGCCGCCCTACGGTGATGGACCTGCTGCCGCATTCGTTCCGCTCGCTGGTTCCGGTCGGGCGCCTGGACGGCAACAGCTCGGGCCTCGTGCTGCTCACCGACGACGGAGAGCTGGCGCAGCGGGTCACGCATCCGCGCTACCGGCTGCCCAAGACCTACTACGCCACCGTGCGCGGGCTTCCCGGGGAAGACGTGCTCGACCGGGCGCAACGCGGCGTCCGGGTCGATGGCGAGGGACTGCGGCTCGACCAGGTCGAGGTCATCGCCCGCTTCCCGCACCGGGCGGAGTCGAAGCGCCGCGCGCGTCTCCGGGTCACCCTGCGGGGCGGGCGCAACCGGGAGATCCGGCGGGTGCTGAGTGTCCTCGGCCATCCGGTCCTCGAACTGCACCGGACCCGGATCGGCTCTCTCGCTGACACCGGGCTCACCCCGGGGAGCTGGCGCAAGCTGGGCGGGGACGAGGTGGACGAGCTGCGGGAGCTCATCCGGCGGTGTTCGGGGGAGACCGCGGCGCCCGCCGAACCGGCCGACTCGAAACCGGCGGCTTCTGCCGCCCGGCCCGCGCCGTCCGCATTCGTGGTGGCGATCGACGGGCCGGCGGGTTCCGGAAAGACGTCGGTGGCGCGCGCGGTCGCCGAGCGGTTCGCACTCGGTTACTTCAACACCGGGGCGTCGGTGCGCGCCGTGGCGCTCGCAGCGATGCGGCAGGACATGGACCTCGATGAAGGCCCGTCCCTCAGGATCCTGGCATTCCGGGTGATCCTCGATCCGGAGGGCCGCGTCTTCCTCGACGGCGAGGACGTGTCCGAGGCCGTTCGCGCGCCCGAGGTCTCCGCCGGCGCTTCCCGCGTCGCCGTCCATCCCGAGCTGCGCGAAGTGCTGGTGGAGCGCTGGCGCCAGTTCGCGGCGGGTGGCGGCGTGGTCGAGGGCCGGGACATCGGGACCGTCGTCTTCCCGGAGGCGCCGGTGAAGGTCTTTCTCGACGCGCGGCCGGAGGTCCGGGCGCAGCGCCGCTCCTCGGACGAGGGGGACCGGGACGTGGGGGAGGTCCAGTCGGAACTCCGCCGCCGCGACCACACCGATTCCGGCCGGGCCGTGGCTCCGCTGCGCCGGGCGGAGGACGCCCACGTCCTCGACACGAGCGACCTCACACTCGAGGAAACCGTTGAGCGGGTGGCGGAACTGGTGGAAGCGGCGCGGTCCCGCGCCCTCGACTAACGAAGACCGGCCTCCTTGTGGGCTAACATATGTGCATGCGTTTGCACATTCACATCGACGACGCGCTGATTGCCCGAGTGGACGAGATCGCCGGACCGCGGGCGCGGAGCGAATTCGTCCGCAACGCGGTTCAGGCGGCCGTGGAGAGCCGCCGTCGGTGGGACCTGATCGAACAGGCGGCTGGCGCCGTCAGCGAGCGCTCGCACGAGTGGGACGCCGACCCGGCGCAGTGGGTGCGGCAGCAGCGGCGCGGCGATCCCGACCGCGTCGGTTGACGGGGATGCTCGCGCTCCTCGACACCACCGTTCTCATCGACCACCTGCGTGGGCGTCCGGCGGTGCAGCGGCTTCGTCAACTCAAGGGACGGGGAGACGTTCCGGGGACCACGGCGATCAACGTCGAGGAGGTGTACCGGGGGCTTCACCCCCAGGAAATCGAGCGTGCCCTCCTGTTGTTCGATGGCCTGCAGATACACCCGCTAGGACTTCGGGAAGGCAGGATCGCGGGTGAGTGGCGCCAGAGATTCGCGGCGCGAGGCCGAACCCTGGCGCAGGCTGACTGTCTCATTGCGGCGGCGGCGCACTCCGCGGGCGCGGTCCTGGTGACCGGCAATCCGAAGGACTTTCCGATGGAGGAAATCCGCATCGAACACTGGCCCGTGGGCGAGTAGCCCCCGTCAGCGCGACATCCGCGGTTAGCGGCGTTTGCCGAGGACGACGGGCGGCGCTGGCCACTTCTTTGGTGGCTCGGCTTCTCTCGGTTTCCCGAGGAGCAAACGTGTTCGAACGCACGGACGCCGGAGGCCGAAGCCTCCCGAAGCCCGCCGTCCCCGACGGTGGACCCGCCACGCTACGAGGGCCTTTGTCGCGTCCGCAATGAAGAGATAGGAGCAACGGGTCCGCCGACCCCGGGCGGCGGGTGGCACTCGCACGGCGGACCGGCGGTGGAACCGCGAGGCGGACGGCCTCGTAAACGTGTGGGTGATGCGGACTCGGCCGGTCGAACGGAGGAGCGCCGCGGCCTCCGCGGCGAGGCCCCGGACATGAGACGCGCCCTACGCGCGCTGCTGCGGGACGGCGGATACGCCGGGCTGGTGGTCACCGTCGTCGCCCTCGCGGTGGGCGCGAACACCGCCGTCTTCACGGTCGCCTACGGAGCGCTCTTTGCGCCGCTGCCGTACCGCGCTCCCGGGGAGCTCGTCCGGGTGGCGACCCAGTTCCCGACGATGGGCTTCGACAAGTTCTGGATCTCGGCGCCCGAGTATCTCGAGTACCGCGAGTGGAGCGCGTCGTTCGCGGAGGCCGGGGCGTTCAACACCGGGATGGCGTCGGTGGTGGGGGCCGGCGAGCCGTTCCGGGCGCAGCAGGCCGCCTCCACGGCGAGCCTCTTCCGGACCCTCGGAATCTCGGCCTCGCTGGGGCGGGTCTTCACCGACGCCGAGGACCGTCCGGGGGCGGAGCCGGTCATGGTCCTCTCCGACGGGCTCTGGAGGCGCGCGTTCGGTGCGGCTCCGGACATCCTCGGCCGGCGGCTCACGGTGGACGGCGTCCAGCGGACCGTGATCGGCGTCCTGCCGCCTCGAGTGGACCTCCTCGACCGGCGCGTCGAGTTCTGGATCCCACTCGCCCTCGACCCCGCGGACCTGCCCGGCCGCGGTTCCCACAACTACATCATGGTGGCGCGGCTCGCCCCGGGGACCACGATCGAAGCGGCCCGCGCCGAGCTCCCCGCACTGCTGGAGCGCTGGCGCTCCGAGTCCGGGGATACCCACGCGCCGCATCCCGAGTTCCATCCCGTGATCCTCGTGGATCTCCACGAGGAGGTCGTCGGCGACCAGGGCGACCGCCTCATCGCGTTGCTCGCGCTGTCGGCGCTGCTGCTGCTCGCCGGCTGCGCGAACCTGGCCAACCTCATCGTGGGCCGCGCCGAGTCGCGGCGGGGCGACATCGCGCTCCGCGCCGCCCTCGGCGCGGGCCGCGCGGGCGCCGCGGGGCCGTTCTTGCGGGAGGGGATTCTGCTTTCGGTCGTCGGCGGGGCGCTGGGTCTCGGGCTGGCGCAGGCCGGCGTGTCCGCGCTGCTCGCCGCCTATCCGGGCGGGGTCCCGCGCATCGCGGAGATCGGGATCTCGGGCCCGGTCCTGGTCTTCGCCCTCCTCGCTACCGCGCTCACCGGGGTCGTCTTCAGCGCGGCGCCGATCGCCGGGCTGGCCACGGCGGGACGCGAGTCCCAGCTCCTCAGCACCCTGCAGGCGGGCGGAAAGCGCGTCACCGGCGGCCGCAACCGGTTCCGGAGCGGGCTCGTGGCGTTCGAGGTGGCGCTGTCCGCAGCGCTGCTGATCGCCTGCCTCCTCTTGGTCCGCAGCCTGTTCGCGGTCCAGGCGACGGACCCCGGGTTCGACCCGGAGAACCTCTCGACGTACCAGACCTACCTGCCGGAGACCGCGTATCCCGCGGCCTCCGAGCAGCTCGCGTTCCTCGAACGGCTCCGCGCGGAGGCCGCGTCGCTTCCCGGCGTCGAGGCGGTCACCTACATGAGCGGCCTGCCGCCGCGGCGCCGCCTGAACGCGAACGACACCGCGCTCGAGGGCGTGCCCGAGGGCGAGGGACACCCGGCCCACAACATGGACTACTGGCAGTTCGCCGGGCCCGGCTACTTCGAGGCGATGGGGATTCCCCTGCTCTCCGGACGCGGCTTCACGCCTTCGGACGACGGCGGTGCCACGCCGGTGGCGGTCGTCAACCGCACGGCGGCGGAGCTGTTCTGGCCCGGACAGGACCCCATCGGCCGCCGCCTTTCGCCTGGACAGGAGGTCCCGTGGTTCACGATCATCGGCGTCGCCGGGGACGTGAAGCAGGGCGGCCTTGAAGCCGAGACCGGTACGGAGGTGTATTTCCACTACCCGCAGACCGCCGAGGCGGTCGGGTTCGCCCCCCGGACGGTGAACGTGGTGGTCCGCTCGCGCCTGCCCGCGGCGGCGCTCGCGCCCGCGGTCCGGGAGGTCACGCACCGGCTCGACCCGTCCCTCCCGGTGGACTCGTTCCGGCCCATGACCGAGGTGATCGGCGCCGCGGTCGCCGGGCCCCGGTTCCTTGCCCTGCTCGCGGCGGTGTTCGCGGCCCTCGCGGTGCTGCTCGCCGCCGCCGGCGTCTTCGGGGTGATGTCCGCCCGCGTGACCGAGCAGACTCCCGAATTGGGAGTGCGCATGGCGTTCGGGGCGGCCCAGGGGGAGCTGCTGGCGCTCGTGTTCCGTCAGGGGATGCGGGTCGCGCTGCCCGGTCTCGCCCTCGGCCTCGTCGCCGCGTTCGCCGCGAGCCGCGGCCTCGCGAGCATCCTGTTCGGGGTCGCTCCGGGGGACGCCGTCTCCTACCTGCTGGCCTTCAGCATCGTCCTGGGAGCGGCCGCCCTGGCCTGCCTCGCGCCGGCGTTCCGGGCGAGCCGCATCCAGCCGACCGCGGCGCTGCGCCACGGCTGAGGGGCCGCGCCGGCGCGCGGTCCTCCCCGACCCGGAGGATCAGCCCTTGGCGGCGCGCCAGGTGTCCACGCAGGACCGGTAGTTGGCGGCGATCTGCGCGATCGCGTCCGCTTCGGCGAGCTGGCCGTTCAGACACGCCCCGAGCGGCTCCCGGAAGTTGGTCCGGCCGACCGCGAACCCGATGAAGCCGGCCACCGGCGCCGCGACCCGGAGCCACTCGTGGACCTGGGCCGCATCGGACCCGCGCCCCAGGACGATGGAGCCGACGCGCTCCCGGCCGGGTCCGCTGCGGACCGCCGCCGCGACCCGTTCGGCGTCCTCCGCCCGGTCCACCCCCTCGATCTTCCAGATGTCCGGTTCGATGCCGAAGTCCTGGATCATCTGGATGGCGCGCACCATGTGGCCCGGCCGCAGGTCCCGGTCGTAGGCGGCGCCCGCCTCCTTGTCCTCCGGCGTGGTCGCCGGAACCAGGAGCTCGAACATGAAGAGGCGTCGCTCGGGGCCGTGGAGATAGTCGGAGACCAGCTGCAGGCGGCTGAGTTGCACCGCGGTGTCGGCGACCGGATCGTCGGGATGCAGCCGCACCAGCACCTTCACGATCTGCGGCCGGTGATAGCGGATGTGCGTCACCCAGCGCACCCCGTACTCGAAGTCGAAGACCGGCTGGCCGCTCTTTTCGATGCAGAGCGCCCGCGGGATCCCCCGCGCCGCCGCGTCGGCGAGGACCTGGCTGCCGAACTGCGCGTCCACCAGGATTCCGACCTGCTCCTTCGGAATCCCACCGTCGATCGCCTGCAGGAGGCCGCGGTAGATCAGGCTCTTCGCGGCCGCGACGGGGGCGAATCCGTCGTTGTCGGGTGAGATCTCCGGGGCGCCGCGGAAGCCGAAGTAGGACTTCGTGAAGCTGCCCCGGTGGTCGAAGGGCTGGATGAAGAGCGGCTGGTCGTAGCCGATGGCGGAGGGTCTGTTCATGGGTCGGTGTGGGGCCTTTCGGAGGGAGAGTGTACGGGGGTGGCGACGCCCCGGGAGCGTCGGGAATTGTGCGCTTCGCCCGCTTCCAGCGGGCGGTGCGGGCCGGGAGGTCCGGTGCTTCCGGCGGTACGGGGTGCGAGGATGGCTGGAGTTGCCACATGCGCGGTGCGGAGCACCGCGGTGCCGGTCTGGAGACCGGCGCTCCAGGCCCTCTTCCCTTTAGACTCACGGGAAAGCCCATGGAGCCCGATCACATCGTGGTGCGGGGCGCCCGGCAGCACAATCTCAAGAACATCACCGTTCGCATTCCGAAGAAGCGCCTCGTCGTCCTGAGCGGGGTGTCGGGGTCGGGAAAGTCGTCGTTGGCGCTCGACACCCTCTACGCCGAAGGTCAGCGCCGCTACGTCGAATCGCTGTCCAGCTACGCCCGCCAGTTCCTCGGGCAGATGGACAAGCCCCTCTACGACACGATCCAGGGGCTCTCGCCGACGATCTCGGTGGATCAGAAGTCGGCGAGCCACAACCCGCGCTCGACGGTCGGCACCATCACCGAAATCTCCGACTACCTGCGAGTGCTCTTCGCCCGGGTCGGGGTCGCCCACTGCCCCCGGTGCGGGCGCGCGGTCAGTCCGCAGACGGCGCAGGAGATCGTGGAGGAACTGGCGCAGCTGCCGGCCGGCGCGCGTTTCCTGCTGCTGGCGCCGGTCCTCGAGAACCGGCGCGGGGAGTTCCGCTCCACTCTCGAGAACATCCTGCGGCGCGGGTTCTCCCGGGCCCGGATCGACGGCGAGGTCCAGCTGATCGAGGAGACCGCCGCGCTCGAGAAGCGGAAGAAGCACAACGTCCAGATCGTGGTGGACCGGTTGGCCCGCAAGGACCCGGCCGGCGAGGAGTGGCGCGGCCGGGTCACCGATTCGGTGGAGACCGCGCTTCGCGAGGGGGACGGGATCGTGATCGCGGCGGTCGAGGGAGAGGACGGCGACCGCGTCTTCTCGGAGAAGAACGGCTGCCCGAGCTGCGGGATCGGATTCCCCGAGACATCGCCGCAGCTCTTCTCCTTCAACAGCCCTCAGGGGATGTGCAAGGAGTGCAACGGGCTGGGCGCCCGCAGCGAGGTGGACGAGGACCTCGTGGTTCCCGATCCCCGCCTCAGCATCAACGACGGGGCGGTGGCGTTCTGGGGCCGGTTTGCAGAGCGGGACGGCTGGGAGGCGACGGTGGTCCGGGGGGTGGCGAAGCGGTTCGGAGTGGACCTCGACCGCCCGTGGGCGCGGCTCGCCGCCGGCAAGCGGAAGATCCTCCTGTGGGGATCCGGCCGCGAGCGGATCCCCGTCAAGTACCAGCGGAGCTCCCGGGCGGTCCACTGGGAGGGGGTCCTCAACCTGCTCAACCGGCGGATGCGGGAAACGTCCTCCGACCGCGCCCGGCGCTACTACGGGCGCTTCTTCTCGAGCCGTTCCTGCCGCGCGTGCGGCGGGACCCGGTTGCGGCCGGAGGCGCTGGCGGTCAACGTGGGCGACCGCACCATCGCGGATGTCTCCTCGATGTCCATCGACGACGCGCTCGGGTTCATGGAAGACCTCGAACTCGAGGGCGCCGACCTCGTCATCGGGGCGGAACTGCTGAAGGAGATCCGGAACCGGCTTCGCTTCCTCGCGGACGTCGGCCTCGGCTACCTGTCGCTCGACCGGCTGGCGCCGAGCCTGTCGGGCGGAGAATCGCAGCGCATCCGGCTCGCCAGCCAGATCGGGTCCGAACTCACCGGGGTCATCTACATCCTCGACGAGCCCTCCATCGGGCTCCACCCGCGCGACAACGGAAAGCTGCTGGAGGCGCTGCACCGGCTCCGGGACATCGGCAACACCGTGGTGGTGGTCGAGCACGACCGGGAGACCATCGAGGCCGCGGACCACGTGCTGGACTTCGGCCCGGGAGCCGGGGTCTACGGCGGAGACGTGGTCGCCGAAGGGACGCCGGCGGAGATCCAGAACGAGCCGAAATCCCTCACCGGACGCTACCTGCGCGGCGACCTCGACATCGCCGTGCCACCGCGCCGGCGGTCCTCCCGGCACTCCATCCGGATCGTGGGGGCGCGCGCGAACAACCTGAAGGAAGTGGACGTCGCGATTCCGCTCGGCGCCCTCACCTGCGTCACCGGCGTCTCCGGCGCCGGAAAGAGCACGCTCGTTTACGAGGTGCTCTACCGGGCCCTCGCCCGCGCGCTGCACCGCTCCGAACGGCCGGTGGGGAAGCACTCCCACATCGAAGGGATCCAGCGCGTCGGCCGGGTGGTGGACATCGACCAGTCCCCCATCGGCCGCACCCCGCGCTCGAACCCGGCGACCTACACGAAGGTGTTCGACGGCATCCGCTCGCTCTTCGCGGCGCTTCCCGCAGCCCGCGCCCAGGGTTACAAGCCCGGGCGCTTTTCCTTCAACGTGCCCGGCGGGCGCTGCGAGCACTGCCAGGGCGACGGGGTGATCCGGGTGGAGATGCACTTCCTCGCGGACGTCTTCGTGACCTGCCAGGTGTGCGCGGGCCGGCGGTTCAACGACCAGACGCTGACGGTGCGTTACCAGGGCCGCTCGATCGCCGACGTGCTCGACCTCACGGTGAGCGAGGCGGTCACGGTGTTCCGGTCGCAGCCCGGGATCCTCCACATCCTCGAGACGCTCCAGGACGTGGGGCTCGGCTATATCCGGCTCGGGCAGCCTTCTCCGACGCTGTCGGGCGGCGAGGCGCAGCGGGTCAAGCTCTCGCGCGAACTGGCGAAGCGCTCCACCGGCGACACGCTGTACATCCTGGACGAGCCCACCACCGGCCTGCACTTCGACGACATCGCCCGTCTCCTGCGGGTGCTCGACCGCCTGGTGGACGCCGGGAACACCGTGGTGGTGATCGAACACAACCTGGACGTGATCAAGACCGCCGACTACCTGGTGGATCTCGGGCCGGACGGCGGCGGGCGCGGCGGAGAGCTCGTCGTCTGCGGCACGCCCGAGGCGGTGTCCCGGCACGCCGGGTCGTGGACCGGGCGGTATCTCCGCGACATCCTCGAACCGGCCCCGGCGGCCCGGCGCGCCTCCTGAAGGCCATGTACCGCGGCTATCGGACCAGCGTGGGGTTTGGCGGCGGGGCCATGCCAACCGGCGTCAAGCAGCTCATCCTGATCACGGGCGGCGTGTACCTGGTCCAGCTTCTGATCCCGGCGGTCACCGTGTTCTTCGGGCTCTACCCGCCCGCGGTGCTCTCGCTCCAGGTATGGCGTCTGTTCACCTACATGTTCCTGCACGGGGGGCTCCTGCACCTGCTGCTGAACATGTTCGTGCTCTACATGTTCGGCTCGCAGCTCGAGCAGGTCTGGGGACGGCGCCGTTTCGTCCGCTACTACCTGCTCTGCGGCGTGGGGGCGGGACTCTTCGCACTGCTGCCGCTGCCGGCGTTCTTCGATGCGCTCCACATCGGCGCCTCGGGAGCCGTGTACGGCCTGCTCCTCGCCTTCGGCCTCCTGTTCCCGTCGGCACAGGTCTACCTGCTCGGAATCCTGCCGATGAGCGCCCGCCACATGGTGATCCTCTTCGGGTTCATTTCGCTCGCGGGTTCCCTGTCGGCGACCTCCGACGGGGTGTCCCACATTGCTCACCTCGGGGGGCTGGTGGTGGGATACGTCCTGTTGCGGCGGGACGGCCTGGTTCCGAGATACCGCTCCCGGCTGGGGGTCCTGTGGAGCGACCTCCGGCGCCGCCGGCGGCGAGCCCGGTTCGAGCGCTACTACGAGGAGCACGAGCGGAAGCGGTCCGAGACGCTCCATTAGCGCTTCCGCCGCGGTCCGCCCTGGCTGTCGGCGCCATCCGGAGCGCCCGGAAACAGCCCCCCTTTGACTCGGGGCGGGAGGTCTTGCTACAAAGAGCAGTGCGCCGGCCCCGGCTGGCCCGTGCGGTTCTCCCGTCCGTCGCCGCAGAGGGGCCGACCGAGGAGGCTGCCATGAGATTCCGCTTTACCCTCGCGGCTGCGGCCGCGTTCGCGCTCCTGATCGTTCCCCCTGCGTTGGCTCAGGATCCTCCCGCCGAAGAGGAGGAGTTCGTAGAAGCGCACGAGATCACCCTCGACAACGTCGGGGAGGACCTGGTCGTGCGTGGACGGATCGCGAGAACCGAGGCCAACCCCGTCCAGGGCGTCACGATCCACTTCGACCGGACCCACATCGACTACCCCTTCCGGGTGTTCATCCCCCGGGAGGATCTCGGTGACTGGGAGGGAACGGACCCGGTGAAGGTCTACGCCAGGGGCCGCGTCATCAAGATCACCGGCGAGATCGAGGAACAGGGCGAACTGCCGTACATCCGCGTCAGCGAGCGGAGCCAGATCGAGATCGTTCCCCGGACGCGCCGCCGCCGCCGGCGCCCGCGCGGTCCGGACCCGGCCGAAGCGACCAGGGCGGCGGCCGCCGTGTCGAACGCTCGCGTGGTTTCCGCCGGCCGGTAGCTCCTGAGAACCCGGTCGGGGACGCCAGGTCGAACGGCGACCGCGTTCCCGCGCGGGCTGCTATAACAGGAGTACGCCGTCCCGCTGGCTTCCGCGGTCTTCCCGTCCGCCGCCGCGAGGGGGTTGGCCGAGGAGGCTGCAATGAGACTTCGCACCAGGTACGCGGCGGCGGCCGCGTTCGCGCTCCTGATCGCTCCGGTGGGCCAGTCCTCCCAGTGGGGGCTCGCGCAGGCCCCCCCGGACGAGCAAGAGGTCGAGGTGGTGGCAGTCGGCGACGTGACGGCGGCGCAGGTCGGCGAGGAACTCACCGTCGGGGGCCGGGCCCTCGATGTGCGGAGGATTCAGGGGTCCGGTTTTCAGATCACCTTTCTGTCGGGCTTCCTGGCCCTCATTCCCGAGTCCCACATGCACCTGTGGACGGGCGTCGACCCGATGAAGCGCTACAAGGGACGGAGTCTGCAGGTCACCGGCGAGATCATGGAGGAGAACGAGCAACTGTTCATCGGCGTCACCGATCCGGACCAGATGAAGGTCATCCAGCGGCAGCGCCGCCGCCGACGCTAGCAAGCCGGCGGCGTCGCGACCGCTGTCCGCGGACGAAGAGCCCGCGCCCGGATCAGGCCGGGAAGCGAATCTGGGGCTGATCGCTCAGCGGTTGTCCACGCTCCATTTCCCGGCCCCCGTCATCGCGATGAACAGGAACAGGAAGCAGTAGAGGACCGCCAGCTCTCCCCGGTTCTCGATCGGGAACCAGCCAAGCATCATGCCGGCGTCGTCGGTCCGGAACTGGTGCGCCATGAAGTAGGCCACCGCCATCTGGCCGCTGGAGATGAACGCCGCGATTCCGGTCATGAAGCCCACCATGAGGGCGAGGCCGCCGACGAACTCGATCAGGCCAGCCAGCCCCATCAGGGACATCAGTTCACGCTGCGTTCCGCCCATGACGCCGAAGAGTTTCTGGGCGCCGTGGCAGAGGAAGAGGAAGCCGGACACGATGCGCAGGAGTGCATAGGCGGTGTCCTTGTGCTGGTCGAGCATGGTCTTCATGGTGGTCTCCTTTCCCGCTCGAGCGGGTGATTCAGATCAGAAATCCATCAGGATCGTGTACTTGGCGATGAGCGCCCGGTCGAGCCGGTTGCCCATCGGGTCGCGCCGGTCGTTCAGCACGATGAAGAAGTCGGAAAGCGGCCGGTGGATCAGGTTGAAGCGGATGTTCGAACTCCAGTCCTCGGTGATGTTGTTGTACTGGATGAGCGCGTTCAGGAACATCGTGGTGGTGAAGGTGTAGGTCACCCGGGCGGTGAGGAGGTCGGCGACGAACGCACCTTCGGGAAGCGAGATGTCGTTGCGGTTCCAGCCGATGTAGGTGGTCAGCTTCCCGCCGGCGCGGAGCACGGTGCTGAGGTTCAGCGCTTTCCGGTCACCGGAGTAGAAGCCGCCCCAGTCGTAGCGGCCGTTCAGGGAAATCCGCCGGCTCGGGTCGGAGAACAGCATGACGAACCATTCGTCGTAGGGGTGTTCGCCCGGCAGCACCGTGGTGGTCGGGTGCAGCGGGAACGGTTCGAAGGTGTTCTCGATGCTGTCGTTGTAGCCGAACTCGAAGAACGCGCCGTTCTGGTGCCGAAAACCGACGTGCCAGTTGGTGTAGCGGCTCACCAGCTCCCCGTCGGAGTTGACGTAGTCGTTCCACTCGAAGTGGGGGTTGATCTCCCGGATGATGTCGCTCCACCAGGACGGGCGGTAGTGGTAGCCGACGTAGCCGAGCAGGCGGCGGACGCCGATCCGGGGGGCGAACCCCATCTCGGGGTTGAAGTCGTCCCCGAGCCGGGTCCAGGCGCCGCGGAGCTGCCAGAGCCGGCCGTCGTAGTTCGCCGCCACCCGCGCCGCCTGGTCGTCGCCGGCGAGGCCGGGCGTCGCGGTCCGCGCCCAGAACGAGTTGACCTCCAGCTCGGGGGTGACCCGGATGTTGGCGTCGAGGCCCATCGAGCGGTTGTAGTGGTCGCTCCCGGACCCCGTTTCCCGGTTCAGGAAGACGGCGCCCACGTCCGAGTTGCCGCCGACGTTGCGGCGCACCCGGACCGCCGTGAAGTTCTCGGTTCCGGGGGCGTCTTCGTGTTCGCCGGTCTGGATGCTCATCACCCCGAGCTCGTAGGCGCCGGCCCGCCCGGTGAGCCGCCCCCCGCCGAGCACCGGGATCGGGGCGCCGGTCCGCGAGAGGCCGATGCGCCGGCTGAAGAACAGGTAGAGGTCATCGCCCCGGCTCTGGCTGGCGCGCAGCGTCGCGGGATTGAACGCCTGCCCGAAGTCGGCCCGGAACTGGGTGACCCTCGAGTCGTTCGGTACCCCGAAGCGGAAGATGCCCGAGTTCTCGATGAAGAAGTCCCGCTTCTCGGGAAAGAAGAGGCTGTACTGCGTGAGGTTGACCTGCTGGACGTCCGCTTCCACCTGGGAGAAGTCGGTGTTCACCGTCAGGTCGAGATTCAGCCCGGTGCCGACCAGCACCTTCGCGTCGAGCCCCAGGTCCGCAGCGTTCATGGTGCCCTCGTCGGAATCGGCGGCCCCCTGGCTGGTTTCGGCCCCCGCGTAGGGGGTCACCTTGAACCGGCCGCCGGACCGGAGCCCGGTGAGTCCTTCGATGGTGCCGGAGTAGGAGATGCGCGCGAAGTTGAAAAAACGCGGGATGGGGGCCCAGAACGAGTCCTCGTTCAACCGCCGGATCCGCCGCAGGAAGTTGATTCCCCAGGTCTGTTCGGGGCTCTCCCGGAACCGCAGCGTCTTGAACGGGATGGCCATCTCCACCTGCCAGCCGCGCTCGGTGCGCAGGGTCTCGACATGCCAGACGCCGTCCCAGTCGCGGTTGAACTCGCGCCCCTCGTTGAAGACCTGTCCGTCGAACTTCGCCCCGGCCGGGTTCGTCTCGAACATGTAGCCGTTCCGGCGATCGTGGAACGTGTCCACGGTGACGCCGAAGATGTCGCCGGCGCGGGTCGAGAAGTCCCGCGAGAGGTCGTTCACGATCAGTCCGTCGGGTTCGTCGTGGGCGAACGCGCCGACGTAGAGGAAGTCGTCGTCGTAGAGCACCCGGACCTCGGTCACGAAGGTCGCCGGCATCCCTTCGTTGGGGTTGCCCTGGATGAAGTCCGTCGCGACGGGGGCGCCGGCCCACTCGTCCTCGTTCAGGACGCCGTCGATCCTGACCGGCTCGGCCGCCCGGACGGCGGGGAGCCGCCGGTCGAGCCGGGCGGTCCCGAAGTCCACCTGTCCCTGGGAAAGACCGGTGCCGGGCGTCAGGAACGGCAAAAGGGCCGCGCAGATTCCCGAAAGCAGGACCCGGACAGCGGCCCTTCCGCGGAGCAGAGCCGCGAACATGTCCAATCGCCAATGTACCACCGCCGGAGAAGGGCGAAGACGCCGAACTTCAGAAAGGGAGCGACGGCGGAGTGGCCTTTGCCGAGGCGCGAAACAGCGGGAGCGCGGCGTCGAGGCTGGCCCGGTCGCCGATCAGCACGACCGTGTCGCCGGCCCGATACGGCGTCTCGGCCTGTCCCTCATGGATTGGCCGGCCGTCGCGGACCAAGGCGACCTGAATGGCGCCGGTTCGCTTCCGGAGGTCGAGCGTGGAGGCGGTCTTGCCGAGCGCCGCGGCGGCCGCCTCCACCTCGACCAGTTCCAGGGCGTCGTGGATGCCGAGGTGCTTCAGGGTGTCGAGCCGCAGGTCGGGGTGCGGCCGGTCGCGGAAGAGGCCGTAATGCTCCGCCCGCACGGACTCGAGTTCGCGCCAGATGCGGTTGATGGGGATCTCGTAGCTTTCGAGCGCCCTGGCGAAGAGTTCCAGCGATGCCTCGAACTCCTCGACGACGACCTCCGTGGCGCCCAGCGCCAGCAGGTCGTCGATCGCCCGAACGTAGCGCGTCCGGACCACGATGTGGGCCCCTGGGTTCAGTTCGCGCGCGAGCGCTACTCCCCGGCGCTCGTTGCCGGGCGAGTTGATCGTGAAGAAGATCGTGCGCGCCCGGCGGGCCTGCACGTGGTCCAGCACGGCCGGCTGGGTGCCGTCCCCGAAGAGGGCGGGGATGCCGTCGGCGCGAGCCCGGCGCACGAGCTCCGGATTCTGGTCGACGACGACGCAGGCGATCCCCGCCGCCTGCAGCACCCGCGCCAGGTACCGGCCGGCGAGCCCGTAACCGACGACGACCGTGTGATCCGCCGCCCGGTGGATCTTCTCGGCGTCCGGGTGCGACCCGTGGGGCCGGCGCCGGTCCACCCATTCGACGATCGCCGGTCCGGCCCGGATCAGGAGCGGCGCGGCGATCATGGAAAGCACCGCGGTGCTCAGGAACAACTGGTAGTCGGCGCCGCGGAACAGGCCGAGCGGAATGCCCACCGCCGCCAGCAGGAAGGCGAACTCGCCGACGTGGCCGAGTCCGACCCCGGTGGCGAGGGCGGTGGAAAGCCGGCCTCCGGCCGCCAGCACCCCGGCGGCGCACAACGCGGCCTTCACCACCAGCGCCGCCACTCCCAGTCCGATCAGGAGCAGGGGGTTGGCGAACAGGGCCGACGGATCGAGCAGCATGCCGATCGAGCTGAAGAAGACCCCGGTGAACACCGCCCGGAACGGCAGCACGTCGGAAAGCGCCTGGACGCCGTACTGGGACTCCGAAAGGATGAGACCCGCCAGAAAGAAACCGATCGCCAGCGAGAAGCCCGCGGCGTGGGTCACGAGGGCGGCGCCAAGCGCGAAGAACCCGACGCACAGGGTGAACAGCTCCCGGTCCTTGAGCAGCGTGATGCGGTCGAGGATCCACGGCGCCAGCACGCGCCCGGCGAAGATCAGGACCGTAACGATCACCAGCCCGCGGACCAGTTCCGCGAGGGCGCCCGCGGCTGCGTCGCCCTGGAAGCCCGCCAGCAGCGGCAGCAGCAGGACGAGCGGCAGGACGGCCAGGTCCTGAAAGATCAACAGGCTGATCGAGGCCTGGCCGTGGGCAGTCTCGAGTTCCTCCCGGTCTGCGATGGTCTTGGCGACGATGGCGGTCGAAGACATGGCGCCGAGGGCGCCGTAGAAGAGCGCGTAGGGTGCGGGGACTCCGAACGCCAGGGCGGCGAGGGCCACGACGGCGATCGTTCCGCCCACCTGGACTCCGCCCCCGACGAAGACCATGCGGGCCCAGTCCCGCACCTGGGAGAGCGACAGCTCGAGGCCGACCGCGAACAGCAGCAGGGCGACGCCGAGTTCCATCAGCGTCTCGATGTTCTCGGGAACGGCGATGAGGCCGAGGCCGGCGGGCCCGACGAGCACCCCGGCCAGCACGAACCCCAGGAGCGGCGGGGCGTTCACGCGGTGGGCCAGCGCGACGATGGGGATTCCGAGACCCACCAGCAGGGCCAGGTCGCCGAGGAGCCCGAGGTCCGTCAGGGTGGGTCTCTGTGCGGCCGGCCGGGTCGCGATTCGGCGAGGAGCCGGTTGACCGCCCGGCGGTAGCCGGCGAGGGCTCGCAGGGTGAGTGCACCGGGCTTCCCGTTCCCGATCGTCCGGCGCGGCTCGCCGGGAGCCACCGACCAGGTGATCGGCAGCACCTCCCGCGACGAACTGGTCAGGAACGCCTCGTCGGCGGTGGTGAGCCATCCGGGTCCGAGGGGCGTCTCCTCGAACGGGATCTCCAGTTCCAGCAGGACTTCCACCACAAGAGCTCGGGTGATCCCGGGCAGCAGGCCTTCCTCGACCGGCGGTGTGAGAACGACGCCGTCGTCCACGAGGAAGAGGTTCGAGGTCGCTCCTTCCGTGAGGTCGCCGCCGCTCCCGCGAATCACCGCCTCGTGGGCCCCCGCCGCTTCGGCCTCCCGGACGGCCAGCCGGGCTCCGAGCAGGTTCGTGCTCTTGACGTCGGCCGGGAGCCCTCCCGGCGCCGCCCGGACCCAGTCCGACCGGAAGACTCCGACGCCCTCCCGTTCCGGGTCCACCGGAAGCGCCGGCAGGGGCCGCACCAGGATGATGAGCGAGGGCTCACCGCCTTGCGGTCCGGCGGTGAGGATCACCCGGAGGGAGTGTTCACCCGCGATGCCGGTGGCCTCCTGGGTCGCGCGCAGGCGCGCGGTGATCTCGGCATCGGACGTGGCGAGCGGAATCCCGAGGAAGTCCGCCGAGCGCCGCAGCCGCGCCAGGTGGCGCGTAAAGAGGAACGGCACGTGGCCGTAGGTGCGCAGGTTCTCGTAGACCGCCTCCCCGTAGAGGAACCCCGCGTCCACCGGGCTCACCCGCGCCTCGTGCGCCGGCCCGATCCAACCGTCCACGTTGGCCCACGCGCCCGTCATGCCGCCGCCACTCTACCGGGAACGCGGGAGCACCGGTCGGCGTGCCCACGCCTGATAGAGTGGCCTGCTCGAACCATGACGGGCAGACGGGTTCCTGCCGTTGCGCTTGCGACGGTGTTCGCCGCGTCGGCGTGCGGCCCGGGGGCGCCGGAAGAGGGGCTGTTCGCGATTACCGGCGGGCTCGTCTATCCGGTGAGTTCCGAGCCGATTCCCGGCGGCACCGTGGTGATCCGCGGCGGGAAGATCGAGGCGGTGGGCGCCGACGTTCCGGTTCCCGCCGGAGCCGAGGTGATCGACGCCACCGGGATGAGCGTCATTCCAGGGATCGTCGAGAGCCATTCCCACACCGGGTTCAAGGTGCTCAACATCCCGGCGACGGGAGCCAACAACAACGAACTCTCGGTACCGATCAATGCCCACGTGCGGGCGATCGACGGACTCGACTCGGGAGATCCCGCCTTTGCGCTGGCGTTGGCCTCGGGAATCACGACCCAGAACATCACGACCGGCAGCCGGAGCCCCAACAGCGGCCAGGCGGTCCTCGTCAAGTCGCGGGGCGGCACGGTCGAGAACATGTACTTCGCCCACGCCGGCATGAAGATGGCGATCCGGGCCACCACCCCCTATCCCGGCTTTCCGGAGACCGAGCAGGAGGTCTTCGATCTGCTGAGCGGCGAACTCGAGGCGGCCCAGGCGTACCTCGACGCCATCGCCGCCCACGAAGCGGATTCCGCGAGCCCCAAACCCCCGCGGAACCTGACCTACGAGGCCCTCGGCAAGCTGCTCACCCGCGAGTGGGTGCTCGGCGTCCACTCCCACACCGAGCAGCAGATGCGCTATGCCATGGAACTGATGCGCCAGTTCAATCTGGACGCCTACATCCACCACGGCCAGGCGACCCTCGAACTTGCCGAGGAACTCCTCGAACTCGGCATGCCGGTGAGCTACGGCCCGATCCTGCCCGGTGACAGCCGCGAGAGCGGGGAACTCCTGGGTCCGGTGAAACTGGTGGAGCTCGGCGGCCTGGTCGCCTTCCATCAGGATCCCCCGGACGGCCACGCCTACTGGTTGCGCCACACCGCGGCGATGTTCGTGCGGCAGGGAATGTCGCACGCGGACGCGCTGGCCGCGCTCACCCTGAACGGCGCCCGCATCTTCCACGTGGACGACCGGATCGGCACCCTCGAAGCGGGGAAGGACGCTGACGTCGTCATCCTCGGCGGCGAGGATCCCCTCGCCTACGAGAGCCTGGTACTGCGGGTGTTCGTGGACGGGGTGGAGGTCTTCAACCGCGCGACCGGACACAACGTCTTCGGCGACGTGGTGCCGGAGGGCTGGTGATGCACCGCCTTCGCCGCCGGCTGATCGTCCTCGGCCTGGCGCTCGTCTGCCCCGGGGTCGCCGCCGGCCAGGCGGTGGCCATCGTGGGCGGCGAAGTCCATACGGGAAGCGGAGAAGTCCTCGCCGGGGCGACGGTGATTATCGAAGACGGGAAGATCACCGCCGTCGGCGCCGGCGTCGCGCCTCCCGACGGCGCCGAGGTGATCGCGGCTGAGGGGATGGTGGTCACCCCCGGGTTCATCGACGCGCAGACCTTCCTCGGGAGCGGTCCCACGACCGGTGGGGCGCTCATCAACCTGGTCGGCGAAGCCGGCGACGCCATCGCCCCGCAGCTCCGCGCGGTGGACCGTTTCGCCGAGGACCTGGCGCCCCTGTGGCTCCGGTCGGGCGTCACCGCGGTCTATCTGGCCCCGGATCCGCGGCTGCTGATCGGCGGCACGGGAGCCGTGGTGAAGCTGGCCGGCTCCGCGGGCACCGCCATCGTGGCCGAAGAGACCGGGGTGGCCGCCTCCTTCGGCGAGACGGCCGTCGGGGACACGGCTCCCGGAAGGGAGGCGCCGGTGGGGCGCACCACGCGGCAGGGAATGATCTATGACTTCCGCAGCACCCTGATCCGCGCGGGCGAGGACGCCCTCGAAGGCGAGGCCAGCCGGGTCATGGGCCGCCTGCTCTCCGGTGAACTCCCGCTCCGGATGCTCGCCAACAAGCCCGACGACATCGAGACAGCCCTCCGGGTGGCCGGAGAGTTCGACGTGCGGCTGGTCATCGACCAGGCGGCCGGCGCTGCGGCGGTGGCGTCCCGGCTCGCCGCGGCGGGTGTCCCGGTGGTGGTCGGACCGTCCATCATCGGGATCGGGGACGGGGGCCCCATGGAACTCAAGGGCCACTCGCCGGCGACGGCGGGCGTCCTCCACGAGGCCGGCGTACGGATCGCGCTCTCCACGTTCGGCTCCCGGGGCCGGTCGGTCGCCATGGAAGCGATCGTCGCCTGGGCTCACGGACTCCCACGGGAAGCGGCGCTCGGCGCGGTGACCGCGGACTCCGCCGCGATCCTGGGAGTGGACGGCCGGATCGGGAGTCTTGCCGTCGGACTCGATGGCGACGTTGTACTCTGGGATTCGCATCCCATCGGCACCTACGCCAGGACCGTGGCGGTCCTGGTCGACGGAGCCGTCGTCTTCAGCCGGTAACCGGCTCCACCGAACCATGCTCCGACACATTGCCCTGGCGAGCGCTGTCCTCGCCGCCCTCCTCTCTGCACTGCCCGCCGCTGCGGCCGAGCACCCCGACCCGAAGGTCCAGGCCGGCATCACCATGCTCGACGAGTGGATCCGCACACAGGTCGAGTACTCCGGGGTCGGGCTCGTGGTCGGGATCGTCCACGATCAGGAGGTCGTCTTCCTGAAGGCCTACGGATACGCGTCCCTGGAGCCCGAGGCGCCGATGAAGGAGGACTCGATCTTCCGGATCGCCTCCCATTCGAAGCTCTTCACCGCCATCAGCGTGCTGCGCGAGCGGGACGCCGGCACGCTTCGTCTCGACGATCCCATCACCGAGCACCTTCCCTGGTTCGACATCGAGAACCGCCATCCCGAAGCCCGGGCGGTGACCGTGCGGCACCTCCTCACCCACACCGCCGGCCTGCCGCGGGAGTCCATCCACCCGGCCTGGACCGAGTTCGAGTTCCCCGAGGCCGAGGCGGTGCGCGACACCGTCTCGGACCAGGAGACCACGTATGCGACCGAGACCAAGTGGAAGTACTCGAACCTGGGTTTCACGCTGGCCGGGATGGTGGCCGAGGCGGCTTCCGGGAAGTCCTTCGTCGACCTCGTGAACCAGGGCATCCTCGAGCCGCTCGGGATGGACTCGACGAGCGTCGGGCCGATTCCGGCGGACCACGAGAGCCGGCTGGTCACCGGATACGGCCGGCGGATGGCGGACGGCAGCCGGCAGAGCATGCCCTTCGTGGATGCCCATTCCTTCGACCCCGCGACCGGGTTCTCGTCGAGCGTGCCCGACATGCTGCGGTTCCTGCAGTGGCAGATGCAGGTGCGCGACCGCAAGAGCGACAAGGTGCTGGCGACGAACACCCTGCGCGAGATGCAGCGGGTCCACTGGGTCCAGTCTTCCTGGACCGGCGGCTGGGGACTCGGGTTCTCGGTGCGCCACAGCGAGGACCGCGACCTCGTCGGTCACGGCGGCTCCTACCCCGGCTACCGCACCCAGACGCAGTTGAGTCCTGAGGAGAAGGTCGGGGTGGTCGTCTTCACGAACGCCGGCGACGGGAATCCCGGCCGCTTCGTCGAGAAGGCGTTCGAGTGGGTCGCGCCGCACCTCGCGGAGGAAGAAGAAGAGAAGGCGGCGTACGACTCCGCCTGGGACATCTACATCGGCACCTATCGGAACCGCTGGGGAGACACCAGCGTTCTCCGCCTCGAGGACGAACTGGTGGTCTTGTCCCCGCTCTCGGAGAACCCGGACCGCTCGAAGGGCGTCCTCAAGCCCACCGACGAGGCGCACGTCTTCCGGCTGGAGAGCGACGGCTTCGGCGCCCACGGCGAGCTCGTGCGCTTCCAGGTGAACGACCGGGGCGCGGCAGTCCGCATCTACGTAGGCGTCAACTATTCCGAGAAGGTCCGCTGAAGTTCGAGGCAGTCGCTTGGCCCGCGGGACCGGACGTCGGCCCGGATGCCTGAACTCGATTGCCGGTTGAGCCCGGCGCGAATCAGCGCTGGCGAGTGAGGGCAGCAAGCAGCCTCAAGGAAGCGGCTTCCTGTTGATCGGGATCGGTGTTCAGACTAGTTTTCAGCAGGGAGCGAGAGCATGGAAATCGGCGCTTGTGAGGCCAAGGCCCACCTTCCCAAGCTACTCGCCCGGGTCCAGCAGGGACAGTGCTTCGTCATCACCCGACACGGTCGGCCGGTAGCGGAACTCCGTCCGGTCGGCTCGCGTTCCCGCGACGAGATTCGAGCCGCGATCGCCTGGCTGGCCGACTTTCAGGCCAGGCACGTCTCGGACGGCCCGACGGTTCGCGAACTCATCCGGGAAGCACGCGAGGGCCGTAAGCCCTGATGTTCGTTCTGCACTGCTCCATGACGATGGCCCGGATTCTCCCGGACGAGAGCACGCCCGGGACCGTGCGACTGCGGGACTCCCTGGTGGAACGCACCGCGGCTGCCCGCCGGACGGGAGTGGAGGTACTGCTGTGAGCGAACCGCGGGTTCCCTGGACGGTATCGTCTTGAGGATTGACCGTCAGCACCGCCGCATCGCACCAGGCCAACGGCGCGACTCCCGGGTGCCCGGAGCGACGTAGCGCCATGCTGTCTTCCGGCGCTGGCCTGACGGGAAGTCACTTCCGCGTCCGTTGGATCCTGGTGAGCGCGGCCGGGATGGCGGTGGCCGCCGCGGTGGCCCGGCCCCTTTCCTACCTGGTGGGGGGCGCGGTGCACGACGCACTCGGACCGGTCTTTGGAGAGGCCGTGGTGGGCGTGGTGGCGGGAGGCGGGACGCTCGGGGGCGTGGCGCTGGCGCAGTGGCCGTTGCTTCGCCGTCGGGTTGGATGGGCGGCCCGCTGGCCGGCGGCGGGCGCGGCCGCGGGCGCGGCAGGGGCGGCTGCCGGTTTTGGCGCCCTGGCCGGCCTGACCCTGCTGGGAGCCGAAGTGCTGGGTGCGGCGGCCGTGCTGGTCTTCGGGATCGCTGCCTTCCTCCGCGCACACACCCTGGTATTGCGACGGCACGTGTCCCGTCCGATGTGGCTCGCCGGGGGCTGCGCCGCCGGGTTCCTGGGAGGCGCGCTGGTAACGATGGTGGTGGGCTCGTTCGCGGGACTCGACGGCGAGAGCCCGCTGTTCGGCGCCCTTTTCGGCGCGGCCTACGGGGCAGCTACGGTGATGGCGCTCGGCCGAATGTCACTCGAGGAAACCTAGGAGCGGCTCTACGGCGCGAACGGCGCCATGTCCACGCTCGGCTCGTCGCCGTCGGCGAGTTGCTGGATCAGGCGGCCGGTGCCGAGCGATTGGGTGAAGCCGAGCATGCCGTGCCCGGCGGCTACCAGCAGACCCTGCCGGTGCCGCGGCCGCCCGATGATGGGAATGCTCGTTGGGGTGAGCGGGCGGAGACCGGACCACGCGACCTCGTCGTCGAGCGGGACCGGGGTCGCCAGGCCCGCCTGTCCGCCTGCGATCACCGCCCGGTAGCGCCGTTCGTTGAGACCTGGGTCGAATCCGGCCAGCTCCAGGGTTCCCGCGAACCGGACCTGGCCGGGAAGCGGGGTGATGATGACCTTCCGTTCCGCGACGGTGACCGGAATCGAAGGGACCCCGTCGAAGGTCCGGACCGTCGCGCTGTATCCCTTCGCCGCCTGGATGGGCAACCGGACCCCGGCGGTGCGGGCGAGCAGGGGGGAGTGGGCGCCGAGCGCCAGGACGGTCTCGTCCGCAACCCGTTCCTCCGGCGCTCCGTCGCGGGTCCGGACTTCGGCGCCCCGGATGCGGCTCCCCTCCCGAAGCAGCCGCAGCGCCTGAACGCCGGTCTCCACCCGGACCCCCTGCCGCTCCAGGGTGGCGGTCAGCGCCTCCGCGAAACCGAGGCTCGAGCCGTGGGCGTCTCCGTGGAGGAAGATCGCGGCCCGTACCGCGGCGGAGAGCGCGGGCTCCCGCTCCCGGGCGGCGTCACCCCCGAGAAAATCCACGGGAAAACCGTTCCGCCGCAGCTCCTCGGCCTCCTTCCGGGCGTGCGCCACCCCCGCCTCCGTCACGAAGGCCCAGTAGCCTCCGCGCCGCTCGAAGTAGAAGTCGGCGTCGCCGCGTTCGCGGACCTCCTCGAAGAGCTGGAGGCTCAGCGAGGATACCGAGCAGATGGCCCGGAAGCTCTCGCGGGAGCGGGCGAGGGTGCAGGCCCGGGCGAACCCGAGGAGCCATCCGGGCAGGGACGGGTCGAGGCGGAAGCGGATGTGGAACGGACTGTCCTCCCGAAGCATCCAGCGGAGCGCCTTCGCCAGCACGCCCGGTCCGGGAAGCGGCTGGGAATGCGCGGGGCAGAGCAGCCCGGCGGTGCCCCAGGAGCAACCGTGTCCGGGCTCGGCCCGGTCGACGACGGTGACCTCCCAGCCCGCGCGCCGCAGGAAGTAGGCGCAGGACAGGCCGATGACGCCGGCGCCGAGGACGAGCGCGGTCCGGTCAGCGCTCATGGGCTCCGATGGCCGCAGGCAGTGCCGGCGCCGTCCGCGGGGTCAGTCGTCCCGATCGTCCGCCGACGGGCCGTAGGGACCCGGAACGGGGATCCCGAGCAGCCGGTAATACACGCTGAGCTGACCACGATGGTGAACGAGGTGGCTCAGGATGATGTTGCGCACCGCCGCCTCCCGGGTGGTCTCCATGAGGACCCGGTCGCCGTGGAGCAGGCGCCAGGCGCCCCGCATCGCGTCGTCGGAGCGGCCTTCGAACTGCTTGAGGAAGCCGGCGCCGATTCGCTCCCAGAATCGTGTACGCCCAATCGGGACACTCGACCACGTGGGTCGCGAGCCGCGACGCGCTCATGGACTTCTCGTGGGGCTGCCAGTCGGCGTGCCGGTCCTCGAACCGCTCGAGGAACCTGCGGGTGGCGGCGGCCTCCACCTGGAACTCCGCCGCGATGGCCTGGGCGATGCTCATGGACGCTCCTTGGTCGGAGTGAGTCTACTGATCGATCCGTGCGGAATCCGGCTCAGTCGGGGCGCAGCCAATTCTCGATCCGCAGGCCCGGCACGCGTGCGAATTCGCGTTCGTTGTTGGTCACCAACGTAGCGTCCCGACTGCGGGCATGCGCGGCGATCAGGAGGTCGTTCGCGCCGATCAGCTCACCGCGCCGGCTGAGTTCCTGCCGAATCTCGCCGTAATGGGCTGCCGCGTCCTTGTCGAACGGCACAATGTCGAGTCCACGGCAAAGGGCGTCCAGTCGCTCTCGGTTCTTGGCGCGCCGGGTCGAGCGGGCAAGCCCGAACTGGAGTTCGGCATAGGCGATGGCCGACAGGCGGGTTTCCTCCGCATGTCGCCTGAACCGCTCCCGAGGCGCCGGTTCACCCCGTAGGAGGTGAACGCAGACATCCGTGTCGAGGAAAAAGATCACGGAAACTCGGGCACTTCGTCAAGCGGCGGCTGTTCCCGATCGGGCCACGAGCCGGACTTCGGCAAGTCGAAGAAGGCGTCCCAGTCCTTGCCGCGGGGCCGCAGAATGACCTCCGACCCGCGCTTCAGCACCTCCACCTCCTGCGCATCGAAACGACACGGCTTGGGCAGCCGCACCGCCTGGCTGCGGCCGTTCCAGAAGACCTTGGCGACCCCTCGATAGGCGACTTCTTCTGGCATGGGATCCCTCCTGCGGGCGTTGTGCAGTATATCTTGATATAGACCATCACGACCGCGCGCCCTCCCGGCCGTTCCCGCTGTAGCATCCGCCGCCATGCGCGGCGTTCTCCTCGGTCTCGCCCTCAGCCTCCTGACGGCGCCCGCGGCCATCGCCGCGTCCGGGCGGGTCCTCCCCCGGACCACCGAAATGGACGGCAGGAACTACGCGTGGCAGGTCTTCGTCCCCGCCGCCGTGCTGGCCGGCGAGGAAACGAACCCCCCGGTCATTCTCTTCCTCCACGGCGCCGGGCAGACGGGAACCGACGGGGTGCGGCAGACCGAGATCGGGCTGCCTGCGGTGCTGCGCGAGCGGCCCGATTTCCCGGCGCTGGTGGTGATGCCCCAGTCCCCACGGGGCGCGTGGTGGGGGACTCCCGAGATCGAACGGATGGCGCTCGCCGCGCTCGATGCGGCGGTCGCCGAGTTCGGCGGCGATCCGGAGCGCACCTATCTCACCGGCCTCTCGCTCGGCGGCTACGGGACGTGGGCTCTCGCCTACCGCCATCCGGAGCGCTTTGCGGCGCTGGTGCCGGTCTGCGGCGGAATCACCACGCGGCGGACGCGGATGCCCGTGCCCGACTGGCATCCGTCGGCCACGCACCCGGAGAATCCCTGGGCCGAGACCGCGCGGGTGATCGCCGGCATCCCGGTGTGGGTGTTCCACGGCGCGGAGGATCGCCGGGTGCCCACCGAGGAGTCCCGGCGCATGGTCGCCGCGCTCGAGGCGGCGGGAGGGCGGCCCCGGTATACGGAGTACCCCGGGGTGCGGCACGACTCCTGGATTCCGGCCTACCGCGAGGAGGGACTCTACGAGTGGCTCTTCGCCCAGCGCCGGAGCGATCCCGCCCGCTGAGAGGACCCCGCAGAGACTCCCGGCCATGGGCCGAAGCCACGTGCGCACCCGCCGGGACGCCGATCCGGCGGGGTACGGATTCGACCTGGAGACGGTGGAACGACCCTTCGATCCCCGGCGGCTGTTCGCTCCTCCCCCGGACGAGGCGCCCATCGAGGTGGAGATCGGATCAGGGAAGGGATCGTTCCTGGTCGCCGAGTCGGAGCTGCGCCCGGACACCCTGTTCCTGGGAATCGAGCGCGCCCGCCGCTACTGGCTCTACGCCGCGGACCGGGTGCGGCGGCGGGAGCGGCCCAATGCCCGGATCGTCCGTGGGGACGCCCGGGAAGTGCTGGACGCGCTGCCGGAGGGATCGGTCTCCGGACTGCACATGTACTTCCCGGACCCCTGGCCGAAAAGGCGGCACGCGCACCGCCGCCTGCTGATCCAGCCGGAGTTCCTCACGGCTTGCGAGCGGGTGCTCGCCGCCGGAGCATCGCTCCGGGTGGTGACCGACGATCCGGACTACTTCGACCAGATCGAAGACGCGCTGGCGGCGCGGCCGAAGCTGGTCCGCAGCCGCTACGAACCGCCCGCTTCGGCGAACGCGGGAGAACTTGCGGGGTCCAACTTCGAGCGCAAGTACCGCCTCGAAGGCCGCCGGATCCAGGCTGTGGCGGTGCTCCTAGCGGACGAAGACGACGCTCTCGCGAACGAACAGGCCTGAAGCGAACCGCAACAGCGCCGCGGCCGCTCCTAGAGCGATCAGACCGGCCAGCGCCAGCTCCCAGGCCGCCACCGCCTCGCCGGCCATCACGTTCAGGATCATGAGGTGCTGGCCCAGAATCGGGATGAAGGCGGTCCAGGTCCCCTGTTCCACCCAATTGAAGGTGACCGCGAAGAAGGGGATCATCGGGAGGAAGGCGACGTACCCGAAGTAGGTCTGCGCTTCCTTGTAGGACTTGGCGTAGGTCGAGAGCACCACCTGGATCGCCGAACAGAAGAGCGCGAGCGGAATCGCGATGAGCGCCACCAGGCCCCAGTCGGTAACGCTCGGCGAGATGTTCAGCGCGCCAGGCATGAAGCGCAGCACCAGGATGCAGGTGCCGATGCCGAGCAGCGTCAGGAAGACCGCGAACACCGCCGCGGCCGCCCACTTCCCGAGGATGAGGAACCGCGCGGGGACCGCGTTCAGCAGCAACGCCTCGATCGACCCGCGCTCGCGCTCGCCGGCGATGGCGTCGGAGGCGATCTGCATGCCGCCGAAGAAGGCGTTCATCAAAAGGAAGAACGGGATGAAACCGAGCGCCGAAAACGCGGTGCGCCGCCGGGAACTGAAGACTTCCGCGCGTTCCACGGCGACCGGGCGGATGAGCATCGGGCTGATCCCGCGGCTGACCAGCCGCAGGGCGGCGACCTCCTGTCCGTAGCTTTCGAGGAGCCGCGTCACCCGCCCCGCCTTGGCTCCCCCGGCGGTCCGCGAGCTGTCGGCGACCAGTTCCAGCTCCGCCGGCCGGCCCTCGGCGAACCGTTCCTGGTAGTCCGCCGGGATCCGCAGCACCAGGTCCGCCTCGCGGTCGCGCACCGCGGACTCCGGGTCCTCCGGGGCCGGGGTCACCTCCAGACCCGGCTGCTGGGCGAGCCACTCGACGAGCGCGGGAGCGTTCTCCTGTCCGGCGACGGGAAGCTCCATGTTCCGGAGCTCGTCCTGGATGCCCTCGGCGAAGCGGCCCATGACCAGCATCACGATGGGAAAGATGCTGATCGAGACCAGGACCGCGATGAAGGCGCGCCGGTCCCGGAGCCCGTCGAGGAGTTCCTTCCGGAAGACGACGGCGGCGCTACGCATTACGCGGGTTCTTCCGCTGGACCGGTAAGCCGCACGAAGGCGTCCTCGAGGTCCTCGCAGCCGGCCGCCTCGCGGATCGCGCCGGGCGATCCCGCGGCGACCACCCGCCCGGCCGCGACGATCACGATGTGATCGCACAGGAGGGACACCTCCTGCATGATGTGGCTCGAGAAGAGCACCGCGCAGCCGCGGTCCCGGAGTTCCCGGATGAGGTCCCGCATCCGGCGGGTGCTCATCACGTCCAGTCCGTTCGTCGGCTCGTCCAGCAGGACGTTCCGGGGCTCGTGGATGAGCGCCCGGGCCAGGAGCACTCGCGAACGCTCGCCGTGGGAGTAGCCCTTCGCGCGGCGATCCACGAAGTCCGCCATCTCCAGGAGCCGGACGAACTCGTCGAGCCGGCCCTCCGTCACGTCCGCCGGGATGCCGCGAAGCCGGGCGAAGTAGCGGATGTTCTCGCGGCCGGTCAGCCGGGGATAGAGCGCGTGGGTGTCGGGGAGGGCCCCGATCCGCTCCTGTGCGGCCATCGTGTCCTGCTGCACGTCCACCCCGTCCACCGCGACCTCGCCCGCCTCCGGCGCCATCAGGCCGTAGAGCATCCGCAGCGTCGTGGACTTTCCGGCGCCGTTCGGGCCGAGGAGCCCGGTGATCGCTCCGTCTTCCGCGGCGAAGCTCACGTCGCCCACCGCGACGACCTCGCCGAAGGTCTTGCGGAGACCCGAGACCAGGATCACTGTTCAGTGCCCGGTTTGGGATCCACCGGACCGGTTGCCGACCGCCAGAAGGGCGGCCGGGCGACGCCGGCCAGACAGGACGCGTCCGGGGCCGCCGGATCGGCGCTGTCGAAGAACTCGCCGATCAGCCGCGTCGCGCAGCCGGCCCGGAGGGTGCCGTGCCCGGTTCCCGGGACGACCAGATGCCGTGAGTTCGGGAGGGTCGCCGCCGCGTGGTCTCCCCAGCGCGGGGGGGTGACGGGGTCCAGCTCCCCGGACAGGATGAGTACCGGCGCGTCCGAACGCACCGGTTCGCGATAGCCGTCCGGCAGTTCGCCGCGCGGCCAGACGGCGCACGCCTCGAGCATCTGTTCGGTCATGAGTTCGCCGACGAAGCTCTCCTCGGCGGCGTCCGCGGCCTCGTCGAGCGTCAGGAAGGGGACGTCCTCGGCGCACAGCACCGACAGGAACATGCCGATCGCCAGTTGGGGCCCGGCGACCGGGTCGGCGAAGACCATCAGGGGTCCGAAGTCGCCGTCGAGGGCGCTCTCCACCATCAACGGCACGAGCGCAGCGCTCTGCGGGCTGTAGAGCACCGCCCGCAGAACCCCGGCCACCAGCTCGCGGTTGATGGGAACCTCCTCCCAGTCTCCGGTGCGCGGATGGCGGATCCGGTATTCCCGGGGCGGATCCTGATCGAGGCTCGCCAGCAGTGTCTCGATGGAGTTCCGGAGCCCGGGGAAGCGCGCGTCGCAGGCGGGGTCGCCCGCGCAGGCCGCGGTGAGCAGGTTCAGCGCCCGTTCTCCGTCTTCGGGAAAGTGGAGCGGGATGCGCATGTCCACCGGCGCCACGCCGTCGAGGACGACGCTGCGCACGCTGTCCGGATGGCGGCGGAGGAACACGGTGGCGGCCCGGGTGCCGTAGGAGCCGCCCCAGAGGTTGACGGGTCCGTATCCGAGGGCAACCCGCACCTCCTCCAGGTCGTCCATGGCGACCGGCGTCGTGTAGTGCGCCGGGCTCGCGTCCAGCGAGTCGAGACAGTCCTGCCAGTCGGCCTCCGACAGCTCCTCGGGCATGCTGTCGAAGTACCCGGTCCGCTCTTCGAGGAAGTCGCAGGTGAGCGGGTTGGATTCGCCGGTGCCGCGCTGGTCCACGAACACGGAGTCGCGGTACCGGAAGAGGTCCGGCGCCAGACTCCGGAGCAGCGGCGCCAGCTCCGTCGCTGCCTGCCCCGGCCCGCCGGCCAGGTAGAACACGGGATCCGGCTCGGCGTTTTGTTCCGTCGCCGGGAGCACCAGGATGTTCAGGCCGATCTTCCGTCCTTCGGGATCGGCCCGGTTCTCCAGAACCTCGAGGACCCCGCAGAGCGCGCCTTCGGGTCCCTCGCCCGGCGGACAGGGGGAGACGATGCTCTCCGGGTCCGGTACTTCCTCGTCCGCGTCGCCGGCTCCCCCGCCGTAGCGGAGCAGCAGCAGGGCTCCGGCCACTCCGATCCCGGCCAGCACCCGCCAGCCGCGCGGTAACTTCAACACGCGGCGCAATCCTATCGGTCGTTCTCCATCCGCCTGCTCCTACGCGCGGCCCGCCGCGAACGTTCCCCGGGCGTCGGTCGCGCAAGCGGAAGGACCCCGGGGAACCTCCGCCTACCGGCAATCGTTTGTCCCGGACGGCATCGATTTCCCGCGGCCGGCATTGCCGGGCGATCGCCGGATGTTCGAGCCAGGCTGGAGGGTCCCTTGATGGAAAACGACCGCAGCGTGAAGGGGATCGGTGGCTGGTTGCTGATCTACCTGCTCGCCTCGATTCCTCCCATGATGGTCTACGCGGTGGGTCTCTCGGGAGCCTTCTTCGATTACCCGCCGGTCCTCATGCTCGCTGGTTTCCTCTTCTTCTCGGTTCCCCTGTGGCTCATCCTGTGGAGATCGCCGAGGGCTCCAAGGTGGAACATCGCCATGTTGTGGATCATGGCCGGCCTGATCGCCCTGCGTTCGATGGGCGTGTTCGTGTTGCCTTCGGGTGGCGGGGCGTCTCCTGCTGGCGACGAACTGCTTGCGGTCGGGGCGTCGCTGGCCGCAATCGTCCTCTTCTCGCTGGGCTGGGCCATCGTCTGGACCAAGTACTTCCGGGAGTCCGTACGGGTGAGAAACACGTTCTCCTGAATGAACACCGGCGCCCCGCGCCGCATCACAATGGCAACCTGATGCCAGGGAGAGCCAACGCGAAGGGCGTCGGGGGCTGGCTCCTGCTGTATCTCATCGCTTCGATTCCCCTCATGTTCCTCTATGCCGTGGGGCTGTCCGGGCTGTTCTCGGACTACCCCCTGGTTCCGATGATCGCCATCTTCCTCATCTTCCTGGTTCCGCTCTGGCTTCTTGCCGCGAGGTCACCGGGCGCGCCGCGCTGGAACATCGGAATGTTGTGGATGACCGCGGGCCTGATGACGCTCCGCGCCCTGGTGGTCCTGATCTCTCCGTTCCTGGCTCAAGGGCCGGACGTCGCCGCGTTGCCGACGATCTCGACCATACTCCCCGGGGTCGTCGCATTCTCGTGCGGTTGGGCGATCGTCTGGACGAAGTACTTCCGGCAGTCGGCGCGAATCCGCAACACCTTCGGCTGATCGGGACCGCCTCCGGCCCCAGGGCCGGCGTGCGGGGAGGCGTCAGGCGAACCAGCTCTTCCGCGCCTGCGGGTGCTCGGACCTCAGCGCCTGCACCACGTTGAGGCGGGAGGCGGTGGTGGCGGGTTGAAGCGCCGCTGCCAGCACGGCGGCGAGGAGCAACAGCGGCACCAGGGCGTAGACCACTGGGTCGAGCGGGGTGATCTCGAAGAGGAGGGGACTCAGTTCGCTGCCCGCCACGCGCACGAGCACGAAGGCGAGGAGCAGTCCCGGGAGGAGCCCGAAGGCTGCAATGCGCAGCGCGTCCCGGAGCACCAGCCGGCGGATGTCCGCCGGGGTGGCGCCGAACGCCATGCGCACCCCGTGCGCCGGGACCCGCGCGTTCGCCTGGAACCCGACGACGCCGAAGACGCCCCACGCGGCGAGCAGCAACGCCGCGGCGGCGAAGGCGCCGAGGAGCATCGCGTAGAGCCGGGGCTGGGCGACCGATTCCCGGATGCGCTCTCCCAGCGTGCGTGGGTTCAACGCCGCGAGTTCCGGATCGACCTCCTCGAGCCGAACGGTGGCGGCTTCCAGGACGGAGGCACCCGGCGCGTGCCGGAGCACCACGCTCCTCCGGATGACGTCTCCGCCGCCCGGCATCCGTTCGTCGCCGTCCAGGCGGTAGAGGATCGGCTCGGGCGGAGTGTCCACTCCCTCCTCGTAGACGTCGCCCACCACTCCGATGATCGCTCCCATGCCCGCCAGCTCGAGTCCGACCGGCGGGTCGGACAGGTACCGCTGGACGAGGCTCTCGTTCACGACGGACACCGCGCCCGGGTTGGTGCGGTCGCTCTCGTCGAACGCCCGCCCCTCCCGGAGCGGAATCCCCATGGCCTGGAAGTACCCCGGCGACACGCGGCGGAAGAGGGCGCGCGGCACCTGGTTGGGATCGGTGACCGGCGCCTCGCCGATGCGCTGGAAGCCGATGATGGCGCGCTCGCCGCTCAGCGGAAGCGTGTCCACGACGCCGGCGTGAGTGACCCCGGGAACGGCGGCCAGGGACTCGCGGACCCGGTCGAACAGCGCGGTCTGCCCCGCGGCGTCCGGGTAGCGGTCGGCGGCCACCTGGACATCGAAGACCGCCGTGTTCTGGGGCTCGTACCCCGGTGGGGCGCTCACCAGGGCCAGGAAGCTCCGGGTCAGCAGGCCGGCGCCGATCAGCAGCGGGAGCGCCAGCGCGAGTTGGAGAGCCGCGAAGAGGCCCCGGTGTCCCAGACCGCGCGAACTCCCGCCGAGCGGAGCGGATTCGCCGCGCGCCGAGGCGTCGAGCGCCGCCGCCGGGTCGCGCGAAGACGCCTTCAGCGCCGGCAGTGTCCCGAACACGAGCGCCGCCAGCCCGGCGACCCCGAAGGTGAAGCCGGCGACCCGCAGGTCCACGCTCGCCGCCGCGAGCTCGGGCAGGCCGAGGACCGTCAGGGAACGCACCAGGCCGGCCCCGGCCACCGCCAGGAGCGCGCCAAAGGCTCCGGCGACGGCGGCCAGGATCACGCTCTCGGCGAGCAGCCGGCGCAGCAGGCGCGACCGTCCCGCGCCGAGCGCGCTCCGCACCGCGAGTTCGCGTTCCCGCCAGGCGGCGCGGGTGAGCAGCAGGTTGGCCACGTTCCCGCAGACGATGAGCAGCACGAGCAGGGTGACCCCGAAGAGCGCCATGAGCGGCTGCCGGATCCGGCGCGTCGAACGCTCGGTGAACGAGTCGAGGTGCACGCTCACTCCCTCGTTCAGCATCCGCTGGATGTCGCTCTCCTCGCTCAACCGGGCGATGAGCGCCGCGGCTTCTTCCTCGGCCGCCTCGATGGCGACGCCGTCGCGCAGCCTGCCCACCACCTGGACCAGCTCGAGCCGGACCTGGCCTGGCTGGAGGTCGGCGGGCGGCTCCGTCGGGTAGGGGACGTAGATCTCGGTGGTCGGGATCGGCAAGCCGAAGCCGGGCGGCATGACGCCGACGATCTGGAAGCTCCGGTCGTTGAGACTGAGGGCCCGCCCCAGGACGCCCGGGTCGCCCCCGAACTCGCGCCGCCAGAACGCATGGCTCAGCATCACCACCGCGTCCCGGCCCGGGATCGCCTCCTCGGGACGGAACGCCCGTCCCAGCATGGGAGGCACCCCGAGGATCTCGAAGAGTTCGGGTGAGACCTGCTCGGCGGACAGCGGGCGCGGCTCGCCCGGCGCTTCCGCAAGCCCGCGGTAGGCCACGGGACGGTCGCCGTACATCGCGAGCCCGTCGAACACCGTGTTGGCGTCCCGCCAGCGGCGGAAGTGGTCGGTGGAGAACGCCGCCACCTCGTCCGGCATCGGCAGGCGTGGCCGCCGTTCCCACACCTGCATCAGGCGTTCCGGCTCGTGGTAGTCGGGCGCCTTCAGCAGTACCCCATAGACCGCCGAGAAGACCGTCGAAGTCGCGCCGATCCCGAGGGCGAGGGGTACGCACACCAGGAGCGCGAACCCCGGCCGCTTCGAGAGGCTCTTCAGCGCTTCACTGAACTCGTGGAACATCCGCGTCGATCCGCCTCAATTCTCCCCGATGTCAGAACGCGCGCCGGCGGGACCCGTTCCCGGCTCGGAGCGCCGGCCTCCGGCCGGCATCGCGGCCACCGGCCGCGAAACCGCATCCTTTCACCGACCCCGATGGCGGAAACGGCTGGGAACGCCGGCTTCAGCCGGCACGCACGGCGCCCCCCCACCGGGAGAAACCGCCATGATCGGTCTTCCTGCACACCCCGCCGGGCATGAAAACGGCGAGAACGGCTTGAGTTCGGAGCGCC
>VXWI01000106.1 GCA_009835985.1 Acidobacteriota bacterium | reverse complement strand
TCAATCGGCTTTCCCACCCTTTGTGTCACCCCTCCGCTTTTCACATCCTCTTCGCGGGGTGTGTCGCCTTGTCCTGGTGGGGTTGGGACGTGCGCGGCGCGGAGCGCCGCGGTGCCGGTCTGGAGACCGGCGTTCCCCCTACTGCCTCGGCCTCGCCTACTTCCTGGCCCGGCGCGACACCATCCGGGCGGGGGAACGGTGGGAGTGGGATTAGCGCCCGACCGCTAATCCTCCGGGCGGGAGCGTGGGGTGACGGCCGCCGCGCGCTCGGAGACCTTTGTGTAGAGCCGCGCCAGGTTCCCGCGCAGGATCGGATCGTCGCGGAAGGCTTCCGCCCTCTGCACTACCGGCAGCAGGGAATCGGCCTCCGGGTCCGGTGACCGATCGAGGATCTCGCTCAGCTCGTCGAGTTCGATCGCCGGCCGGCGGACGCTGCCCGCCTTCCAGCGCCGGGCGATGCCGGTGGTCACGGACTGCCGGTCCGCGCCGCGGAAGAGCAGGAGCCGAAACGGGTCGGCGGCGAAATGATCGGCAATCAGGAGCAGGGCCCGCGCGAGGGTCTCGGAAGGACAGTTGTACGGCCCCAGGGTGAGGCGGCTGGGCGGGGGCACGAGCCGCACTCCCCGACGGGCGAGGACCGACTTGGCCGATCGGGGCAGGTAGCCCGCGAAGAGCGCGGCGGGATAGAGCGCCTGGTCGGCAAAGACCTCGAAGAAGGCGCTCCACCGCCGCCGGTCCAGGACCGGCGTCTCCAGCAGGACCTCGGTCGGACGGAACCCGCGGCCCTCCACCAGGGCCTGCACTCGCCCGGGAACCACGTTCACCTGGCCCCGGGCGCGCCCCTCCGCGCCGTTCCTCGAGGCTCTCAGGAAGTCCGCCGCCCACCACGGCAGTCCTTCGCTCATTCGGCAACCGCCTCCGGATCGAGCACGAGCACGTTCTGAAGCGCCTCGGAGGACAGCGACGTCAACCAGCCCTCTCCGGTCCCGATCACCGATTCCGCGAGCGCGGACTTCCGCTCGAGGAGGTCGGCGATGCGTTCCTCCAGCGTGCCGGTGCACAGGAACTTGTGGACGAGGACCCGCTTGCTCTGGCCGATCCGGAACGCCCGGTCGGTCGCCTGGTTCTCGACGGCGGGATTCCACCAGCGGTCGTAGTGCACCACGTGGCTCGCCCGGGTGAGATTGAGGCCGTAGCCGCCGGTCTTGAGCGAGACCACGAGGACCGGAGGCGGATCCGCCGCTTCCTGGAACCGGGTCACGATGGCGTCCCGTTCCCGGAGCGAGACCGACCCGTGAAGCACCGGGATCTCGGCAGCCAGCACCTCCGAGAGATAGGGAGTCAGCAACTTCGCCATTTCCGCGAACTGCGTGAACACCAGGGCCCGCTCCCCCTGCTGTACCACCTCGGTCAGGATCTCGACGAGGCGCGTCAGCTTTCCCGAACGTCCCGCCAGCAAGCCGCCGGCGGCCAGGAAGTTCTCGGGGTGGTTGCAGATCTGTTTGAGGCGGGTCAGGGTGCGCAGGATCTCGCCGCGCCGCGCGAAGCCGGTGTTGCGTTCGATCCGCTCCAGGCACTGGTCCACGGCCGCCTGGTAGAGCGAAGCCTGCTCGACGGTGAGATTGCAGTAGACCCGGGTCTGGTGTTTTTCGGGCAGGTCGCGGATGACCTTGGGGTCGGTCTTGAGTCGACGCAGGATGAAGGGGCGGACGAGCCGGCGGAGTTCCTCGGTCGCCTCCGGATCCTGGGCGCCTTCCACCGCCGCCGTGAACGTCCGCCGGAAGGTGCGTTCCGGACCCAGGAAACCCGGGTTGAGGATCTCCATGATGGACCAGAGATCGGTGAGGCGGTTCTCGAGCGGCGTGCCGGTGAGCGCGAAGCGGATCGGCGCCTTCAGCCGGCGCACCGCCCGGGTCTGCTTGGCCCCCGGATTCTTCAGGTTCTGGGCCTCGTCCACGATGAGGCCGCCCCACTCCACGTCCCGCAACTGGTCGAAGTCGCGGTGGGTGATCCCGAAGGAACACACCACGAGGTCGCACTCCTCGAGCGCCCGCGACAGCTCGGCGCCGCGCGAGCGTCCGGCGCCCTGGCGGACGTGGAGCCGCAGCGAGGGCGCAAAGCGCTCGGCTTCCTTCCTCCAGTTGGCGACGATGGAGTTGGGGCACACGAGCAGCCACGGCCGGGTCAGGCGGCCCGCCTCCTGCTCCCCGAGCAGGAAGGTGAGGGCCTGACAGGTCTTTCCGAGTCCCATGTCGTCGGCGAGACAGCCGCCGAGGCCGTGGTCCGCCAGCAGGCGCAGCCAGCCGTAGCCGACCCGTTGGTACGGCCGGAGTTCCGTCCTCAGACCGGACGGCGGGTCGAGCGGGCCCAGCTCCTCCGCGGCAGCCTCCAGGGCGTTGAACAGCGACCCGATCCAGGCCTCGCCCTCGATCTGGGACAGGACCGGCACCCTCTCCTCCGGCTCGAAGAGGTCGGGCGCCGGCGAAGCGAGCCGCAGCCGCTCGCGAAGCGCGTCCCGCAGCACCGGAGACCGGTCCGCGTGCGCCCGTCGGCGCGCCGCTTCCGTGAAAAGCCGGTTTACGGCGTCCTGGTCGAGTTCGACCCACGCATCGCTCGCCCGCACCAGCCGCCGCTTTCCGCGGGTCAGCCGCCGGAACTCGTCCAGCGTCCAGGTGTGATCGTCGATGGCCACCTGCCACGAGTAGTTCACCAGCGCGTCGAGGCCAACGCCGCCGTCGGGAGCGGACCCGCCCAGTTCCGCCGCTCGTACCGTGCGCGGGACCGCACCGGAGGGACCGGAGTCCGGCCGCACGGTGAGCCGCAGGGTCGGTTTCCGCCCGCGCCGCCCGGCGAGGGTGGGCGGAATGCGAACCTCGAAACCCTGGCCCGCCAGCGCTTCCTGCCCTTCGTGGAGGAACTCGTAGGCCTCGGCGGCCGAGACCCGGACATCCTCGGGGCCCGGGCACTCGAGGCCGCGCTCGAGCAACGGGCAGGCGCGCGCCGCCCGGCCCAGGTTCTCGAGGAGCGGGATCGCCGGGTCGGCGATCCCGAAGCGGCGGAGGTTGGCCGCCGCGTCACCCGCGTTCCAGACTTCGCCGAGCGGCGCGAGCACCCCCGCGGCGGCGGCCGCACCGTCCACGTTCGCCGCTCGCGCGCCGGGGTCCGCGGGAATCACGAGCCCGAAGCGGATCCGCCACCGGAGTGCGTCGGGGTCGGTCGCAGCCGGCGTCGTCTCGGACTCGTCGGCCGGAGGTTCGAGCAGGAAGACCAGCCGGGCGCTTCCGACCGCTCCGGCGTCCGGGTCCGCCGTCCCACCTCCGAGCGCGTTGTCCACGCACCCGAGGGCTTCGGTGCTCTCACCATCCAGTCCGCCGGAGGCGCCCGAGAAGAGGTCATCGAGGACGCGCTCGATGACTTCCCGCCGGTCCTCCGGGACGCCCGCCGCCCCCGGCGACCAGCCGAGACGCCGCCCCGCGTCGCGAATGACGCTGTCGCCGAGCGCCACCAGATAGCCGCTGATGGCTGTCTCCGCATCGAGGCCGCCGAGGGCCGTGGGCGGCGCCGCCAGCCGCAGGGCGTCGAGTTCCCGCTGCTGGGAGCTCAGATCCGCCCGCCAGAGTGCAGCGCCGTCACTCCCGTTGCGGTGAACGGTGGGACGGAAGCGGCCGCGGGACAACAGCCCCAGCAGGAAGCGGCTGGCCAGGGACCAGAAACGAAGCGAGGCCGACCGGAAATCGGGATCGCCCTCGCGCGGGGCGCAGGCCGCGAGCGTGGCCGCGGCTTCGAGCGGCGCCAGCGTGAGTCCGGGACCACCGGAATCCGGCGAACCGGACTCGAAGGCGGCGGGCCCCGCCGCAGGCCAGCGGTCCCCCGCCCGCTGGCTGAGCCACGCGGAGAGCTCGTCGGGCGGCACGCCCGGCGCCCAGAAGTGCAGATGCCCGGCGGTTGCCAGCGTGGCTTCGAGACGGAAAGAAGGGGCCGGGCGGGACAGAATCGGCCAGTGTACGACAGCCCGCGGCCCGTACTTCAAGCAGAAACTTAACTGTTGTTGCTTTCCTGCGGAGCGGGTCTAGTTCGGCGCTGTGAAGCCGAGCGTCGCGACCAGGGGACAGTGGTCGGAGAGCCGGTCGCGCGCCGACCGGGGCGCTCCGTAGAGCACCTCTTCGAACGCGGTGGGAGCGACTTCCCGCCCCCGGGGAGCGAAGGCCACGATGTGGTCCACGTAGTGATCGAAGTACCCGTCCCAGCACGCGGGAGCGCTGCCCGGAGACGGGAGAACCCGCGGCCCCCCGGGCAGGCCGGCGGCGGCTTCGTCGCCCGGGCGGGACAGGAACCGGTTCCAGTCGCCGGCCACCACGGTCGGGACCCCCTCCGCCATCCGTTCGAAGAGCCAGCCCTTGAGGACGGCAAACTGCATCCGCAGGAAACCGCACCGCGGCTCCGGGGACCGAAGCGGTTCGGCGTTGCAGCCGGACTGGAAGTGGAGGGTGAGCACCCGGACCCGCTCCTGGCCCCGGATGAGCGTGAGGTCCACCCCGTGCCGGTCGCGGCCCTGCGGGGACCACTCGACGACGTCCGGATGCCGTTCGACACGCCAGCCCGCGGCGCGGCGCACGACGATGGCGGTGCGCTGGGACCACTCCGGGTCGGTCTCGCGGGTAGAGAGGGAGAGGTCCCAGTCTTCCTCCGGGAAGATCCGGCGGACCGCGGCCGCGTTCTCCACCTCCTGAAGCCCGACGACTTCGACATCGAGGTCCGCCAGCCGCGACACGACGCCCCGGAGCCGCTCGAGATCGGCCTCGTCCCGCAGGAAACGGCCGCCGCGCTGGTTGCCCCGAAGCACCCCGTCGCGGATCCCGTCCCCGAACCAGGCGATGTTCCAGGTGGCGACGGTGATCCGGTTGGGGGGTCGGGATTGACCGGCCATGGAGGGGCCGGCCGCCAGCAGGGCCCCAAGAATCGGGCAGAGCCGACGGAGGCGGTGGGACGAACGATGGACCTTCATCGCGGTACCGGCGGAAGGATCATGACGGCTCGGAGTTGGCGAAACCGCAGCGTACATCCCATCGGCAGCCATCCCTCTGGCATCGTGTGATCCTCCTGAAACAACCCGCCATCCCGAACATCTCGTCCCCTATACTGAAAGTGACACTCGATTTCATTGTGCCGTCGGGAATCCCATGACTCTCATCGTTCTGCAGACGTTCCGCGGCGCCCTCGCCGCCGCATTGACGCTGGCGGTAGCCGGCGCCGCAGCCGCCCACAACGGCGGCGACGTGGACCCGGCCCGGGGGGCCACCCGCTGGACGGGCTTTCGGGGCGGAATGGACGTGAACGTGAGCCGGGCCGCCCGGCTGCCGCTGACCTGGAACGACGAGAGCGTGACCTGGCGCGCGACAACCGCCGGTTTCGGTCAGTCGAGCCCGGTGATCTGGGACGGCACGGTGTTCCTCACCTCGGTCGAAGGTGCGATGAAGGAGACGATCCACGTCACCGCCCTCGGACTCGAGGACGGCGCCGAACGCTGGCGCCGGACGTTCGAGGCGGCCGAAGAGTTCGAATGGAACGACTACGTGTCGAAGGGCGCCCCGACCCCGGCGGTGGATGCCGAACGGCTGTACGCCTTCTTTGCCAGCGGCGATCTCATGGCCCTGACCCACGACGGGGAGACCGTCTGGCGCCGGACGCTGGGCGCCGAGTACGGCACGGTGGGCGGCAACCACGGCGTCGGGAACTCGGTGCTGCTCACCGACAGCGCAGTGGTGGTACTGCTCGCCCGCAGGACCTATTCGTACCTGCTCGCGGTGGACCCGATCACGGGGAAGAACCGGTGGAAGACCGACCGTGAGCCCGGGGTCGCCTGGAGCACCCCGGTGCTGGCGCCGTCCGGCGACGAGATCGTGGTGAGTGCTTCGGGACGGATCGAGGGCTTCGATGCCGGTAGCGGGGAGCGCCTGTGGGTCTACGAGGATTTGGACGGCAACAACGTTGCCTCCCCCACGGTCACCCGGGACCTGGTCATCGTCGGCGGACTGGCGGTCGAAGCGAACCTGGCGATCCGGCGCGGTGGGACCGGGGCGCTCGGTCCGTCGAGCCTGGTCTGGAACGCCGGGTCGGCCTCCAACTTCGCCTCCCCGTTCCTCTACCGTGACTGTGTCTACTGGGTGAACCCCGCCGGGGCCGCCCGCTGTCTGGCGCCGGAATCGGGCGCCGTCCAGTGGACCCACCGGCTGCCCGCTTCGACCTGGGCGACGCCGCTCGGCCATCAGGACCACGTGTATTTCTTCACGCAGGAAGGGGTGACCCAGGTGCTCCGCGCGTCCGCCGAAGCGCCGGAGGTGGTCGCCACGAACCACCTCTCGGTGGACGCCCCGGTTACCGGATTCGCCGTGGTGGACGATGCCATCGTTATCCGCGCGGGAACCGAGGTGATCCGGGTCGGCCAGCCGGTCGAGTAGGGCTCCGGCGCGGAACCGGTATCCGTGTTTGTGAGCGCGTAACCCATACGATAGAATATGGGTTCCCGTATGAAGACAACCGTAGAACTGTCTGACGATCTCGCCGCAACCGCGAAGACCTATGCAGCCCGAGAGGGCCTGACCCTGCGCTCGCTGATCGAACGCGGGTTACGTCTCGCCATGAGCGCTGACCGGGGACGGGAACGCTTCCGCCTTCGAGACCGGCGCGTCACCGGGCACGGCCTTCAAGCGCCCTACCGGGACGCCGACTGGTCACGCATCCGCGCATCCATCTACGAGGGGCGGGGCAGTTGATCGTCGCCGACACCAACATCCTGGTCTACGCCCACCGCGGCGACTCCGAATGGCACGGGCCCGCCCGGTCAGCCATTCAGTCGCTCGCCGAGGGAAGAGTGAGCTGGGGGCTGCCGTGGGCATGCGTTCACGAGTTCCTCGCGATCGTGACCCATCCACGCATCTACGAGCCGCCTTCCACGATCGTCGAGGCCACCGAACAGGTAGAGGCATGGCTTGAGTCCCCCGTCGCGGAACTGCTCACCGAGACCGGCGCTCATTGGGGAATCCTGCGGCAGCAACTTGAGACCGGACGCGTCAGGGGACCCATGGTTCACGACGCCCGGATCGCAGCCCTCTGCCTGGACCACGGCGCCACCGAGTTCTGGACCGCCGACCGGGATTTCGGCCGCTTTCCGAACCTCAAGACCCGTAATCCGCTCCAGAGCTGACTCCGGAACCCCGTCCGGGCCGGTGGCCGGGGCCGTGCTC
>VXWI01000021.1 GCA_009835985.1 Acidobacteriota bacterium | reverse complement strand
CCGCTCCCGGCCAGGAATGCGGCCCACTGCTCCATGAGCGCCCGGCGCCGCTCGAACATGTCGGTGCGCCGGTAGGCCGCCTCGATGCGGTTCGTGTTCACGTGGGCCAACACCAACTCGCACACCTCACGCGGCGCGTCCGTGCACTCCGCCGCCCAATCCCGGAAGCTCGACCGGAACCCGTGCGGTACCGCCCCGATGCCGAGGTCCCGGACCATCTTCGAGATCGCCATCTCGGAAAGCCGGCCACCTCGCGCCGACGGGAACACAACGCCCGAGCCGTTCCCCAGACCACGGGCCGCGCGGAGCACCGCGAGTGCTCTCGCGGAGAGCGGAACCCGGTGCTCCCGGCCCGTCTTCATCCGCTCCGCCGGAATGCGCCACTCCCGCGCCTCAAGGTCGGTCTCCTCCCACCGCGCGCCGCGCACCTCCCCGCTCCGGCACGCCGTCAGCACCAGAAACTCGAACGCCAGCACCGTCGCGGGATGCGCGCCCGACCCGCGCACCTGCTCGATGGCTGCTGCGACCTCCGCATACGGCAGCGCCGGAAGATGCCGCGGCCGGAATCCATTCTTTGGGAGCGCCGCACCGATGGCCTCGCCCGCCGGGTTGTCCTCCCGGTAGCCCTGCGCGACTGCCCACCGCATCACCGCCGAGATCCGATGCCGAACCCGACGCGCCGTCACTCGCTTCTCGTTCCAGATTGGGAGCAGGACCTGCATCACCTCCGACGTGGTGATCCGGTTCACCGGCCTCCCGCCGAGTCTCGGCACCGCATAGTCCCGGAGGGTCGTCCGCCAGTCCTTCTCGGACTTGCTGCCGTCCTTCCAGCCGGCCCGGTGTACCGCGATCACCTTCTCGACGGCCTCCTCGAAGGTGGGGACGGCCCGCTTCCGGCCGGTCACCAGCTCCCCCCGGCGCCGGGCGGCGAGGTTCAGGGCGCACTTCTCGCGCGCTTCAGCGAGGCTAACGTGGGGCCAGGACCCGATTCCGAGGTTGCGCTGGCGGCCGTCCAGCCTGATGCGCTGCGCCCACGACTTGGCCAGTTGGCCGCGGGTTGTGTGCTTGACCAGCAGTGAGAGGCCGCCGGAGCCGCGCCCGTCGCCGTAGCGTCCGGGCCGCTCGATGGTGGCGACGAAGCGAGCGGAGAGGCGGTAAGGTCGTTCCATCATGTGCTTTTCGTTCCTGAGGGGGATTCCTGGTTCCTACAGCTACCGAATGGGTATCACAAAATCGGCGGGAACGAGCGGGCTGCACTGGCTCCCGGAGGGTCAGTATAGCACGATAAAACGTTGATATAGCGCGATCTAATGGCACAGCACGGTATCTTCCGGCACTGTTTGGAACGTCGTGATTGCCGACCTCCGGTCGGCATCGCCCCAGTTCTCCCGGTGGGGGCGCGCAGCGAGGCGAAACCGGCCTCCCCCACGGAGCCGACTGTGGCTCTCAGGTTCCCATGGCGCGGCGCCATCACCGCGGGTTTCGCGCTCCCGCGCGATGCCGGCCGGAGGCCGGCGCTCCGACCGGGGTTCGGCCGCCTCTCCCGACCCCGATTTGTGCTGCTCACGGCCCGCGGGGAGCGGACAGAAGGACGGAACAACATCGACCCCCGGGTCGTTCGGGTGATCCGACACCCTTTCCAACTCCAAGGAGGAGCTCTATGGACCGCGTCTGCCACTTCGAGATCCCGTTCAGCGACAAGTCGCGCGCCACCGACTTCTACCAGAAGGTCTTCGGCTGGCAGGTCTCCGACGTGCCGGGAGACATGCCCTACACCTTCGTGATCACGACCCCGATCGACGAAGCGGGAAACCCGACCACCGCCGGCGGCATCAACGGTGGGATGTACCCCCGGGGCGAGGGCGGAGGCAGCGGGTCTCCGGTCGTCGTGATCGAGGTGCCCTCGTGCGAGCAGCGCGCGCGTGACGTGGAGGCGGCCGGCGGGGAGTGCATCATGGGTCCGGCGGAGATCCCGGGAATGGGCATCTACGCCCAGGTCAAGGACCCGGAGGGCAACGTCATCGGCCTCTGGCAGCCCCTCTCCTGACGCCGGTGGGCTCAGGCCCTTGAAACCGGCGGATCCGAGAAGGCGTCTCGCCGCACCGGACGGGGAGGCTGGGGCAGTGACGGGTACCTAACCGAAGACCTGCTCCAGGAGCTCCTGGTTGTAGCCCACCACCAGCCGGTCGCCGACGCGCATCGTGGGCGCGCGGAGCTTGCCCGAGCGCCCGAGCAGCAGGTCGATCAGGTTCGTGTAGCTGCCGACCATCGCCCCGCTCAGCGTGGCGTCGTCCGGGCGATGGCTTGTGAGGTCGAACCGCTCCACCTTCCGGCCCTTCGCGACCAGCAGCTCGCTCACGCCGTCCAGCAGCGCGAGGGCTTCGTCGCCCTGAATCGGGGCCTTGTTGGCGTTCTGGATTTCCCCGTCCGCAATGTCGTTCGCCGCAAGAAACTCCTGGGTCTTCTTGCAGCTCATTCAACCGGGACGGTGGTACCGCCAGGTGAGTGTTCCGCCGGCCACGGCTACTCCTGTACTCGGTTGTAGGTGGCGCGGGTCACCCGGGTGATCTTCCCGTCGGCATCCACCCGGACGTAGTCGTTGTCGATCCGGTTGCCGTCCTCGGAGAGGGTGTTGATGATCACCTGGTACACCGCGCCGTTCCGGGCGTTCAGAATGCGAGTGCTTCGCTCGGTCACGATCTCGACCGCCGTCTCGGAATTCTCGATCCCTTCGACCGGGCGGAAAACTCCGTCGAACATCGTGACGTAGCTCCAGACCGAGGTGTTCCCTTCGGCGTTCGTGGTGGCCACCTCGATGCTCATGCCCCCGTCGCCATGGGGCGCGTACGTCATGATGTTCTTGTAGGGCGCCGGGTTGTCCGACTGGAGCCGCCAGACTCCGTAGCGCTCGGTGGCGTTGGCGCCGCCCTGGGCGTAGGCAAGGGCGACGAGCCCGAGTCCGAGCGAGAGCGCGGCCAAAACGGCCGGGAACCGCAGATTACGCATGAAGGAATCCTCCTGACGGGAGGCGGGATTCTGTCAGACGCGGGAGCCGCGAAGCGCCGCTATTCCACCGGGTCCGGCCGCAGACCCCGGCCCGAGAGGGCGCCGGTGTGCGCGCCGTCCCGGATCGCGAACTCCCCGTTGACCAGGACGTGGACTGTGCCCTCGGAATACTGGTGCGGCTCGTCGTAGGTGGCCCGGTCCCGGATCCGCTCCGGATCGAGGATCGCGAGGTCCGCCTTCAGGCCTTCCCGCAGGAAGCCGCGGTCGTCGAGTTCAAGGAACTCGGCGGCGAGGCCGGTCATGCTCCGGATGGCGAACGGCATCGAGATCCGCTCCTCGTCGAGGACGTAGTCGCGCAGCTTCTTGGTGAAGGCGCCGTACACCCGGGGATGGCCGACCGCGGTGCCGGGGGCGATGTCGCGCCCGTCGGTGCAGGTCATCATCCAGTCCTGCTCGGCGAGGAAGCCGGTGTTCACCGGATCGTAGAGCCCGATGTTCATCACCGAAGCGTTCCCCTCGGCGAGGACCCGGCGGGCCGCCTCCGGGGCCGGAATGCCCCACTCCTCGGCGACATCCGCCAGGGTGAGCCCGTTCAGGTGGGGACGCGGGTCGGAGAAGCGGATCTTGTCCGCGCCCCCACGGATGGCCAGCATCTCGGCGGTGGCCTCGTCGAGGACGCGCGCGGTGTCCGGGTCGTCGAACCGCTCGAGCATGGCGTCGCGTCCCCCGGCGGATGCCCAGCGGGGCACGGTGTAGGCCCGCAGGCTGGACTGCGTGGCGGTATAGACGTGCTGGGCCCCGGAGACCGTGACGCCGCGGGCGCGCGCTTCGTCGATCAGGGCGGCGCCTTCCGGCGCGCGGCCGTAGTTGGCGGCCCCCTGCGCGTTGAAGTGGCTGAAGATGACCTTGGTCCCGGACTCCTCGCCGATCCGGATGGCTTCCTCGATGGACGCGAGGTAGCCGAAGCTCGGATAGGCCGCTCCCAGGTCGCGGTCGTGGGTGTCATAGATGGCCGGCCGGTACCCGGCGGCCACCCGGGCCAGCTCGATGACCTCCTCCGTGGTTGCGTAGTAGCCCGGGATGTAGAAGAGCCCGCTCGAAAGACCGAACGCGCCCTGCTCCAGTCCCTGACGCACCAGCGCCCGCATCTCGTCCAGCTCGGCGTCGCTCGGAGCCCGGTTCTCCTCGCCGAGCACCCGGCGACGGACGGCGCCGTGCCCCACGTAGGTGAGGGCGTTCACTCCGATCCCGCTGGCTTCCCAGCCGGCCAAGGTGTCGCTCACGTCCGGAGAACCGCCGCCGTCCACGCCGAGGACGACGGTCGTGATCCCCTGGTAGAGAAACGGCAGCGCCTCCTTGGCCCAGTCTTCGCCGATCTGCGCATGGGCGTGCATGTCGATGAAACCCGGGGCCACGATGTGGCCCGTGGCATCCACGGACTCGTGGGCGGTCAGCCCCTCGGCGTCGGCGTCGCCGATGAAGCTGATGCGGTCGCCCGTGATTGCGACGTCGGCGGTGACCGGATCACCGCCGCCGCCGTCGTACACGAGGCCGCCATGAATGAGGACGTCGTGCCGTTCCTGACCACACGCGGCGGTCAGGACGGCAAGCAGGGAAAGTGCGTTCCGGAGTTTCGGGAAGGACATGGGGGTTTCATCCTCCGGGCGGGTGCGACAATACCGGCCGGCGCGTGAGCGCGTCGGAATCGAGGATGCGCATGAGGATATGGCTGCTGACGTTCGCGGCCGGGTTCGCCGCCGGCGCCGGCGCGCAGGACTGGCCGCAGTGGCGGGGCCCTGCACGCGACGGCGCGGTGTCCGGGTTCGAGGCGCCCGCCGCCTGGCCGGAAACCCTGACCCCGGTATGGACCGCCGATGTCGGCACCGGCTACGCCACCCCGCTCCTCGTGGACGGGAATCTGTTCCAGTTCGCCCGCTGGGGCGAGGACGAGGTCCTCTACGCCATGGATCCGGAGACGGGCGAGGTCCGCTGGCGTTCGGCGTATCCCGCTCCGTTCGACATGAGCCCAGCGACCCAGCGGCACGGTCCCGGACCGAAGTCAACCCCCGCCTACGCCGACGGGCGGTTGTTCGTCCACGGCATGACCGGATCGGTAACCGCCTTCGACGCGGCCGGCGGCGAGCAGCTCTGGCACGTCCCAGGCACCGGAGTCGAGCCGCTCTACCACACGAGCGCCTCGCCGCTCGTTCACGGCGGACTCGTCATCGTCCACGTCGGGGGGCACGACGACGGGGCGCTGACGGCGTTCGATGCGGAGACCGGCGGCGTCCGCTGGTCCTGGGACGGCGACGGCCCGGCCTACGGCTCTGCGATGCTGTTCGAGTTCGACGGCGTGGAGCAGGTGGTGACCTTCACCCAGGAACACTTCGTGGGTGTCTCGGTCGCCGACGGCTCCCTGCTCTGGAGCCGGCCCTTCACCACCCAGTCCGACACGACCTCGCAGACGCCCGTCCGATACCGGGACCTCGTGATCGAAAACGGCAGGGGGAACGGAGTGACTGCCTTCCGCGTTGTCGGGGGCGGGGACGGCTGGACGACCGAGGATGTCTGGCGTACCAGGGACTACTCCCTCCACATGGCGAACCCGGTGGTCCGGGACGGAGTGATGTTCGGGCTGTCGCACCTCAAACGCGGCCAGTACTTCGCGCTCGACCTCGACTCCGGGGAAGCGCTCTGGGAGAGCACGCCGCGGCAGGCCGAAAACGCCGCGCTGGTGCGGGCGGGAAACATCGTCTTCTCGCTGCAGGAGGACGCCGAGCTCGTGGTGTTCGAGGCGAGCCGCGCCGGACTCGAGGAAATCCGGCGCTATGAGGTGGCCGACAGCGAGACCTGGACGCAGCCTACGGTGGCCGGCGACCGGATCTACGTGAAGGACGTGTCCCGGCTGCATCGCTGGGACATCCGCTGAAACGGGCGGATGCCGGCGCCGCCGCGCTTCAGGCAGATTCGCTGGACGCGGTTTCGCCTCGCTGCGCGCCCCCACCGGGAGAACTGGGGCGATGCCGGCCGGAGGCCGGCGCTCCGAGCTTCAGGGCCGCCCGCGATGGGCGGCTTCCAGTTCCTTCTCGCGGCGGCGGGGAACGCCGCCGAGCGCCGCGCGGGCGCGGCGCAGGCGCACGCGGGTCATCGCGCTGCCGAGCAGGACCATGGACCCGAAGAGCGGGGTGGATGACGCCGAACCGCTGACGGCGACGTAGAGCGGGCGGGTGAGCTTCCTGAGCTTCACTCCGAGCGACTCGGAGAGCGCGCGGAGCGCGCGGTGGACCGCGTCCGAGGTGAACTCCGGAAGATCCTCCAGCGCCCATTCCGCGAGAAGAAGCCATTCCGCGACTTCGGCTGGCTCGAGGCCTCCGGCAAGGGTGTCGGGATCGCGGGGCGTCTCATCGGTGAAGAAGAGCGACGCCAACGGCCCGAAGTCTCCGAGCGTGCGCAACCGGGGCTGCGCCAGCCCGGCGGCGGTCTCGAGGGTGCGGTCGTCGAAACGCCAGTTGCGCAGCAGGCCGGCGAGTTCCGCCGGGTCGTAGTCCTCCCGCAGGTAGCGGCCGTTCAGCCACGCCAGCTTTTCGGTGTCGAAGACGGCGCCCGCCAGCGAGAGCGACCCGAGCTCGAAGTGCTCGACGAACGCGTCGAGGGTGAACTTCTCCTCTCCCTCGGCCCGGGTCCAGGCCAGCATTCCCAGGAAGTTGAGGAGCGCTTCGGGCAGAAAACCCGCCTGCCGGTAGAAGTCGATCGAGGTCGGGCTCTTCCGCTTGCTCAGCTTGGTGCGGTTCGGGTCGTTGTTCCGGAGCAGCGGGACGTGCCAGAAGGAGGGGGGCTCCCACCCGAGGGTCTCGTAGAGCAGGAGGTGCTTGGGGAGCGAAGCGATCCATTCCTCGCCGCGGATCACGTCCGTGATCTCCATCAGGTGGTCGTCCACGACGTTCGCGAGGTGATAGGTCGGGAAACCGTCGGACTTGAGCAGCACCGGATCGTCCACCGACTCCCAGTCCTTCGACAGGCCCTGCCGGAGCCGGTCGGGAAGCGCAATCCGCCCCGTCTCCGGGGTCCGGAGCCGGATGGCGTAGGCCCCGCCGGCATCCTCCCCATAGTCCCGATACGCCTTCCCTCCGGTGAGGAGCCGTTCGGCCACCTCCCGGCACGCCTCGACCCGCTCGCTCTGACGGTAGGGCGCGAAGGGGCCGCCAACGTCGGGGCCCTCGTCCCAGGCGAGCCCGAGCCAACGCAGCGAACCGAGGATGGCGACCTCGGACGCCCTGGTGGAACGCGCCTGGTCGGTGTCCTCGACCCGGAGCACGAAGGCGCCCCCGTGCTTCCTGGCGTAGGCGTAGTTGAGGAGGGCCTGGTAGGCGGTCCCGACGTGGGGATCGCCGGTGGGCGAGGGAGCGATCCGGGTCCGGACCGTCATGCGCTCAGACCGTGGCGTGGCGGTGGAAGGCGACCCACTCGGCGACGATCAGCAAGAGCGCGAACAGCGCCAGGATCGGCCAGAGGGCGCTCGCGACGGTTCCCGCCGGCGCCAGCGAAGCCGGTGGTTCCCCGGCCCACGCGGACTGGTTCAGATTCGAGGCGCGCCGATCGAGCAGGCTGGCCGCCACCACGATCTCACGCCCGCCTCCGGCGGCGTAGTAAAGGGAAGGCTCGCTGGCGTCGAAGGAAACCTCGGAGCCCAATCGCCGCGACGGCAACTCCCGGCCTTCCGCATCGAAGATGGCGCCGGCGGCCATCGCCACCCGGGCCTGCCCCAGCCCGACGCGGCGAACCTCCACGTCCGTCAACCAGCTCAGGGCCCGGGAGAGCAATAACGGGAAATCCGCCTGGAGTGGCAGATTGGACCGGGCGATCGGGAAAGCGAACGCCAGGCCGCGCAGGGGACTCTCACGCGCCGCCAACAGCCCGAGACGCGAGTCGCCGAGCAGCAGCCTCCACGGACCCCGGTCCCCGAGCGACGCCGCATCGAACGCCTCCACGTCCCTGGCCAGCGCGTCCTCGAAGTTGAGGTCCCGGAGGAGCGGGTGTTCCGCATGCCCCCGCACTACGGGGAGCATGACCGTGGTTCCGTCTTCGTCCCCCGCGTCGGCCGCCTCGCCCCCGAGGCGTGAGGGGAGCCACCCGGCGCTTCCGGCCCCGGCGAAGAGCACCGGCACCGGCGGCATCGCCTGCGGCGGCGCGCCCTCGACGACGACCAGGTCCACGGAGCCGGCATCGAGATCGGCCAGAGCTTCGGGTCCCGGGGGCGCCACGGTCAGGCTGACCCGGGGGTCGAGCCGCAGCGCCGCCTCCCAGAAGGGGTTCGGTCCCCCGGCAAGGAGCACCCGCAGCCGGTTCCGCGCCGGGATGTAGGCGTGCGCCACGTTGTCGGCCGGCAAGCCGTCCTCGCCGGAGATCGCGATCACGGCGCGGACCGGTCCGGCGACGAATCCGGTCAGCGGCACCGTCTCGCCAAGCGGCGTGCCAGGATCGGGCCGGAGCGTCCGGCGCGCGGAGGCGCCGCCCGCTCCGTCGATCTGAAGGACCACGACCCCCGCGTCCTCTTCGCCGGCCGGATGCCGGACGACCTCGATGAACGCCTCGAAGCGGCCCGGATCCGACGGCAGCGGGCGGACATCGAACGCCGTGATCCCGGCGTTCGGCACTGGTTCGAAGACGGAGAGGCGCCGGACGCCCTCGGGTGCTTCCGATACATGCACCCCGTCACCGACGAAGATCACGTCGGCTGCCGAAGCACCGTCCGTACCCGATCCGACAAGGTCGGCGACATCGGGGAAGCGGTGTTCCCGGCCATGCACCGGACCCAGTGCCTCGAGCGCCTCAAGCGCCTCCCGGCGGCCGATGAAGGACCGGCCGCCCCGGTCTCCAGCGGTGTCGAGCAGCAGGAACTCGCTCGTCTCGGTGCTCCCGCTCAGGATACGCCGTACCTGCTCGGCCGCCTGTTCCCAACGTGTGCCGCCGCCCGGGAGCGAGGCCGCCATGCTCGGGGCGGTGTCCATCACGATCACGGTCCGTCCGCCCCGGGCGGTCCCCTCCGGAAGCGGCTGCGCCACGGCCAGGACCACGGCGAGTCCGGCCAGGAGCGCGATGGCCAGCGAAACGAGCCAGCGCCAGAAGTCCTCGCGGCGGCGGCGTTCGTCCAGGACCCGGCGCCAGATGAGGTTCGAGGGGACCACCACCGGCTGGGGCTCCGGGCGTACCCAGTAGAGCACCACGATGATCCCCGCGGTCAGCAGGACGCCGAGCGCGATCAGCAGCGGGGCGGCGCCAAAGCCCATTCAGGTGCCTGCTACCGGATGAAACGGTCGGTCTTGAAGATCGCCATCACGGCGTCCTCGAAGGGCTCGCCGCTGTTCGCCACGCAGAAGCCGAACCCGTAGCGGGAGCAGTAGTCCTCGATTTTTTCCTGGTGCTCGGCGAGCGCTCTCTGGTAGCGGTCGAGCAGCCTCGGGGTGACCCGAACCCGGCGCTCGGAGCCGTCTTCGCTGTCGGTGAGCAACGCTTCATCGGGAAGCGCCGGGGCGATCTCGTCCGGCGTGAGCACCTGCACCACGAACATGTCGTGTTTCTGGTAGCGGCAGGCATCGAACGCCCCCAGCAGGTCCTCGTCGTCCATGAGGTCCGAGAGCACGACCGCCAGTCCGCGCTTCCGGCGTGATCCGAAGAAGGTGCGGAAACACGCCGAGAGTGAGGTCGCGCCGCCGGTATCTCCCGCGTCGAGGAACCGGAAGGCCCGGAAGATCTGGTTCCGTCCCCGTTTCGGCGCCATCCACCCGTCGATCTTCCTCCCGTACCAGACGATCGAGATGAGGTCGTGATTCATCAAGCCGATGTAGGAGAGCGCCCCGGCCATCTTGCGGGCGAAGTCGAACTTGGGAGGGTCCCCGAACGCCATGGAGGCGCTGCGGTCCACGAACAGGTAAACGGGCAGGTCCGCCTCCTCATCGAAGATCCGCAGCACCAGCTTGTCGAGCCGGAGGAACGCCTTCCAGTCCACGTCGCGCGTGTCGTCGCCGTCCACGTAGGGCCGGTAGTCGGCGAGTTCGATGCCGGAGCCGCGCTTCCGGGCGCGGTGTTCGCCGCGGTGCCGGCTCGGGAGCATCCGGGTGGCCATGAGCTTCAGGTACTCGAGCCGCTCCATGAAATCGTTGTCGAAGAGCGTGTTCGAATTGCTCATGCCGGCCAGTGTGGGGTCCCGGAAGTGGTGCGAGTCACCGAGACCGGCGAGGCCCAGTTCTCCCGGGGATCCGACGGTCAGGCGCCGGGCGGATCGATCGTGGCGATGATCTCGCGAAGGATGTCGTCGGTGTCCACCTTGTCGGCCTCTCCCTCGAAGTTGAGCAGCAGCCGGTGGCGGAGGGTCGGGAAGACGCTGTCCCGGACGTCCTCCGCGGCGACGTGCACGCGGCCCCGAAGGAGCGCCAGAAACTTCCCGGACAGGACGAGCGCCTGGGTCCCGCGCGGGCTGGCTCCGAACTTGACGTAGCGGTTCGTGAGCGCGTGCGCGTACTTCGACCCCGGGTGGGTCCCCATGGTCAGCCGGATGGCGTAGTCCTCGATGGGGCGGGCGATGGGCACCGACAGCACGGTGTCCCGCATCTCGAGGACCTCGTCCCGGGTCACCATCGGCCGGGCCTGCAACTCCTCCACCGTGGTCGTCCGCTCCACGATCTCCCGCAGCTCGTCCTCGCTCGGGTATCCGATCCGCAGCTTCATCAGGAAGCGGTCCATCTGGGCCTCGGGCAGCGGGTAGGTGCCCTCGAGCTCGATGGGGTTCTGGGTGGCCATCACGAAGAAGGGCTCTTCGAGCTTGTGGGTCTTGTTGCCGACCGAGACGCTCTTCTCCTGCATGGCCTCGAGGAGGGCCGACTGCGACTTCGGCGTCGCCCGGTTGACCTCGTCCGCGAGCATCAGGTTGCAGAAGATGGGCCCCGGCTGGAAGTCCAGGATCTTGGCGCCGGTGTCCGTCTCCCGGACCACGTTGGTCCCCAGGATGTCGCCCGGCATGAGGTCCGGCGTGAACTGCACCCGGTTGAACTTGAGGTGCATCGCCTCGGAGAGGGTCTGGACGATCTTGGTCTTGCCAAGACCCGGGATGCCCTCGAGCAGCACGTGTCCGCGAGTGAGCAGGCAGGTGATGATCCCGCTGATGACTTCCTGGTTGCCGACGATGACGCGTCCGACCTCGGCCTGGATGCGATCGTGCCGATCGCGAAACGCTTCGACCCGACTCTCGATATCGAAAGCCGGGTCCGCCAGTGCGGTTTCCGGGGTCATTCTTCTTGTGCTCCTTCGGGGGCGTTCGCCCCGGCCGTCTCGCGGATCATGAGGAAGTAGGCGCGGACCTGCGCGCGGAGCCCCGTGGGGATCGGGCGCGTCCGGGAAACATGCTCGTCGGCGTACTCGGAAAGGGAGCTGACCGAGTCGTAGGCGACGGTCGCGTCCTCCCGGCGGCTCTGCCGCTCGATCATCTGCTCGGGGACCGGCTCCTCTTCGAGGGGAGCGGGAATCGCCTCCATCTCGAGCTGGACCTCGAGGCTGGTGGAGGCGCCGAACACCTCGGACTCGCCGCCTCCGCCCGGGCCGGTCATGTTTCCCGCGGGCCCGGCGTCCATCGGAATCGGCGCTCCCATCTGGCCCTCGGCGGCCATCATCTGCACCTGTCCCGAGAGTCCGGCCGCTCCCTGGGGCATTCCCGCGGCGGGCTCACCACCCTCCCCGCCCTGGGGCTGTCCGCTTTCGCCGTCGCCCGGGAACGGCATCTGCTGCGCCTCGCTTTGACCCTGGCCATTCATTCCCTGGCCGTCCATCGCCTGGAGGTTCTCGGCCAGTTGCTGGAGGGCCTCGTCGGCACTCAACCCTCCCTCCATCAGCTCCATCATCTCCGCGGCAGCCGCGCTCAACGCGTCACCCTCCACTCCTTCCTCAAGCGATTCGAGAAGCGCCTGGAGTTCTTCCGGCGTGTTCGCGGAGCGCATCGCCTCGGAAAGGCTCTCGAGCCATTCGGCGGCGGTGAGCGAATCCGCGTCCATGGCTTCGGCGAGTCCCGCGAGCGCGGCGGAAACCTCCTCGCTCGACTCCTGAAGGGCCCGTTCCTCCATCGCGGCCGTAAGCGCCGCCTGGAGCGCATTCAGATCGTCGGCCGCTTCTTCCGGAAGCCGCAGCTCACCGGCCCGCAGCTCAGCCAGGATCTCCTCGGGCGACCGAGCTTCCACCCGGGCGTCCGCGGCATCCTCGAACGCGTCCGGCCCCGCCGCCGGATCCTCTCCCGCGGGGTCGCCGCCAAGGTTCTCGAGTCCGGCCGCGATGCGCGCCCGGAGGGCTTCCGAAACCAGCGGCCCGTGGGTGAATGGTAGGACTACGGCGAGAGCGGCGAGCACGGCGGTCGCCACGATGCTCGCCCGGGGAACCTGGAAAGGGAGGAGTTCCGCCGCATCGAGGGTGTCGGCCCGATCACGGGCACGCTCGATCTGGTGTGCCTCCCAACTGCTCGGCGATGAGGCGTCGGAAAAACACTGCGCGGATGAGAGCTCGTCGTGGAGGTCGCCCGCGCGGTCCCCGGCGGCGGCGGCTCTCCCGAGGCCGGCGCCGGTCCGCAGACCGGACAGGCCGCGGTAGCCAAGGACGCCCGCGCCGCCCGCCGCCACCAGCACCGGGAGCCAGGGAATGCCGTCGCCGACAAGCCGCGGAAGCAGGAGGGAGAGCGCCAGGGCCGCGGCAACGAAAGCGAAATCCCGCACCAAGCCCAGTGTCCGCAGCCGCAGATCCAGCCGTCGGACGAGGTCGTGGAAGGGAAGACGCGGAGAATCGTTCAAAGGGCTCACCCCGGCCACCGGACCCGGCGGCGGACAGAATTTGCGGAGTGTATTCGCTCCGGAATACCTGCCGCTACTCCCGCACCGCGAAAGGCGACGCCGGTTACGGCGGGTCGAACCGGATGGAGTAAACCGGGGCGAGTTCAGCGGTTATGAGATCCCACGAATCGCCAAGATCCTCCGTGATCCAGAGCGCTCCCGTGGTGGTGGCCATGGCGAGGACCGCTTCGCCGGAATGGATGTCGAGGCCGTGGCGGTACACCACCGCAAAGGAATCGCCATCGGGCAGGCCGCGCCCCAACGACTCCCAGGTCGCTCCACCGTCCCGGGTGCGCGCCACCACCATCCGGCGATCGACCGGGACGCGGCATTCGTCCTTGACCAGGGGAACGCTCCAGGCGACCTGCGGATCGCCAGGATGGGCGGCAACCGCAAACCCGAAGGACGAGGGCGGCACTTCGAGGCTGGTCCAGGTCTCGCCTCCGTCGTCGGAGCGGAAGAAACCGTTGTGGTGCTGACACCAGATCCGGCGGCGGTCCCCCTCGCACCACGCGAGCCGGTGCGGGTCCTGGATGGCGGGGTCCTCCCGCATCTCGGGCGGCATGTACTCCGCGAACATGCCCTCGGTCCGGACCTGCCAGGATTCCCCACCGTCTTCGCTGATCCAGACGCCGCCGCAGGAGATCCCGGCGACGACCCGATTGCCGTCCGGCGTCACCAGCAGCGAGTGGATTCCCGGATGCGGATAACCGCCGCCGAACCACCGCTCGCGGCTCGGCTCGTTCCACAGCGCCTCGTTCAGCGCCCAGGAGCTGCCCCCGTCCTCCGAACGGAAGAGTCCGCCGGGAATGGTCCCGCACCAGAGCGACCCGGGATCAGGACCGGCCGGTTCAAGACACCAGAGGAGATCGACGGACGGCGCATTGTTCGCCGAGGGCTCCTCCTTGGCGTACGCGGGCGCCGGGAGCTCGGTGAACGAGGCGCCGCCGTCTTCCGAGACCCGGAGCTTGACGCCGAAGTGCCCGAGGTTGAGCGCCGCGTAGAGCCGCCCGTCACGCGGGTCAGGCAGCAACTGCGAGACCGGGTCTCCGATGAAGGCGGTGCGTTCGCATCGCCAGTCTCCCCTGCCGAACCGGCGGAGGGCCAGGTAGCCCTTGCGGGTCCCGAGGTGCAGCAGCATGAGGTCCCGTCTAACCGCCCGACAGCGCCTGCATGACGTGGATCTCCGCGCCTTCTCCGACCGCATCGCCAAGCGCCGTCCGGTCGCGGACCGGACGGCCGTCAACGTAGATCACCACATGCGTGCGGAGGCGCCCCTGATCGTCGAGGACGTAGGAGCGAAGGTCGGGGTTGTCGCGAAACACCCGGGAAAGCGCGTCCGACACCGTGTCGCCCTCGACCTCGGTGCTATCTACGCGCAGGTGCCGCCGAAGGTTCGGTGTGAAATGAACGGACGGCACGCAGCGGGACGGGGGCCTGGGAAACCGGCGAACGGGCGCGAGCGAGCCGCTAGAACGGTGCGCCGCCCGCGCGGAGGCGTTCGGCGAGTCCGCGCGCCGCTTCCTGGACCTTGGCCTGGTTCTCCGGCCCGAACCGGAGCAGGTGCTTGCTCGCGTCGTCCAGATCCTCGAGCACGGGGTCGCGGTACTCGTAGCGCATGATCTGCTCGTCGAGCAACACGGGCGGTTCGGGCATCGGGACCGCCGCGATGCGGTCGAGCGCCTCGAGCAGCGCCCCCGCGAACGTCCGGTCGGGACGGCCGAGCTCGGCGTAGGCGGCGTCGAGGATCGGGAGCACCTCCCGGATCACCCGGGCCATCCCCGGGCTGTCGACTCCCTCCAGCGCAGCCGCGACCGCGTCGTAGCGGGCGAACGCGGCCGGATGGACGTGGAGTTCCTGGCCGTCCCCCTCGGCGCGGAAGGACTCCGTCGGTGACAGCGCCGCCAGCGCCCGCCGGGGAGAAATCCCGTCGGCGACGTTGTCCGTGGCCACGGCGATACGCCGCGCCAGGTCGTCGCCCAGCAGCCACGCGAGGGCGTCGGGATTGTCGGTGATCGCCGCGAGCAGCGACCGGAGGAAGGGATCGCTCGCGTCGAGGGCCGGAAGCTCGGGCTCGGGTTCCTCGGGGGCGACCGGTTCGGGTTCGGCCTCCACGACGGGTGGCGGCGGAGGAGGCTTGCCCGGACCGTAGACGAAGTACCACCCGGCCACGGCAGCGATCAGCACGGCGACCGCGAGCGCCAGCATCATGTTGCGCCGCTTCCCGTCCGTGGCGGAATCGGCCGTTTCCGCTACCGCCGCCCCCCCCTCGTCGGGGTCTTCGCCCCAGGCGTCCTCTTCCTCGATCTCGTCTGCCCGCACTTCGTCGTCTGGCATCGTCGTACTCCCGGAATCAGCGGTCGCCACCGCCCGAATCAAGCCGCTGCGACGTGACGGATCATACCCTTCGGGAGGCGCAACGAAGCTCGGACCCGCCGCCGCCGGGCGGATTCTCCACGTGTCCGCCGAGCACTATCATGGAAGGCTGCGGGAGTTCATAGTTCTTGTTCCGACAACCGCCCCGACGATGATCCGGATCCGCAACGTCGCTATCGTGGCGGTGCTCGCCACAGCGATCTACGCCCTGATTCCGGCCGCCCGGAAGGCGCGATTCCTTGACAAGCTCCGGGAATTCGGACGAGCTCTGGTGCTGTCGCTCATCCTGTACTGGCTGCTCATCCTCGGCCGCGCCTATTTCGCGGGGTAGCCGCTCCCAGTCGGACCACACGATGACCAAGCCCCGAAGGATCGAGAAGACAAGCGCGGAGTGGCGCGCCCAACTGACCCCGGAACAGTTCGCCGTCACTCGCCGCGGGGCCACCGAACCGCCGTTCACGGGAGCTCACACCACAAATCGTGAGGACGGGGAATACCGCTGCGTCTGCTGCGGAGCGCTCCTGTTCTCCTCAACGGACAAGTACGACTCCGGCAGCGGCTGGCCGAGCTTCACGCGGCCCGCGGACCGCGATGCGACCGCCACCTCGGTGGACCGCAGTCTCGGCATGGTGCGCACCGAAGCGAGCTGTGCGCGTTGCGACGCTCACCTCGGCCACGTATTCCCGGACGGCCCGCCGCAGGACACCGGAGAGCGCTGGTGCATCAACTCCGCGGCCCTAGATTTCTGCAGCTCGGACGGGTACGACGATCGCTGATCCGGTCATCGCCGCCCTGCTGCTCATTCCGGCAGGCTTCGTCGCGGGTGCGCTCAACACGGTGGCGGGCGGCGGATCGTTTCTCACCCTGCCCCTGCTCATCCTGCTGGGACTGCCCCACACCGTCGCGAACGGCACGAACCGGCTCGCGATCCTGATCCAGAGCGCCGGGGCCACCGCCGCCTTCCGCCGCGCCGACGTGATGCCGGTCGGCGTGCTGGTCCGCCTGGGTCTCGCGGCGATCCTCGGTGCGGGCCTCGGCAGCACCCTGGCGGTGCACGTCGGGGAAACCGTCTTCCTCCGCTTCCTGTCGATCGTCATGGTGCTGTTCACGCTGTTTCCGCTCCTCCACGTCGAGGCGCCAGCGAGAGAGGGGCCTCCCCGGACCGGGATCGGACTCGTCACCGGATTCGTGGTCGTGGGGTTCTACGGCGGCTTCCTCCAGGCCGGGGTCGGGTTCCTGGCGCTCGGCGCCACCAGTTGGGCGGGATACGGGCTGGTGGCCGGGAACGCGATCAAGGTGGCCTGCATCTTCCTGTTCTCCCTCGTGTCGCTCTCGGTATTCGCCGCGAACGGGGTCGTGGACTGGGGGGTCGGCCTGGCGCTCGGCATCGGGACTTTCGCCGGGGCCCTCGTCGGCGCCCGGCTGACCCTCAGGGCCGGCGACCGGATCCTCCGCTTCGTCGTGGCCGCCGCGACCCTCGCCTTCGCGGTAGCGCTGTGGCTGCGGACGTGAGCGGGCCGGAGGGACGTCTGCGGCGGGAGCCGTGGGAGATCCCCGCGAACGCCTCGCCCCACCGGCGACTGCGGCTGACCGTCCCGGGCCCCTTTGCGCTCGAGAGCGGCGCCGTTCTGCCCGAGCTGGAGATCGCCTGCGAGACTTGGGGCGAACGCGACCCGGACGGCGGGAACACCGTCCTGATCTGCCCGGCGCTCTCCGCCGACGCGCACGCGGCCGGGCGCGGTGACGGGGCGGAGTCGGCAGTGGACGGGTTCGGGGCCGAGAGCGCCGCCGGGCGGGAGGGACTCGGCTGGTGGGATCCGATGATCGGACCCGGCAAGGCGTTCGACACCGGGCGGTTCCATGTGGTCTGCATGAGCCTCCTGGGCGGGTGCGGCGGCACGACCGGTCCGCCCAGCCTCAACCCGGACACCGGACGTCCCTACGGCGCCGGTTTCCCGCCGATCACGGTGGGAGACATCGTCCGGGCTTCTCGCGCGGGGCTCCGCCAACTCGGAGTCCGCCGGCTTCGGGGTATCTCGGGCGGCTCCCTCGGCGGAATGCAGGCGTTCGAGTGGGCGGCGGCATTTCCGGACGAGGTGGACGCCGTCGTCGCCGTCGCGAGCACCCCCGGCCTCTCGGCCCAGGGCATCGGCTGGAACTGGATCGCGAGGAGCGCGATCACGGGAGACCCCGCCTGGCGCGGGGGCCGCTACGCCGAGGAAGGAACCCGGCCGGTCCACGGCCTGGCCACCGCCCGCATGGTGGGGCACCTGACCTACCTGTCGGCGCCCGGCATGGAGACGAAATTCGGACGCCGCCTCCAGGACCGGCGGGATCTCGCCGGCGATCTACAGGCCGCGGACTTCCAGGTCGAGTCCTACCTCGTCCACCAGGCCGCGAAATTCAACCGGCGCTTCGACGCGAACGCCTATCTGTTCCTCTCCTACGCCCTCACGCGTTTCGACCTCGCGGAGCGCTACGGCGGCGGCGACCTCGAGGCAGCGGTGGAGCGGTTCCGCTGCCGCACCCTGCTCCTCTCCTTCTCCTCGGATTGGCTATACCCTTCCGGCGATTCCCGAAGACTCGCGGCCGCGCTCGAGGCCCGCCGGAAAAGCGTGGTCCATCACGAGATCGACACGACGTACGGGCACGACTCGTTCCTCCTGGAGGCGGGCCGTATGACGCCCCTCGTGCGCAGGTTTCTGAGTCTGGAGAGGTAGAGGTCCCATGAGCGAAAAAGAAGTCGGCGCCGAGACCCGCGAGTTCGGCTTCGCCACCCGGGCGGTGCACGCCGGCGCCCGGCCCGAGCCACACAGCGGGGCGCGCGCCACCCCGATCTTCCAGACCACCAGCTACGTGTTCGAGGACCCGGAGGCGGCGGCCGCCTACTTCAACCTCCAGGAATACGGGAACACGTATTCGCGGATCATGAACCCCACGGTGGCCGCGTTCGAGGAGCGGATCGCAAACCTCGAGGGCGGGGTGGGCGCGGTCGCCTTCGCCTCGGGTCTCGCCGCCCAGGCGGGCGCGTTCTTCACCGCGCTCCAGCCCGGCGACCACGTGGTCGCGTCCCGCGCCCTCTACGGCGGCACCCTCACCCAGATCAAGCATCTCGAACGCAAGCTGGGGTTCGAGGTCACGTTCGTGGATCCGGACGAGCCGGACAACTGGAAGGGAGCGGTCCGTCCCGAGACCCGGCTCTTCTTCGGCGAAACGATCGGCAACCCCGGCGGCAACGTCCTCGACATCGAGGCCGTCGCGGCGATCGCACACCGCCACGGGGTGCCCCTCATGGTGGACAGCACGTTCGCGACCCCCTACCTCTGCCGGCCGCTCGAATGGGGCGCCGACATCGTGGTCCATTCGACGACGAAGTTCATCGGCGGCCATGGGAACAGCATCGGCGGCGTGGTCGTCGAATCGGGGCGGTTCCCGTGGGACAACGGCAAGTTCCCGGGAATCGCGGATCCGTCGCCGGCATACCACGGCCTCGCGTTCCAGGCGACCTTCGGGGAGTACGGATTCCTGATGAAGCTGCGCGCCGAAACGCTCCGGGACCTCGGGGCCTGCATGTCCCCGTTCAACGCCTTCCTCTTCGGGCTCGGCGCCGAGACGCTGCCGCTCCGGATGGAGCGGCACACGGCGAACGCCCTCGAGGTCGCGACCTTCCTGACGCGAAGGCCCGAGGTCGAGAGGGTGGCGCACCCGGGACTCCCCGGGAGCCGCTACGCCGCGCTGGTCGCGAAGTACCTTCCGCGGGGAGCGGGCGCGGTGTTCTCGTTCGACCTGAAGGGCGGGCGCCGCGCGGGAACGCGCTTCATTCGCGAACTCAACGTTTTCTCGCATCTCGCGAACGTCGGCGACGCGAAGAGCCTGGTGATCCACCCGGCAAGCACCACCCACCGGCAACTCGACGACGAGGAGCTCCGGGGCGCCGGGATCTCGCCGGGCACGATCCGCCTCTCGGTCGGCATCGAGGATCCGGGAGACCTGATCTGGGACCTGAAACGAGGCCTGGAAGCCGCCGCTGCCGAGCCGGCCGGCGACGAATCAAGCGAGGAGGCCGTGGCATGTCCTCTGTAGTTGCCTGCGAACTTCCCCCGCCCGCTCCGGGAAACGGATCGGGGGTTGACCTGGCCCCGTACCAGGACGCCGGGACCATCCGCCGGCTGCTGACGTCCGCCCGGACGGTGGCCGTCGTCGGCCTTTCGCCCAGGGAACTGCGCGCCAGCTACTTCGTGGGTTTCTATCTGCAGCGGAACGGATACCGGGTGGTCCCCGTAAACCCGCGGGAGAGGGAAATCCTGGGAGAGAAGTGCTATCCGAGCGTCGCGGCGATCGAGGAGCCTGTAGACGTCGTCAACGTGTTCCGGGCTCCAGCGGCGGTTCCCGGCATCGTCGAGGAATGCGCTGGCCGCGCGAAGGCGATCTGGCTCCAATACGGAGTCATCCACAAGGAGGCGGCCGAGCGGGCCCGCGAACTCGGGCTTGAGGTGGTCATGGACCGCTGCATGAAGGTGGAGCACGCCCGGCACCTGGGACGGCTCCACTGGCTCGGTTTCACCACCCGCCGCATCACCGCCCGACGGGGTTAGCGACTCCCTCCCGGTACGCCGCGTGCCCATGCCGAAGAAGACCGCCACGGCGCCCGCCGACTCCACCATCCTCCGGCAGTTCGTCGCGCGGCCCCGGGAGGTCGGCGCGGTCTGGCGCAGCTCACCGGCGCTCGGCATCGCGATGGCGGAGGCGGTCCGCTGGCCCGAGCACGCCGCCGTGGTCGAGGCCGGAGCGGGAGACGGCGCCATCACCGAGCACCTGCTCGCGGCGAAACCGCCGGGCACCCCGTTTCTGGCCGTCGAACTCAACGAGATGTGCGCTCACGAACTCGCCCGCCGACTGCCCAACCTCAGGATCGTCGTGGACGATCTCGCCAATCTGTACTCCATCTGCGCCCGCGAGAAGGTGGGTGAGGTGGGCGCGGTCGTCGCGACGCTGCCCTGGTCCGTCGTTCCGGAAGACAAGCAGACGAGCATGCTCGACGCGATCCTGGAAACACTGGCTCCCGACGGGCAGTTGCTCTTCTACATCTACATCCAGGCGTTGCCGTTCTGGCGCCGTTCGCCCTTCGCCAGGCTGCTCCACGAGAGCTTCGGGACCATCGAGCATGGATCCGTCGTCTGGAAGAACGTGCCCCCGGCGGTGGTCTACTCGTGCCGGGGACCCCGCCGGGCCCCGAACTCCACCGGTTAGGCGGAAGCCGGCGGGGCGCCCGCGATGCGCCCCGATCCGAGGCAGCGGGTACCCCGGTAGAGGACCGCGAACTGACCGGGAGCGAGGCCCTGGTCCGGCTCGTCGAGCACGACCACCCCCTCCCCGTTCTCTTCCCACGACACCAGCGCCGGGACCAGTTCCGGCCCGTGCCGCACCCGGACGTGGAGGCGCTCCGAGCCGGACGGCGCGTCGCTCCCTATCCAGTGAAGGTCCTCGACGCGACAGCGGTTCGCCAGCCGGCCGGCGCCCCGGCGCACGAGGACCCGGTTCGCCCCCGGATCTTTGCCGGCGACGAACCACGGGCCGCCCGCGAGGCCGAGGCCGCGCCGCTGGCCGATCGTGAACAGCCAGTGCCCGCGGTGGGTGCCGATCTCGTCCCCCGTCGCCTCGTCCACGACCGGCCCCGGCCGGTCGCCGAGGTGGGCGGTGACGAAGTCGCGGTACCGCACGTTCCCGAGAAAGCAGATTCCCTGGCTGTCCGGGCGGTCCTGCGGCGCGAGCCCGAGCCGGGCGGCGAGCCGCCGGACCTCCGTCTTCGGCAGGTCGCCTATCGGAAACGACGACCGTGCGAGCTGGGGCCCGTTGATCCGCGACAGGAAGTACGTCTGGTCCTTCACCGGGTCGGGGGCGCGGTGCAGTTCGACGCCGTCCGCCGTCTCGACCCGCCGCGCGTAGTGTCCCGTCGCCACCCTTTCGAAGCGGCCGCCCGGGACTTCGGCGTCCACCCAATCGGCGAAGGCCCCGAATTTGATCCGCGCGTTGCAGAAGAGATCGGGACTCGGCGTCCCGCCGCGCTCGAGTTCGTCGAGGAGGTAGGCAACGACGCCCTCCCGGTAGGCGCGCTGCAGCGGGATCACGGTGAGCGGGACCCCGAACTGTCCGGCGACGGCGCGGGCGTAGCGGAGGTCCTCCTCCCAGGGGCACTCGCCGAGGTGCTCGAGCTCGTCCTCGAGCCAGACCTTGAGGTAGAAGGCGTGCACGTCGTGACCCGCCTGCGCCAGCGTGGCGAGGGCGACGGAGCTGTCCACTCCTCCCGACGCGAGTACGGCGACGCGCATACCGATTATCCCGCCAGGAATCATGACGCGGCGCCGGAACGGCGGTAGGATTCCGCCGGGTTGGCGCGGCGCCCCGCCGCGCCCCCGGACCCTCATGGCAGAACCAACGACCAACCAACATGCCGGCAGCCTCCTCGCTATCTGGGCCAAGGGAGTACGCGGTCAACCGATGATGTCCCGGTCCGCAGGGGAACTGATCGCGGGCGAAGGGCTTCGAGACTCCGCACCGGCCCGGGGGAAGCGCCAGGTCACCGTCCTTTCGCGGGAAGCGTGGGAGCGCGCGGCTGACGAAGCCGGGCAGCCCGACGCGGACCCGGCCCTCCGGCGCGCGAACCTGCTCGTGACCGGGGTGGACTTCCGAGAGACCATCGGACGCACGCTCGTGGTGGGCGCGACCCGGATCCTGATCCACGGGGAAACGAAGCCCTGCGAACGGATGGACGGCGCGGCGCTGCGGATGCGCGACTCACTGGCCCCCGACTGGCGCGGAGGGGCTTTCGGCGAAGTGGTGAGCGGCGGAAGGATTCGGATCGGCGATCCGGTCGGTTGGGCGGAACCCGGACCTCCCGGTCCTTGACCCGGCGAGACGAGAGCGCCGAGGGGTCGGCAGCGGCCCGGTTCCGGCTTGCGCCGGTAGGCCCGATCCCGGAGGGAGCCGTCGGCCCCGCGGGGGATGCCCGGCGGGTCGCGGTGACCGTCCGGCAGGCCGGCGGGCGCGTCCTAGTCGTCGGGGGCTTCGTGCGGGACGGCATGCTCGGCCGTTCCACGCGCGAACCGGACCTCGAGGTGTTCGGCCTGCCGCTCCGCAGACTTGAGCGGGCGCTGCGCCCACTCGGCAAGGTCCGCCGGATCGGCCGGGCCTTTCCGGTGCTTCGCGTCGGGAGTCTCTCCCTCGAGGTCGCCCTGCCGCGCCGGGAATCGAAGACCGGGCCGGGACACCTGGGTTTCGAGGTGGTCGTGGATCCCAAAATGAGTTTCGAGGAGGCGGCCCGGCGCCGCGACCTCACGCTCAACGCCATGGGACTCGACCCCCTGACCGGCGAGTTGTTCGACCCCTACGGCGGGGCGCGCGATCTCGCCCGAGGGGTGATGCGCGCCACGGACCCGGAGAAGTTCCCGGAGGACCCGCTCCGCGGACTGCGGGTGGCCGCGTTCGCCTCCCGCTTCGGCTTCACGGCCGACGAAGAACTGCACGGCCTGTGCGCCGGACTGGACCTCGCCGAACTCAGTCCGGAACGGATCCTGGACGAACTCGAGAAACTGCTCCACGGCGCGGAACCGTCACGAGGCCTCCGGTTTCTCGCCGCCACCCGGCTCCTCCGGTTCCTGCCGGAGGTGAACGCCCTCCGCGGGGTTCCCCAGGATCCCGAGTGGCATCCGGAGGGCGATGTCTTCGAACACACCCTGCTGGCGGTGGACCGCGCGGCGGAATTGTCCGCCGACGATTGCGAAGTCAGGCGGGCCCTCCTGTTCGCCGCCCTCTGCCACGACTTCGGCAAGCCGGCCACCACCCGTGAGCGGCGCGGACGCATCACCGCCTACGCGCACGATGCCGCCGGAGCGCCGCTCGCCCGCCGCTTCCTCGAGGGGCTGCGGGCGCCGCGCGCACTGGTGGACGAGGTCGAAGCACTGACCCGCCGCCACCTGGCGCCGGCGTTTTATCCGAGGCAGGGCGCGAAGCGCGCCGCCTACCGGCGACTGGCCCGCGAGATGGCCGCTGCCGGGACCACCCTCGAGGCCCTCCTGCGGGTCGCCACCGCCGACCAGCTCGGGCGCACCACGGCAAACGCGCTGGCCGGGCGGTTCCCCGAGGGCGAGGTGTTCCGGGAGCGGGCAAAAGCCGCCGGAGTGTTCCGCGGACCACCGGAGGACGCGGTCAGCGGGCGGCACGTGCTGGCGCGCGACATCGCACCCGGCAAGGCGGTCGGACGGATTCTCGACCGCAGCCGCGAGGTGCAGGACACGAGCGGCGAGACGGACCCGGAGAAGATCCTGGACCGCGTGATCAACGAGGAAAAACCATGAACCTGACCGTCCCCGACCGCCCGTTCGCGGTGCGGCCCACGACCTGGATCGAACCCGAGAGGCTGCGGGCAGCGCTCGGGCTCCGCATCACCGTGGTGAGCGAAACCTTCCAGCGCACCGGGAGCTTCAAGTTCCGCGCCGCCTTCCACCGGGCGCGAACGACGTCGGCCCGGCATCTGATCGCCGCTTCCTCCGGCAACTTCGGTCAGGCGCTGGCGCTCGCCTGCCGCCTGCTGCGGAAGCAGGCCACGATCGTGATGCCGTCCATCTCGGCCCGGGTGAAGATCGATGCGGTTCAGAGCCACGGGGCCGCCGTGGAGTTCACGGACGTTGAGAAGGAGTCGCGGGAGGAAGGGGTGGAGCGGGTCCTCCGGACCTTCCCCGAGGCGGAGGTAGCCAGCGCCTACGCCGATCCGGCGGTCATCGCCGGCAACGCAACGCTCGGGGTCGAGATCGCGGCCCGGCTGGGCCGCTTCTCGCCGGCCAGGCGGCAGAAAGCGGTGGTGGTGGTTCCGATCGGCGGCGGGGGAATCAGTTCCGGCATCCTCACCGGCCTGCGCTCCGCGGGACTTCCCGAAGTTCCCGTGGTGGGCGCCGAGCCGCTGCTCGCGAACGACGCCGCCGAATCGCTGCGCCGCGGCGAACTCGTGAGCCACGCCGGGGAGGCGCTCTCGCTCGCCGACGGGGCCCGGCTGCCTCAACTCGGCGAGAACAACTGGACGATCCTGAGCGAGGGAATCCGGGACATCGTGGAAGTGCCCGAAGCGCAGATCGCGGGAGGAGTCCGAGCGCTCTTCGCCCAGGCCAACCTGAAGGCGGAGCCCACCGGGGCGCTCGGGATCGGGGCGCTGCTCACGAGCCCCGAACGGTTCGAGGACCGGGAGGTCTTCGTCGTCGTCACCGGAGGCAACGTGGACCCGGCCGTCTACTCCCGGATTCTCGCCGGCGCGAACTCGGTCGCCGAGGCCTACGGGTAGGAACCTGACGTTGCAGTTGCTCCTGCTCCGTCACGCCAAGTCCGCCTGGAACCATCCCGGCCTCCGGGACCACGACCGGCCGCTCGCCCCGCGCGGCCTCCGGGATGCGCCCCGCATGGGCCGTTACTTGCTGAAACAGGGGTTCGTCCCGGCGGCGGCGCTCGTTTCCACGGCGGTTCGGGCAAGGACCACGGCGGAACTCGCCCTCGAAGCGGCCGGCGCCGCTCCGGACACCCTGCGGCTGGTCCCGGATCTCTACGGATCGAGTCCGGACGAGATCGTGGAGATCGTGGCCGGGGAGGGCGGGAGCGCGTCTCCCCTGCTGGTGGTGGCTCACAACCCCGGCATGGAAGACCTCGCGGCCCGCTTCCTCGGCCGCCCGGAGCATTTCCCCACCGCCGCCCTCCTGGTGGCGCGGGTCCCGGCCCCGGACTGGGCCGGGCTCTCCCCCGCCAAGGCCACCGTGGAAGCGTTCGTCCGGCCCCGCGAACTCCCCGCGGATTGAACGAAGGCCCGGGCCTCGACCGGGCAAGGCCCCGGGTATCCTTGGCCGTCCCTCGCCGGGGAGAGCCTCCTTGAAGAATCCGCTGCGCTCCGATTGGTTCCAGCGGTACCTGCTGCCCGGATTCTGCTTCCAGTCCATGGTCATCGCGGGCGGGTACGGGACCGGGCGGGAACTCGTGGACTTCTTCCTGACCAAGGGCGTCCTCGGGGGCCTGCTGGGGATGCTCCTGATCACGACGCCGCTCTGGTCCATCGTCTGCGCCCTCACCTTCGAGATCGCCCGGCGGGCCGGTTCGTACGACTACCGGACCCTGGCCCGCGAACTCCTGGGCCGCTGGAACTGGCTCTACGAGGTCATCTACCTCGCCACGATGCTGGTGGTCGTTTCGGTGGTGGCGGCGGCGGGGGGCGAGATCGTCTCGCGCTCGCTCGGGCTCCCCTACGCCATCGGGGTGCTCGCCATCATGGTCGCGGTGGGCTACCTCGTCCTGAAGGGCACCAGCACCGTCGAGAACTTCCTGTCCGTCTGGTCCATGGCGCTCTACGCGGTGTACATCGTCGTGCTCATCGCCGCGTTCCGCGTCTTCGGGCCGGAGATCGGGGCTGCCCTCGGCGCCGGAGAAGCCACGAGCGACTGGGTGCTCGGCGGCGTCGAGTACATGGCCTACAACGTGGGCACGCTTCCGGCCGTCCTGTTCTGCGCGCACCACCTGAGGACGCGCCGCGACGCCATGGTGGCCGGGATGCTCGCGGGGCCCATCGCGATCATTCCCGCCATCCTCTTCTTCATCGCGATCGCCGGCCTCGGGTCCGGGATGATCGAGGAGACCGTCCCCTCCCTCACCCTGCTGGCGGAGATCGGTTCCCCGCTGCTCCTGTTCGGCTTCCAGGTGGTCCTGTTCGGCACCCTGATCGAAACCGCGACCAGCCTGATCCACGCGGTCAACGAGCGGGTGGCGCGCGCGATGGAAGAGGGGGGCCGCGAGCTGAAGTCGTGGCTGCGGCCGGCGACCTCCACCGCCGTGCTGCTGGCCGCGATTCTGCTCGCCCAGGCGGGACTCGAGGACCTGATCGGAATCGGGTACCGGATCCTGACCTACGGTTTCTGGGTCATCTTCATCATCCCGCTCCTCTGGTACGGCGCCCGCCGGCTGCGCTGAACGGCGTCCGCCCCTGCCGCGGCCCGGGTGGGCCACCGGAAGAGTTCAATGCGGCAGTCTTGAGCGTTTGCGGGTAAAAATGCCGCTAAAATACCCAAGTGTACGAACGAAGTCTGGCCCGCCTGCTGCGGAGGACCGGCCGAAACGCACTGGTTCTCGGGCCGAGACAGGTCGGAAAGTCCACCCTCCTTGCCTCGCTCCGTCCGGACTCGACGATCAATTTCGCCAGCCCGCGAGTCTTTCGCGACTACGTGGGGCATCCTGATCGGCTCGAGCGGGAACTCGACGCGGCTCCCGGAAGTACCCGAACTGTCTTCCTGGACGAGGTGCAGCGAATCCCTGAGTTGCTGGACGCGGTTCAGGTCATCATTGACCGCGAGCCCTCCCGTTTTCGTTTCCTGCTTTCAGGATCGAGCGCCCGGCAACTACGGCGCGGTCAAGCCAACCTGCTTCCGGGGAGGGTCCAGGTCCACCGCCTGCACCCACTCACGATCCGCGAACTCGGGGCGGATTTCGATCTCGACCGCGTTCTCGCCCACGGGACGCTTCCCGGCATCTATCGGGAGCTGAACCCGGAAGTCCGGGCGAGCGACCTGCGCAGCTATACGGATTCCTATCTGCGGGAGGAGGTGCAGGCCGAAGCGCTGGTCCGAAACGTCGGCGGGTTCTCGCGCCTGCTCGACCTGGTGGCTACGGCATCGGGCCGGATCCTGAACGTCCACAACCTCTCGCAGGATGCCGGGCTCGGCTACGAGACCGCGCGCCGCTACCTCGAGGTCCTCGAGGACACGCTCATCGCTTTCCGGGTCCCGGCGTGGAGCGGCTCGGACCGCGCCAACCTGATCCGTCACGGCAAGCTGTTCCTGTTCGACCTCGGGGTCCGCAACGCGCTCCTGCGACGGCCGCTGGACCGTCCACTGGACGACGAACGCGGTCTCCTGCTGGAGCACCTGGTCGCTGTAGAGATCTACCGGCGCCTCGGCTCCTTCTGGCCCGAAGCGACGCTCCACCACTACCGGACACGTCACGGAGTCGAGGTGGACTTCGTTCTCTCTTTCGGCCGCGAGACCTGGGGGATCGAGGTGAAATCGGGCCGGCGGGTCCACACGAGCATGCTGCGCGGCCTGAAGGCACTGGCCTATCGGAATCCCCAGGTCACCCGGAAGATCCTGGTGTTCCTGGGGCCGAGGCCCCAGGTGGTCGACGGAGTCGAAGTGCTGCCGTTCACGGACTTCCTCGACCTGCTTCCCGGTTGATGGTGGTGGCCGGGCGAGACGGTCGCCGAGGAGGTCCCGCATTTCCTAAAATCAGGAGTCCGGCTCCTCCGGCCGGAAAGGAGTCTGCCATGAAACGGGCCCTCTTCCTCTCCCTGTTGACAGCCGCACTTCCCGCCCTGGTCGCCCTGACCTCCGTCCCCGAAGCGGTTCCTGCCACCCAGTCGGACATGACCTTCTTCCTCACCAGCCGAGGGCCGGGTGACGGCGCGAACCTCGGCGGACTCGAGGGCGCCGACGCCCACTGCGCCATGCTGGCGGACGAGGCTGGCGCCGCGGAGGGCCGCATCTGGCGCGCTTACCTGAGCACCACCGGCGAAGGCCGCGTGAACGCCAGGGAACGGATCGGCAGCGGGCCCTGGTACAACGCGAACGGCGTCCTGGTGGCGAGCGACGTCGCCGACCTCCACAGCGACAACAACAGGCTCAGCAAGGAGAACTCGATCTCGGAGAACGGCGAGGTGATCAGCGGCCGCGGCGACGACGTGAACCGCCACGACATCATCACCGGCACCGCCGAGGACGGGATGGCCGCCATGGCCGACGGTGACACCACCTGCTCCGACTGGACGAGCAACTCCCCGGACGGCAGCGCCATGGTGGGCCACCACGACCGGGTGGGCGGCGGCGCCAACCCCACGTCCTGGAACGCGTCCCACGGCTCGCGCGGCTGCGGACAGGAAGACCTCCGGGGCACGGGCGGGGACGGCCTCTTCTACTGCTTCGCGATGCGCTAACGGTTCGCCCGGCGCGCTAGTGTGCGCGCGGCACATGACCGGATCGAGCTCGCCGACAGGCAGCCACGGGCATCTGCTCGAGGCCTTTCAGGAAATCGGGCGGAGCCTCGAGATCGGCCGCACCGCGGACACCATTCTGGCCGGCCTCCGGCACGTGCTGCCGACATGCGACCGGGCCACCCTGTGCGCCGTGGACCTCAGCGGGAAAACGGTCCTCTGCCGCCGGTTGCGCGGCCGGGACACCGGGTCGGCGGATTCCTCCAGCTCGGGCGTCGCGGCCCAGGCGCCGGGTGGAATCACTCGCCGGGTGCTCGACAGCGGCCGACCGGAACTGCTCGACGTCACGGGCGGGGGCGCGGCGCCGGAACCGGAACTGAGCCCCGGCTCGCGCGCCGCGGTGGCGACACCGCTCCTCGGGGCCGGCGGACGAAGGGTCGGAGCCCTGCTCGCGGAGTCGGCGGAACCCGACGCGTTCTCCGAGCGGGATCGCGCGGCGCTGGCCTCCTACGCGGCTGGAGCCGCTCCCGCGCTCGAGCGGATCCTGTTCTACGAAAAAGCGGTCGAGGGACGGGAACTCGTCTCCGAGATGGAGGTGGCGGGGAAGGTGCTCCAGGACCTCCTGCCGCACGAGTGCCCGGCACTGGATGGCATGGAGGTGGCCGCGGCCTACGAACCGTGCTCGCAGGTCGGGGGTGACTACTACGACCTGATCCCGCTCGGCGAGGACCGGTGGGGTTTCGCGATGGCCGACGTGGCCGGGAAAGGAATTCCCGCGGCGCTGTTGGTGGCAGCGCTGCACGCTTCGGTGTTTTCGCTCGCCAAGTCGAGCCTCACCCTCCGCGTCATCGTGGGCCGCACGAATCAGTTGCTCTACGAGAGCGTGGGAGAGACCCGCTACGCGACGTTCTTCTTCGGCCTGCTGGACGTTCCGCTACGCCGGCTGATTCACATCAACGCGGGACACCCGCCCCCGATCCTGATCCGGGCGCGCGGCGAGGTCGAGATGATTCACGCCAGCGGATTGCCGCTCGGGCTGTTCCCGGCGCCCCGATACTTCGAGGAGGTCATCCAGCTCGACGAAGGAGACCTGCTCGCCTTCTATACCGACGGGATCACCGAGAGCGCCGACCGGCACGGAGACCTCTTCGGGAGAGATCGGCTTGCCGAGGTGCTCCGGCGCGAACGGGACCTGGGAACCCCCGCCGCAGAGGTCTGCGACAGCGTGCTGAAGGCGGCTCGCCGGTTCCGGAAGGGCGCCCCCGACGACGACCAGACCGTGGTTATCGTCAGGGCGACGGACTGAGGCGGGCGCTCAGTCGCAGAAGTCGCGCAGGAACTCGGTGACCGCTTCGTGCATCGCGCCGAAGCTCGGCGCGACAAAGTAGAACGGCTGGAAGTCGGTGGGGTCGTAGGCCGTGTCGGCCATCGTCCGGCAGTCGAACCGCCGAAGCTCCGCGTCTCCCAGCCGGTCCATTTCGCCAACGGAAGACAGGAGTCCCGCACCGTAGGCCTTAGGTTTGCCGTCTTCGATCGCCGCCCCGAATTCCAGGGTGAACCAGTAGAGGCGGGCGATCCGCTCGACGTCCTCGTCGCTCGCCACTCGCGCGGCGCGGCCGAAATGGGCGCTCAGTCCGCAGTAGAGCGGGTGGGCGAAGGAGGCCGCGTGGCCGACGAGTTCGTGGATCACGTCCGGTTCGGGGGTGTAGAGCGGGCGGCTCGCGTGCCGGATGTACTGGGTGGCCAGGAAGATCCGGTCGGCGAGGAAGGACAGGAACGCCCGCGCGGTCACGAGACCGGCGACCGGGAGCATGCGAAACCCGGTGAGCGGGCGGATGCGGGCATTCACGTCCTCGAGCTGCGGGATCCGGATGCGGTCGAGCGCCACCGCGTCCACGCACTCGAGGTACTCGCCGCAGGCGAAGTCCCGGTGCCGCGGATCGAGAAGTTCCCGGACGTGCTTCCAGACGCCGTGCTCTTCGTCGGTATAGGTGGCGGTCGGGGCCGGGTCACCCGGGACGTAGTCGAAGGCGAGCTTGGCGATGGCGTTCCGGCGGGCGCGATACACCGGATCCCGGAAGCCGGGATGATCGGGATCGAGGGGAACGAGCTCGGGGCTGCCGCTTTCCGGCCGCACCTCGTCGGCCAGCGTGTCAAGGAGGGCCTTGTCGGACATCGGGCCGGCGATTCTAGTGGGGCGCCCGCCGTCAGGCGGCGAGGCCGGCAGCCACGAACAGCAGCGTCGCCACCAGCCCACCCAGCACCGCATAGGGGAGCTGGGTGTTCACGTGGTCCACGAGGTCGGAACCGGACGCCATGGAAGCGATGATCGTGGTGTCGGAGATCGGGGAGCAGTGATCGCCGAAGATGCCGCCCGATAGGACCGCTCCCACCACCAGCGGAAGATCGAGGCCGAGCACGGCGGCGGCCGGAACGGCGATCGGGAGCATGATGGCGAAGGTGCCCCACGATGTCCCGGTGGAGAACGCGACCACCGAGGTCACCAGGAACAGGACGGCCGGAACGAGCCAGGCGGGCATGGCGGCCTCGGCGACTCCCGCCAGATAGACGCCCGTACCCAGGTCGCGCGCCACCGCCGAGATGGCGAAGGAAACCAGCAAGACGGTGACCACCGGCACCATCCCGCCGGCGCCCTGCAGCACCAGGTCCATCGTCTTCGATACCCGGAGGACGCCCTGGAACATCCCGAGGAGCGCCGCGGTCACCACCGCGGCCAGCACGGCCCAGAGTACGGACGTGCCTCCGCTTCCCTCCAGCAGGTTCCCTTCTCCGGTGATCCACAACCCCACGAAGATCATGACCAGCAGCACGCCGAGGGGCACGACCATGTTTCGGGCCCGATCGGGCGCTCCCGGGCCGGGAGGCAGGGCGAGGACTTCCGTGGAAACGAGCGGCCGGGCGCCCTCCCGGATGACCTGACCCGTCTCGCGCGCCCGTCGCTCGGCGCGCGCCATGGGACCGAAGTCGCGTCCCGACAGGCCGAAGAAGAAAGCCAGCGCCAGGGCGGCCAGTGAGTAGAAGTTGAGGGGGATGCTCGCGACGAGCACCGAGACCCCGCTCTCGATGCCGAGGGTCCCCAGGATCGTGATGATCAACGCCCCCCAACCGTTCATCGGCAACAGGATGCAGACCGGCGCCGAGGTCGAATCCGTCAGGTAGGCCAGCTTCTCGCGGGAAAGCCGGAACCGGTCGAAGAGCGGCCGCGCCACCGTGCCGCTCACGAGGCAGGTGATGCTCGACTCCACGAAGATGCCCAGACCGAGCAGCAGGGCGAGCGCCTGGGCGCCCCGCGGACCCGCCACCAGGCGGCGCTCGGTGACCCATTTCACGAAGCCGGTGACCCCGCCGGTGAACCCGATCAGCGCGAGCACGCTCCCCACCAGCGTGCTGAACAGCAGGATGGACGGATTGCCCGCAAACGCGTCGCTGATCCGCCCCACCGTCCCGGCAAGGGCGGCGAAAACGTTGCCGCCGCCGAGAACCAGCTCCCCGAACAGGACGCCGGCGAGCAGGGCGAGCACGGCCTGGCGGGTTGCCAGGGCGACCAGGATCGCGAGGATCGGGGGAAGGACGCTGAGGAAACCGGGGTCTTCCAAGCTCGTGAACCGTGCGGGCGGCGCCTATCGTCGCACACCCGGGAGAAACCGATGCGGGCGGTAGACTTCCGGCTGGGTGATCACGGGCGCCTGCCCGGCGCCCGCGGGGAAGGACGATCCACGGAGAGCCTTGGAAGAGCACAGCAAGTTCCGGAAGCGAACCCGAGGCGACGGGTCCGGCGCCCGGGGCTCGGCCGCAGTGGCCGTCCGTGAGCGACCCGCGGGGGACAGTCCGAAACCGCCTTCGCGCCGGGGCTCCGGGGAGGCGTCCGGAGCGAAGGCCGCTTCGCCCGCGGAGATCGGGGGAGTCCGGGTCGTTCAGGATCAGGAGGGGCTCGACGGGCTGGTGGCGGACCTGCGCGCCGCCGGCGAATTCGCCCTCGACACCGAGTTCATCCCCGAGAACCGGCTGTTCCCCGAACTCGGGCTGATCCAGGTGGCCGCTCCCGGGGTGGAAGCCGTGGTCGATCCGCTCGAGGTGAAGAAGCTGGATCCGCTGCTGGGGCTCCTCTCCGATCCCGGCGTTCTCAAGGTCGTTCACTCGGGCAAGCACGACTTCGACATCTTCTACGGGCTCGCCTCGGTGGTGCCGAACAACGTCTTCGACACCCAGATCGCCGCCGCCGTCATCGGCCACGGGAAGAAGGTCCAGATCGCCCTGCGCACCCTCGTTGCCGGCTTTGTGGGACGTGAACTGTCCAAACAGGAGCAGATGTCCAACTGGCTGCAGCGGCCGCTCACCGCGCGCCAGGTGGAGTATGCGATCGCGGACGTCCGTTATCTGCTGCCGCTGCGGAACAAGCTGACCGAGCGGGCGAAGGCGCTCGGACGCCTGGACTGGCTCCGCGAAGAGATGGTCCCGCTGACCGAAGCGGACTCCTACCGAATGCCTCCGGCCGAGGAGTGCTATCGCGCCCTCGACAGCCCGAGCCTCACGCCGTCGCAGCGCGGGTCGCTCCGGGATCTGGCCGCCTGGCGGGAGCGGCGGGCCCGGGCTTCGAACCGTCCGCGGGGCTGGATCCTGAAGGACGGCGCGGTGCGCGATCTCGCGCGGCGCCAACCCCGGAACCGCGAGCAGTTGCTCGCCCCCTACGAATCGGTCGCCGGCCGTCCGCCAAAGGGAGACCCGAAGACCATCCAGCAGACCCGCGCGGTGCTGCAGAAGAACCCGGACGCGATCCTCCGGGTACTCGGGGCGGGCGCCCGAAAGCCGCTGTCCTTCACGGGAAAGGGAAAGAGGGAGCGGCGGCCGGCGCCCGAATCGCTGGCCCTGCTGCTGGAGACCTGGCTGAAGCTGCGTGCCAGCGAACACGGGGTGGCGCCCGAACTGCTCGCCACCCAGGAGGAACTCCGCGCCATCGTCGCCGCCTACCCCGCGGAAGCGCCCGACGCGCGGCCGCTCAAGGGCTACCGCCGGCGCATCCTGGGGGAGGACCTGCTGCTCATCCTCTCCGGCGAGGCCGTCATCCAGGTCGGGGTGAACGGCCGAAAGGGCGGCGGGCAGCCACCGATCCGGCTCGCGCGTCTCGGCCGCCTGGGGCGGTTCGTGCTCCGGGACTCGACCGGCTGACCGATCGGTGGTCCGGGTAGAGTCTCCCGCGCCAAGAAAGGAACGGCCCAGCTCATGAAGGACACTCCCTGGTATCGGAAACTCTGGGTCCAGATCGTTCTCGGTCTCGCCCTCGGCGTCATCTACGGAATCGTCGCCGCAGCCAATGGCTGGGGCGAGTTCACGAGCGACTGGATCTCGCCGTTCGGAGACGTCTTCTTCAACGGGCTGCAACTCATCGCGGTGCCGCTGGTCATCGCGTCGCTGGTCATCGGCGTGGCCTCGCTCAGCGACATGCGCAAGGTCAGCCGGATCGGCGGCAAGACCATCGTCATCTACGTGGCCACGACCGCGCTCGCGGTGTGCATCGGCCTCGGCTACGCCAACCTGGTCCGGCCCGGCGACTACGTGCCGGAGTCGTTGCAGCGCGAACTCGCGACGCAGTACGAGGAAGCGGCGGCGAGCCGCCAGGGAGCCGCGGCAGCGATGATGGAGGAGCGCGGCCCCCTCAGCATCCTCCAGGACATCGTGCCGAGCAACGTCGTCTCCTCGACGTCGAGCAACCGGAACATGCTCCAGGTCGTCTTCCTGGCGCTCATGTTCGGGATCGCGCTCCTCCGGATCCCGAAGGAGAAGGGCGCTCCGCTCCTCAAGTTCTTCGAGGGACTCGAGGCGGTGGTCGTCGAGTTCGTCGGGATCGTGATGAAGGTCGCGCCGCTCGGGGTGTTCGCCCTGATCGCGCGGGCGATCACGGGAATGGCGGGAGACGATCCGCAGCAGGTGGCGCAGCTTCTGGGCGCGCTCGGCTTCTACTGCATCGTGGTGATCGGGGGCCTCGCCACCCAGATGCTGGTCGTCTATCCGCTGGTCCTCAAGTTCCTGACGCCCATCCGCTGGCGGCGCTTCTTCCCGGCGGCCGCCCAGGTGCAGCTCGTGGCCTTCTCGACCAGCTCGAGCGGCGCCACCCTCCCCGTGACCATGGACCGGGCGCAGCGCGATCTCGGGGTCTCGGAAGAGGTCTCGTCCTTCGTGCTGCCGCTCGGGGCCACGATCAACATGGACGGCACGGCGCTCTACCAGGCCGTCGCGGCGCTCTTCATCGCCCAGTCGCTCGGGCTGTCGATCGGTCTCGAAGGCCAGCTCACCATCGTGCTCACCGCGGTGCTGGTTTCCATCGGGACCGCCGCCGTCCCCGGCGCCGGCATCATCATGCTGGTCATCATCCTGCAGGCGATCGGGGTGCCCGCCGAGGGTGTGGCGTTGATCCTCGGGGTGGACCGGGTCCTGGACATGATCCGCACGGCGACGAACGTGACCGGGGACCTCACCGTGGCCTCGGCGGTCGCGGCGTCGGAGGGCCAGTTGAGCGACGTCGCGCGCTGACGTCGGGCCGCCGGCGGCGGCCCCGCGCCGACAGGCGCCCTTCGGCGGATCGCTGGTTCGCCACCGGCGTCGCTCGCTCTGGGCTGGGTGGCGGCACGCGGTTCCGCCCGCGGCGCGGGCGGGCGCCGGTCTGAAGACCGCGACCGCGAGGACCGGCCGGCGCGCCCCGCTCCCTCAGTCGAGCGAGCCGGTTTCGATGAGCTTCCCGATTTCCTCGTTCAGGACCTCGCCGACGGCGCCGAGGTAGCGCTTCACTAGGTTCCCGTCGCGGTCGATGAGGTACTTCGTCGGATAGCCGAGGAACGGACCGAACGAATCGCGCACTTCACCGGACCCCATCACGTTCGGGTAGGTGAGGCCCCATTCCGCAATGAACGCGGCCACGTCATCCGGATCGCCCGACTCGAGCAGGATGCCGAGCATCAGGAAATCGTCCTCGGGCAACTCCTCCGACAGTTCCTGCAGATGGGGAAGCTCGGCGACACAGGGGACGCACCAGGTCGCCCAGAGGTCCACCAGGACGACCTTGCCGGCGCCGTCGCCCCGGAGGCTCACGTCACCGCTCCCGTCCACGAGCGGCAGCGTGACGTCGGGAGCGGTGGACGCCATCCCCCCGGCTCCGCCGCCGGCGCCCGACGGGGGCGGACCGCACGCCGAAAAGGCGAGCAGACCCGCAAGCAGGACTGCAAGGCCGAAGGCGCATCGCGCGCGCAGGTGCTCGGGACCGGTCATGATCGTCGTCCTCCGTGTGGTCAGCGTGGCGGCTGCAGCGTCCGCACGTAGTGGACGACCTGCCAGCGTTCCTCGTCGCTGAGCGTCCGGGCCATGCCCGGCATCGGTTTCTTGCCCTCGGTGATCTTGAAGAAGATCTCGCCGTCGGTCATCCGGTCCCGCGCCTCGACGGTCGAGAAGTCCGCAGGCGCCGGCCTGATGAACCGGGTCGCCTTGCCGTCGCCCTTTCCCGTATCGCCATGGCACGAAGCGCACCGGGCGCCGTAGGCCTTCTCACCCGCGGCCAGGGCTTCGTCGCTCAGCGCGACCGGGTTCTCGACGGCCCGGGCCTCGTCCGGAACCGCCCAGACGTCCTGAGCCGGCGAGCTGGAGACGAACATCAGGAAGACCAGCACGAAGACGGGGGGCAGGGTTGGCATGGAGTACTCCCCCTGGTTTCAACCAAGGACCGGAAGGAAGGTGAGGTATTGCGAAAGCGCCTGCAGGCTGTCCGTGAACACCAGCACTCCGATCACGACCAGGAGGACCCCGGCGACCACTTCCACCACCCGCATGTGCCGCTTGATTTTCTTCGATATCGCGAAGAATCGGTCCACCGCGAGCCCGGTGAGCAGGAAGGGCACCCCAAGCCCGAGCGAATAGCCGCTGAGCAGGATGATGCCCTGGTTCACGGTCTCGTAGTTCGCCGCGACCACCAGGACGGTCGCCAGAATGGGTCCGATACAGGGGGACCAGCCGAAGGCGAAGGCAAGGCCGATCACGAACGAGCCGAGGAGGCTCACGGGCTCGCGGTTCGAGTGGAACCGCTTCTCGACGTTCAGGAAGTGGATCTTCAGCACGCCCATCACGTGCAGGCCGAACAGGACGATGATCGTGCCGGCGATCCGTCCGAGGAAGACGCGGTTGCCGGCGAGCCACTGGCCCGCGTAGGTCGCCGACGCTCCCATGGCCACGAAGACGATGGAGAAGCCCAGCACGAAGGCGACGGTGTTCACGATGACCCGGCGGCGGCGCGCCGCGGCATCGCCGGTGGGCGCTCCGTCCGCCAGTTCGCTGAGCGATGTTCCCGACACGAACGAGATGTAGCCGGGAACGAGGGGCAACACGCAGGGCGACAGGAAAGACAGCACACCGGCTCCCACGGCGTAGAGCAGGGTGACGAGGTCCATGAGTTGGCGGAGCGGTCGGAGCGCCGGGCTCGGGCCAGCCCTGAATCGTATCCCGTGGCGATCACGGCGGCGGAAAACGACGGTTCAAGTGCACCTTCGCTTCGACTTTTCCACAATTGGCGCGCCGGCGGGAAAATAATCGCCCGAATTCCGTCTGTGTTCTCATGCGACAAGCTGAGAACACCGACGCGGGACGGAACCCCCGCCGGGGACGACTGCTCGCGGTCACCCGTACGGGGACGGTCCGGGGCGTGGAGGGACTGCTGATTCGGGTCGAAGTGGACCTGCAGCGGGCCGACCAGAGTTCGTTCCGCACCGTAGGTCTCCCGGACGCCGTCATCCGCGAAGCCCAGTTGCGGGTCAAGGCGGCGCTGCGGAACAGCGGCTTCCACGTCCCCCCCGGGCACGTGGTGGTCAACCTGGCTCCGGCGGGGGTCCGCAAGGAAGGAGCGGGATTCGATCTGGCGGTCGCGCTCGGAATCCTGGCGGCGACCGGCATGGCGCCCCGCCACCGTCTGGCGGACACCCTGCTCCTCGGCGAGCTGGCCCTCGACGGCTCGTTACGGCCGGTCCCCGGCGGACTGCCGATCGCCTGGGAGGCGGCGGCCGCCGGAATGCGCTCCGCCATCGTCCACCCGGAGAACGCCGCCGAGGCGGCCATGGCCCCCGGGATACGGGTCCATCCGGCGGTCAGCCTGCACGCCGCGGCGGACCTGCTCGCCACCCCGCAGCTGCCTCCGCCCTTTCGGCCCTCGGGGGAGACGCGGACGGTCTCCCGTACCGGCGTGGACCTGGCCCAGGTCCGGGGCCAGCCCCGCGCCCGGCGGGCCCTCGAGATCGCCGCGGCCGGCGCCCACAATCTTCTCTTCACCGGACCTCCGGGAAGCGGGAAGACGCTGCTGGTGGGCATCCTGCCGGATCTGCTTCCCGGGCTCTCGCCCGAGCAGGCAATGGACGTGGCCCGAATCCGCTCGGCCATCGGCCAACCGCTGTCCGCACCCCCGAGCCGGCCCCCCTTCCGGGCGCCGCATCACACGATCTCCTATGCAGGGATGGCGGGCGGGGGACCGGGACCCCGGCCGGGCGAGGTGACCCTCGCGCACCACGGGGTGCTGTTCCTTGACGAGCTCCCGGAGTTCCAGCGGCCGGTGCTGGAATGCCTCCGCCAACCGCTCGAGAGCGGCGACATTCACGTGGGCCGGGTTCGCCACTCCGTCCGCTTTCCCGCGTCGTTCCAACTGGCCGCGGCCATGAACCCGTGTCCGTGCGGCTACCACGGCGAGGGAGGGAGGCCCTGCCGCTGTCCCCCCGCCTTCGTGGCGCGCTACCGCTCGCGGATTTCCGGCCCCCTGCTCGACCGGGTGGACCTCCACCTCACGGTCAGGCCGGTAACCTCCGGAGATGTTCTGGGACCGGCCACCGGGGAAACCACCGCCACCGTCCGGGAACGGGTGCGCCTCGCCCGCCATGTCCGGGCCGGACGGTTCCGCACGGCAGGAACGGCTGCCCGAATGTCCATCCTCGAAGTGAAAGCCGCATCGGGCTCCGGCCCTTTCCGGTCGCTGGTCTCCTGGGCGATGGACGGGCTCGGGATGTCGGCGCGGGGGGTCACGCGTGCCTTCCGGGTGGCGCGCACGATCGCCGACCTAGCGGGGAGCGGCCCGATCGAGCCGCTCCACTTCGAGGAAGCGATCCAGTTCCGGGCGGCCGCAGACCTGAGCGAACCGGGAGGCCCCGGGTACGCCAGCCGGGCGTCCGAAGCCCGAAAGACCGAGGGGAACAGGTGAGCGAAAGCGCGCGGCTCGCCCCCGCCGCAGACTCCGCCATGCTCGACGCGGTCAGGCTGTTCAACGAGCGGGCCTACTACGAATGCCACGACGTTCTCGAAGAGGAGTGGGCGGATGCCCGCGGAGTACGGCGCGAAGTCCTGAAAGCACTGGTGAAGCTCGCCGCCGGGATGTATCACCTGCAGACCTCCGGTTACCGGGGGGCCGGCAGCCTGCTGTCGAGTGGCCTGGCGGCGCTCGAAGCGCTGCCGCCGGACGCGCTGTTCTTCGAGATCCCCCCCTTGCGGGACCCGGTCGCGCGGTGTCTCGAGAAACTCGAGACCCTGGAGTCCGGCGGGGCCGTCGAGTGGGTGGAGGACGACCTGCCGCGACTCGACCTGAGCCCCTCCGACTCCC
>VXWI01000111.1 GCA_009835985.1 Acidobacteriota bacterium | reverse complement strand
GCTCTCGGTGTAACTGTGAAAACCGGCTCAGCACACAAAATTGCTTACAGGCCCGTGGTAAGGCTTCCCGCCAACAACTATGGGCGCTTGGTGCCACATTTCACCTCAAATCGATCAAAACGAATTGCAGTAAGAGCATCTCGGAATGCGTTTCCGATCGCAGTCAAGTCAGTTGCCATGAATCTCCCCGGATACAGGAGCTTGACGTGCGGCTGATATCGCCTGGCACCGAAGCAGCTCGTCCACGCCGTGGTCTTCTTGCGTGACCCCACTACGTTCGGAGTCTCTAGACCGTAGAGGGACGACCGGAGAGCCTGTATTTCGGGGATGGCTCCGTTCCGCTTGGTGAGCCTGATTCCCAAGGACCTTTGGGACGGGTCCAGATCGGGTCGCGGATTCTCACCGCCGGGGGCCAACACCATGAAGCGCGTTTCTTGAACCTCAGACGTGATATCGACCTCCTCTTTGCGGGCACGCAGTCCGGGTAAGGGACGCCGCGCGTGGTAGACGGTCAGGTGTGGGTTTCTCACGACGCCTCTTCTTGGAATGCCACAAGCGTCTGATAGTGCGGCGCGGAGTGATGCCGCGGATTCCAAACTGACCCACAGAAGTCCGTACACCTCGTAGCGTCCGCCCATCTGTGGTGCGCTCATCTGGTCGTCGGTCGCAAGTCCGGTTCTTTGCAGCGAGTTCAGATGCGTTGCGGGAGGAAGGTGCTTCGGCCCTGTGCGGGCCGTGATCTAGGTCGGCGTTCCAAGCCGGGTGTGCCGTAAGGGGTGGTGGGGTTACGACGTGCGCGGCGCAGAGCTCCGCGCATGCCGGTCTGGAGACCGGCGGTCCAAGCCGTCTCCCCTCCTACGCGACGATCCGCGGACGCAGCGCCTTCAGGCCCCCCAGCGCGCGCTCGACATGCTCCGCGGTGTTGTAGAGGTGTGGCGAGAGGCGGAACCCGCCTGACGTCGACCCGGCGATACCGTGCTCGTCGTACATCCGGGAGAAGACCTCGCGCCGAGACTCGGCCGGCACCTCGACGATGACGACGCCCGCCGAGAGGGCGTCCTCCATCGGGGTCACCAGCGGGATGCCGGCTTCGCGGAGGCCCTTCTTGAGGCGGCCCGCCAGGTCGGTCATCCGCGCTTCCACCCGGCCGGGGCCGATCTCGCCGTGGAACTCGGCGGTGGTGCCCATCGCCGCGAGGCAGGCGTCGTCGCGCTGCCCCATGGACTCGAACTTCCGGGCCCCGCTCGGGTCCGGGTCGGCGTCGCCGCCCCAGCCCGGTGCGACCTCCGAGGGCCAGAGCTGCGGAATGCTCTCGGTGCGCACCACCAACACCCCGCACTCCTTGGGTCCGCAGAACCACTTGTGGGAGCTGCTCGTGAACGTGTCGGCGCCGATTGCGGGAACGTCCACCGAAAGGCCGCCGAAGCTCTGGGCGCCGTCCACGTGGACGTGGATGCCGCGTTCGTGCGCGGCGTCCGCGATCCGGCGCACCGGAAGGTGAATGCCGGAGACGTTCGAGACGTGGGTGATCGCAATCACCTTCGTGTTCGCGCCCAGGGCCTCGATGAAGGGAGCGGCGAGATCGTCCGCTCCCGCCGGCGCCTTCGGAACCGACACCCGCCGGACCGTGAAGCCGTAGCGGGCCGCGCGGACATCCCACGCGACGTTGTTCGTAGGATGGTTCTGGTCCCAGAGGACGACCTCGTCGCCGTTCCCCAGGACCACGCCGGCGTTCACGATGTTGTTCGCCTCGCTGGTGTTTCGCACGAGCGCCAGTTCGTCGCCCGTGACACCGAGCTGCGCCGCGACCTTCTCCCGCGCCGACTCGCGCAGGTCCCCGAACTTCCCCCGGTTCTGGAACGAGCAGTCGTGGTCGATGTCGCGGGTCAGCTCGCTCACCCGGTCCGCCACCGACCGCGGCGAGGGACAGAGGTTCGCCGCGTTCATCGGCACCTTGTCCTCTTCGAAGGGGAACTCCCACCGCACCATCCGGAACAGCGCCTCGTCGTCGGCGGCGACGGCCCGGAGCGCCGGGAAGGCGGCCGGAACGGCGGCCGTGGTGCGCAGGAACGAGCGCCGGGTCACGGCATTCGAGAGGGACTTCGTCATGGCGGGCGCCTCCGGGTCAGCGAGTCTAACGGGTTCCTGGAGGCGAGGCGGAAACGAGATCTCCGGGCCGCCGGGCGCTGCCGTGGGTGATGACCGAGCGGAACAGAACCGGGCAGATGAGCGAGGTGACCGCGGCGATCATCACCGCGATCGCTCGGTCCGTCTCGTCGAGAAGTCCGAGTTCGAGGCCCACCGTGGCGACGGCGATGACCAGGCTCAGCCGGGCCGAGAGCAGGAATCCGGTAGCGGCCGCAGCCCGAAGCGAGAACCCCCAGAACACGAAGAGCAGGGACGGTACGAACTTGACGAGGAACGCCACGCCGATGATGACCCCGGCGCGCGCCAGCGCTTCCGGATTCAGGAGGGCCGCCACCTCGAAGCGAAGGCCGACGTTGATGAAGAAGATGGGGATCAGGAAGCCCCAGGAGATGCCGGAGAGCTGGTGACGGAGGCCTTCCGGCGGATGGAAGAGCAGCGCGAAGACGCCTCCCGCCAGGAAGGCCGCCAGGATCGGCTCCACGTCGAGCACGGTCGAAAGCCCCACGAAGATGAGCAGCAGGGCGAGCGCCCCGCGAATCCCCATCTCGTCGGGGTCGTCCTTCTGGAACAGCCGGGATACGCGGAGCGGGTGCCACCAGAGCACCAGCTTCATCACCCGGAGCACGACCACGACCGCGACCAGCAGCAGCGGCCCGTTGATCAGCTCGATTCCCCAGCCGTCGCGCGCCCAGATGGTGATCTCCGCGACGAGCAGGAGGGTCGCCAGATCCGCGACCACGGCCGAGATCAGGATCGCCTGCCCGAGGCTCTCGTTGGTGATTCCGGCACTTCTCAGGCTCGGCAGCACGAGAGCGGCCGAGGTGGTGGCGAGCAGCGGGGCGTAGAAGACCGGCAGCTCCAGCCACATGGTGGCCACGAAGGAGAGCGCGAAGGTGCCGGCAAAGACCACGAGCGCCTGCCCGATGGGTCCCGCGCCGCCCCGCCGCAGCGCCCGGAAGTCGATCTCGAAGCCGGCGAGGAACATCAGCATCAGGAGCCCGAGCGTCCCGATCTGGTCCAGCAACTCGGTGCCCTGCACCAGTCCGAAGACCGGGCCGATCAGAACCCCGAAGAGAATCTCGACGACCACGGCGGGCGCCCGCAGCCAGGAGGCGACCGGTGGCAGCAGGAAGGCGGCGATCCCGACGATCACCAGCGCCCCGGAGCCGTCCATCAGTGAGTACCGAGCGCCGCGGCAGCGGCCAGCGCCAGCGCTGCGGTGGAGTGCACCAGTTCCTCGACGGGACAGTACTCGTCCGGCCGGTGCGCCAGTTCGAGAATCCCCGGCCCGTAGGCGACGCAGTCAGGGACTCCGGCGATCCGGGCGACGTGCTTGTGGTCGTAGGTGCCGGGGCTGGCCACCTCCTCGACCTCGACGCCAAGGGCGCTCCGCACGCCGTATCGCACCGCCTCGGTGGCGAGTGACCCGGCCGGCGTCCGCACCGGTTCGACCGTGAGCAGCTCTTCGACCCGGTAGCGCCGGCCCGGTTCGCGGTCCGCACACGCCGCGATCCGGCGAGCCACCTCTTCCCGCACCGCTTCGAGCCCTTCTTCGGGCAGGAACCGGCGGTCCACCACCAGTTCCGCCCGGTCGGGAACCTGGGGACTCTCGGTCCCGGCGCCTGCCTGTCCGCCCCGGATGCTGTTCACGTTGACCGTCGCCACACGGGCCCCGGCGGGGACGACGGGAAGGGCGGTACGGCGGGCGGCCAGCTCCGGGACCCATTCGTTCCGGATCTCCTCGAGAAGCGGCGCGAGGTCGGTAATGGCATTTCGGCCCAGGAAGGGCATGCTGCCGTGGGCGACCTCGCCTTCGGCGACGACCCGGAACCAGTACACCCCGCGGTGCCCGACGCACACCCGGCGCGAGCCGAAGGGTTCGGGAATGATCACGGCTTCGGTGTCGCGGGCGATCTGTCCCGACTCGGCCAGCCACGCGACGCCCGCGTGTCCCCCGGTCTCCTCGTCCGCCGTCCCCGAGATCTCCAGGGTGCCGCCGAGCCGGGCGCCCGCCCGCTGGAGGACGATCGCGGCGAAGAACGCCGCCGCGATGCCTCCTTTCATGTCGCTTGCCCCGCGGCCCCAGACGGCGCCGTCCCGCACTTCACCCGAGAACGGGTCCGTGGTCCACCCGGAGCCCGCGGGGACCACGTCGAGGTGGCCGTTCAGGTGGAGCCGCCGGCCGCCCTCTCCGAGCGGACTCTCCAGCCGGCCGATGACGTTTTGCCGGGGATACGCGGTGGAACCGGGTGGACAGGCCTCCGCCGGAGGATTGTCGAACGTCACCTCGAAACCGGCGGCGGCGAGACGGCCCCCGAGGAGGGCGGCGCACTCGCGGTAGTTCTCGCCCGGGGGATTCACGGTCGGGATCCGGATCAGCTCCCCGCAGAACGCCGCAATCTCGGCGCGGGCGGCCTCCGCGTGGCGAAGGATCCGCGCCTCGAGGCCGGCGGCGACCGGGTGGAGCGGCATCGAAACCGAGGATACCGCCCTGTGGGACTGTTGGCCGTTACACGGTCTTGACGGTTGGCCAGTATTTTGATAATCTTGGAAATATGGAATCCGCGGCTATCCATTCCACCGCCCGAGCGCTGGGATCGCCGCGCACACTCTCGCGGGAGAGCGCCCGACGGTACGGAGGCGGACCCGTCAGCCGGTAACGCACGGGGTTGACTCTCGATATTTATTTCAATATACTTGGAAACATGGAAATGGGCAGGGATTACTCGACTGCCGAGGCGCTGGAGATGCTCGGCGCCCTGTCCCAGGAGAGCCGGCTCGACATCTTCCGGCTGCTGGTCCAGAGCGGGCCGGACGGACTCGCGGCCGGCGCCATCGCCAGGCACTGCCAGTTGCCGGCGCCGACCTGCTCGTTCCATCTGAAGGAACTCAAGAAGGGCGGGCTCCTCAAATGCTCCCGCCGTGGCCGATCTCAGATCTACAGCGTGAACCTGCAGGGCATCCGGCATCTGCTCGACTATCTGACGGAGCATTGCTGCACCGACGATTCCGACCACGAGGCGCCGAGCGGCGCCGGCGAGCGGAAGCCGGAGGCGGCATGAACACTTTGCGACGGGCTCCGCTTGGGGTGGGCAAATAGCGAAGGTCCGGGAGCGGGATGGCCGCTCCCGGCGTTGAGCACGACCTGACAGCCCGTCGTGACGGGCCGGAGCGGTCCCTGACGGTTCGCGGTAGCGGTCCGTTCGCATCAAGCCCCGGACGAACCCGGCGTTGCTGGCCGCCTCCCGGGGGCGGCCCCGCATAGAATTCAAGCCGTTCTGTCCCTTCGGCGAGCCCCAACAGCCGGTGGCAAAACCCCCGCGGCCCAGTTCTCCCGGTGGGGGGGCGCCCGGCGATGCATCCCGGCTGAACCACTCCGCTTTGCTCCGCTCTGCGTTGCGTTTCGGTCGGAATACACCCGGTATTCCTCCCTCACGCGCCTTGTCAGCCGGGCGCCTCACCGGGCTCGGCGCTCACGCGGATTTCACCACCGGCGGTTGGCGCCCCTGCTGCTCCTCGCTTTCGGGATCGTCGTCCCGCCTGGCGGCAGCGCGGAGGACTCCAGGCGCCCGCAGGCCGTCCCGCCCGCCCCGGATCCCGGGTTGGTCGCGGTTGCCGGCATCGAGGTCGGCCACCACGAGCTGGACGGCCTCCCCACTGGCTGCACCGTGGTCCTGGCCCGCGAGGGCGCGGTGGCCGGGGTGGACGTCCGGGGCTCGGCTCCCGGGACCCGCGAGACCGATCTGCTCGATCCTGAGAACACCGTGGAGCGTGTGCACGCGGTGGTCCTGTCCGGGGGCAGCGCGTTCGGACTCGCGGCCGCCGACGGAACGGTGCGCTTTCTGGAGGAGGCCGGGATCGGGTATCCGGTCGGCCCCTTCCGCGTGCCGATCGTCCCGGCGGCAATCCTCTTCGATCTCGGAGTGCAGGGGCCCGGGGCCGTCCGTCCGGGCGCCGACTGCGGCTACCGGGCCGCTACCGTGGCGGGTCCGGATCCGGTGCGGCGCGGTAACGCGGGCGCCGGGGCCGGAGCCACCGTCGGGAAGAGCCGCGGTCTGGCCCGGGCGATGAAGGGCGGGATCGGCTCGGCCTCGCTGAGATCTGCGGACGGGTTGGCGGTGGCGGCGCTCATCGCGGTGAACGCGGTGGGCGACATCGTGGATCCGGCGGACGGGAGGGTGGTTGCCGGGGTTCGCGACGAAGAGGGAAACCTCGCGGACGCGCGCCGGCTGCTGCTTGAATCGCTCTCCAGTCCCGCCGCCCGTCCCGATGCGGGAAGCGACGGTCCTTTCGCGGGCGCCAACACCACCATCGGAGTGGTGGCGGTGAACGCCCCGCTCACCAAGGCGGAAACGAACAAGGTGGCCGAGATGGCGCACGACGGCTTGGCGCGAACCATCTATCCGGTACATACCCCCTCTGACGGAGACACGCTGTTCGCGCTCTCGACGGGGCGTGGGCCGGAGGTGCCCGTCGGCCGGGTCGGGGCGCTCGCTGCCGAGGTGGTGGCGCGGGCGGTCCTGGACGCGGTCCGCTCGGCCGAGTCGCTTCCCGGGCTGCCGGCGGCGGGGGACCTTCCGGCGCCGCCGGACCGGTAACCGGGCGTGTCCCCGCATCTCTTCGTCCTCGCGGCGTACTCGGGCCTGCTGATTGCCGTCGGCTGGTACGTCTCCCGAAAGGCGCGCTCCGCCGAGGGGTTTTTCGTGGCGGGCCGCCGTCTCCCCGCCCGGCTGATCTTTGCGACCGTGCTGGCCGCGAACATCGGGGCCGGGTCCACCATCGGTGCGGCGGCGCTCGGCTACGAGCACGGGCTGGCCGCCTTCTGGTGGGTCGGGGCGGCGGGCTTCGGCACCCTGCTGCTCGCCGCCTGGCTGGGTCCCCGGATGTGGCGGGTGGCGTCCGAGGCCCGCCTCCGGACGGTGGGCGACTTCCTCGAGTTGCGCTACGGCGCGGGGGTGCGGGTCGCCCTCACCGGCCTGCTGCTGGTCGCCACTCTGTTTGTGCTCGCCGCCCAGTTGCTCGCCGCCGGCGTGCTCATCGAGGGAGCCGCGGGGATTCCGCTGCCGGCCGCGATCCTCGCGGCGGCACTGGTGATGACCGCGTACTTCGCGGTCGGCGGTCTCCAGAGCGCGGCGTCCGTCAACTTCGTGCAACTCGGCGTACTGCTCGTCGGCCTCGGACTCGCGGTCCCCTACGCGCTGGCCGCCGCCGGGGGAGGCGCGGCAATCCGCGGGAGCCTCGGAGAGGAGGCGCTCGATGTCTTCGGGAACGCGTCGCTCGCGTTCGGTTACACCGCCCTGCTGATCCCGGCATTCCTCGTTTCGCCGGGGATCCTGCAGAAGCTGTTCGGGGCCCGGGACGAAAGCGCGGTCCGGCGCGGTCTCACCGTCGCCGGCGTCGCGCTGCTTGCCTTCGCGGCGGTTCCGCCGCTGCTCGGGGCTGCCGCCGCGGTCCTCCACCCCGGACTTGCCCACCCCGACGCCGCCCTCCCGGCGCTGCTGATCGACTCGCTTCCGCTGTGGCTCGGGTGCCTCGGGGTTGCGGCGTTGTTCTCGGCCGAGGTCTCGAGCGCCGACGCGGTGTTGTTCATGCTGTCCACGTCGCTGTCACGTGATGTCTTCCATCGTTTCGTGCGGCCCGACGCGGACGACCGCACCGTGCTGCGCGTGGCGCGAGGCGCCGCGGTGGCTTCGGGACTGGTGGGCGTCGGCATTGCGATCATCGCCCAGAGCGTGATCGCTTCGCTGACCGTCTTCTATTCCGTGCTCGGGGTTTCGCTCTTCGTGCCGGTGGTCGTCGGCCTCCATCGCTGGCGGCCTCCGGCGCGCGCCATCCTGAGCGGTGCCGCCGTCGGGGTCCTTGTGTTCGCCCTGTCGCCGGCGGACGGAGCCTTGCCACCGCCCCTGCTCGGGATCGCGGCGTCCGCCGCGGTGGTGTTCCTCCACCTGCGGACCGCAAGGCGTTGACCGAACCCGACGCCGCTTGAGTTCCGACAGCTCCGCGGGGGACCTGACGTCCGCGGACGTGGTGGTCGTCGGGGCCGGGCTCGCCGGACTGCAGTGTGCGCGGTTGGTGGCCGAGGCGGGGCTCGACGTGGTGCTGCTGGATCGCAAGGAGGATGTCGGGGAACGGGTGCACACCACCGGGATCTTTGTCCGCAAGTCACTCGAGGACTTTCCGCTGCCGCCGTCCTGCCTGGGTCCGCCGGTCCGCCGCGCGGTGCTCTATTCGCCGGCGCGGCGCGCCCTGTCGCTCACGAGCCGGCACGACGAGTTCCGCGTGGGCCGGATGGCGGCGCTCTACCGCGAACGCCTCGACCGCTGCCTCGAGGCGGGTGTCCGCTTCGTCTCCGGCGCCCGCTATCGCACCGCCCGCCGGATGGGGCGGGGGATCGTCGCCGAGGTTGCAACCGAGGGACGGTCCCTGAGCTGGGAGACCCGTCTCCTGGTGGGCGCCGACGGCGCGAATTCCCAGGTAGCCCGCGACCTGGGCCTCGATTCCAACACCGAATGGCTCGTGGGCCTGGAGTCGGTCCACAGCGGGGTGCCGCTCGCGGACGGGGCGGCGCTCCACTGCTTTCTGGACCCCGGCATCGCGCCCGGCTACCTGGCCTGGGTGGTTCAGGACGGCGAGGAGACGCATGTGGGCGTGGGCGGCTATCCGGACCGGTTCCACCCCCAGGCCGCGCTCGCGGAATTCACCGCCAGTCTCGACGGACGCTTCGCGCTCGACGACGGCCGGTTGGTCGAGACGCGGGGCGGCCGGATTCCCGTGAACGGGGTGCTGCGTCGCATCGGCACGGACGTGGGGCTGCTCGTCGGCGACGCTGCGGGCGCGGTTTCGCCGCTCACCGCCGGTGGTTTCGATGCCTGCCTGCGGCTCTCCCGGCAGGCCGCCGACCTCATCGTGCGGCGCTTCGAGACCGACGACCCGCGGGTGCTGGCGGCATACTCCGGCGGGAAGCTCCGGACCCGCTTCTGGTCCCGCCGCTGGATGCGGGCGCTCCTGGCCGGGGTCCGGAGCCCGGCCACGATGGAACTCGTCTGCGGGGCGCTCCGATGTCCGCCGTTCCGCAGCCTGGCGTGGCAGGTCTTCTTCCGCCGGCGATCCTTTCCCGACGTGGACTGATGCACGGCGCGCTGGCCTGGACCGCCGACCTCCGCCACGGGCCATAATCCGCGCCCCGTGACCTCCGCCTCCCCCTTCTCGCTCGCCGGGATGGACATCGTCGTGATCGGGGGCGGGTCCGGAATCGGCGAAGCGAGCGCCCGGCTGGCCGCCCGCTCCGGCGCCCGGGTGGTGGTCGCCGACCGGGACGAAGCCGCTGCGGCGCGGGTGGCGGCGACCGCTGCCGCCGACGGCGGCACCGCCATTGCCCGTCCGGTGGACATCCGCGCCGGGGAATCGGTCGCGAACCTCTTCCTGGGACTCGAGTCGGAGGGGTTTGAGCCACGGGGACTCGTCTCCACCCCGGGCGTGAACGTGCGGAAGCGCCTCGCCGACACGAACGAGGAAGAGTTCGAGCGGGTCGTCTCGCTGAACCTGAAGGGGACCTTCCACGCGCTGCGCCACGGGGCGGCCAGTCTCGCGCGGTCCGGCGGCGGCAGCGTCGTGCTGCTCTCCTCGATCCGCTCCCAGGTGGTCGAGGCGGGGCAGGGGGTCTATGCGGCCACCAAGGCGGGCATCGTGCAACTCGCCCGCACCGCGGCGGCCGAGTGGGCGGCCGCGGGGGTCCGGGTCAACGCTCTGGCCCCCGGAGTCGTCGAGACGCCGCTCACGGCCCAGATCGAGAAGCGGCCCGACTGGAAGCAGGCCTACACCGACAAGACCCTGCTCGGGCGCTGGGCGACCGCGGAAGAGATGGCCGCGCCGACGGTGTTCCTCCTGTCGCCCGCGGCGAGTTACGTCACCGGCTCGGTGCTCTTCGCGGACGGCGGCTGGACAGCGGTGGACGGACGGTTCGATCCGCTCTGAGGGGCGGCGTTCCAAGCCGCCCACGCCCTGAGGGTGGGTGGGGTTGCGACGGGCGCGACACTCCCTACACGTAGAGCAGGACGCCTTTGGCGGGTTGGCCGGTGGCGCGCTCGACCGCCCGGGCGTAGAGAGCGACCTGCCGGCGATAGCGGGTCTGGCTGGCCTGGAACTCGGGGTCCCCGGGTGGCCGGGAGTCCGTCTTGAAGTCGAGGACCGTCCAGGTGCCCTCGGCGTCCGGCTGGAAGACCAGATCGGCGACTCCCTCCACCAGGGTCGGGCCGGAATCGGCGGGGATGGCGGCGTCGGCGGGCTCTTCGAATGACTCCACCTCCAGCGCCGACGCGGTTTCGAGCGTCTGGCGCGGCGCGGTTTCGCGGCCCGGAGGGCCGTCGTGCCGGTCTGGAGACCGGCGTTCCAAGTGGAGGAGCGGCAGTTCGCGGTAGCACACGCCCTGTTCTTCGGCTTTGCGCGCCTCGGCCAGGACCGGGTGGCCGAGCGCCGCGCTCACCGCCTTCGCCGCCGCGGGGCCGAGTTCGTCCCGGAGTTCCAGTTCCCGGACGGTGCGGGCGGCCTCCGCCTCGATCTCCGCCTTTTCTGCGTCCAGAGGAATCTGCTCGAGGACCCGGTGGACCAGCGCCCCGAAACCGACCCCGGCCGGGCGCTCCGCGTCCCGCGGCAGTCCTTCGACAACCGGTCCCACGACGTCCACCTCCCGGGGGTCCACCGGGTCGCCGGAGGATTCCAGCGCGGCGAACGCGGTGGCCGGGATTGCCCGGCGGGTCGGGACCCGCCCGGCATCGACGGCTTGCCGCTGCCGGGCGAGGAAGGCGGCTTCGGCTGCCTTTCCGTCGCCCGGAGCGTCGCCGGCCGCATCCGCCTTGAGCAGGTCCCATAGCGGGGTGGTTCCCCGCCGGTTCACCGCTCTGCCCGAAGGCCCCGACTCGCGTGTCCGGGGTGTGACGGCGCCGCGTCCGCGCAGTGGTTTGAGGCCTGCCGCCACCCGGACGAGCAGGCTCTCCTCCGGGAAATCTCCCTCGGATACCGGCGCCGCCAGGAGATCCCGGGCCCGGGTCATCGCGACGTACAGGAGCCGGTCGAGCTCCGCGAGATCCTCGGCCTCCTCGGCCGGGGTCCCCTCGATGAGATCCCAGGGCACGATGCCGGCGCCGAGATCGCACGCGTAGAGCCGCTCCCCGGCGTTCACGATGCGGCCCGCCCGCCCGCGCCGCGGCGCGGCCCCGTCGCAGAGGACAACAACCGGGAACTCGAGTCCCTTGGCGGAATGGGTGGTCATGATCCGCACGCCGCGCACGTCCTCGTCGATGGCGTGCGCGGATCCCGCGTCCGGGTTCTCCGCTTCCGACGCGAGTTGCTCCACGAACCCGCGGAAGGAGAGTCCTCCGCGCGCCTCGAAGGCGCGCGCCGCCTCGCCGAGCCGGCGGAGGTTCGAGAGCACCTGGTCCGGGGAGTTCCAGAACGCGAATCCGGTTTCCGCGCGGTGTCTCCCCAGAAGCTGCTGGAGCGTCACCGCGATCGGCTGGTGGGTACGCCGGCGGTGGAGGTCGTAGAGGAAGGCAAGCCCGTCCCGGATCGTCCGGTCCACCGCCCGAGTCCCGGCAGCGTCGTCGCCGTCCAACTCCAGGAACCGGGCTCGGGCGGGCCTCAGCCGGATCTCCGGATGGCGTTCCCGGAAGAGGAAGAGGTCCTGGTCCGGGATCGCGAACAACGGACCCCGGAGGGTCGCGTAGACGCTCAGTTCGTCCTCGGGAAACTCGACGGCGGTAAGGGCCGCCCGGAGGAACGACAGTTCCGCGCTGCTGATGTAGGTCTGCACCGCCGCCAGCGAGTGGGGGATGCCGAGATCCTGGAGGGCGTCGGCGTAGGGTTGGGGCACGAGCCGCCCGTAGTTCCGGAACCGCCGGAAGAGCAGGCAGATGTCGCTCGGTTCCACCCGCCGCGCGGGACCTCCGTCCGCCGCCGAGACCTCGAAACCCCTATCGAGAAGTCCGCCGACGAACTCCGCGACCGCCTGCGGCTCGTGCTCCTCGAGGTGCCGAAGGTAGGGGGTGTGCGGCAGCGGGATGGCGGCGAGCGCCGGTCCCTCAGCCGGCTCCCGGAAAGCGTGGAGCGGCACGTAGTCCACCTGCCGCGCGAGGCCTCCCGGCCCCGGGCGCGTTTCAAACGCCGGCCCCAGGACCTGGTTCACGAAGTCGCAGATGCCGGGAACCGAACGGAAGTTCGTGGTCAGGCGGACCTCGGCGGCGCCGCTGGCGAGCAGCCGCTCTTTGACGCGGAGATAGTGGCCCACATCGGCCCGCCGGAATCGGTAGATGGACTGCTTGGGGTCCCCGACCAGGCAGAGCCGGCCGGGACTCGGGACCGCCTCGTCCCAGTCGCCGTCCGGAGGCTCTTCGGCGGTGAGCAGCAGGACGATCTCCGTCTGCATCGGGTCGGTGTCCTGGTATTCGTCTACCACGAGGTGGCGGAATCGACCCGCCAGTTCCCGGCGAACCTCCGCGTCGTCCCGGAGCAGGCTTCGCGTCCGGAGGAGCAGGTCGTCGAAGTCGAGAAGGCCCGCCTTCGCTTTTGCGCTCTCGTAGTCGTCCACCAACCCGCGGAGGTCCTCCCGCAGGAGGGCGGCGAGGTCCGCATTGCTCTGCCGCTGGAACGCGGCGAGCCGGGTCCGGAAGGCGTCACGCCACTTTCGGGTGTGGGGGAAGCCGGATGGCGTGCGGCCGCCATACGCCGGGACCCTGAGCTCCGCGAGCGCCTGCTCGAGCCAGTCCAGATCTCTTCCGGAGCCGGCTTCCCGCGCCCGGACCTCCCGGGCGAGATCCGCGGCGGCGGCGAGAGAGCGGATCAGCCAGTTGGGTTTCGTGCCCGGCGGGTCCTTCGGGAGCGACCGGTAGAGCTCCTCGAGCATGAAGAGGGAAGGGCCCGGTTCGCTCTTCCCGCCGCCGGGTTGATCGACCAGCTCCAGGATCGCGGTCTCCGCATCCCAGGCGCGCCGCTTCCACGGCGCGTCGAGGGATCGGTAGTCGAGGAGCCGCAGGCCGGCCTGGTGGAGGACGTCGAGCGGGCTCACCATCGGGTTCCGGCTGCGGCGCAGCAGGCGGCCGATGCCCGGTCCCGGTCCCTCGAGCTGCCGGTCGACGAAATGGCGGAAGACCCGGTCGAAGAAGGCCCGCTGCTCGGCGTCCGTCAGGATCCGGAAGTCGGGGTCCACCCCGGCCTCGATGGGGCGCTCCCGCAGGATGGTGGCGCAAAAGGCGTGGATGGTCCCGATGGACGCCTCCTCGATCTGGGAGAGCGCCGCTTCGAGGCGCGGTCCCGCGGTTGCCCCTTCCGGGCCGGCCGCCGTGCTTTCGATCCGGGCCTCGAGGCCCTGCCGGATTCTGAGCCGCAGTTCACCGGCGGCTTTCTCCGTGAAGGTGATCGCGGCGATCTGCCCGATCCGGGCGGTACCCGCGGCCACCATTTCCACCACCCTGTCGACAACCGACGTGGTCTTCCCCGTGCCGGCCGCCGCCTCCACGATCAGCGTGGTGTCGTGGTCCCGGCGGATGCGCTCCCGGGCCGCGGCGTCCGGCAGTACGCTCACGGGAGGCTCCGGATTCCGACGACGTCGTCGAGGGCGGCGGCGAACCCGGCCCGGGCCTTGGTTCGAGCGTGCCCCGCGGGCCGCGGTCCGCAGACCGGGAGGTAGTCGCAGTAGTCGCACACCCGGTAGGTGACCCCGGGATTGGGCAGGGCCGGGAAGCGCCCGCCCTGGACCGCCCGGTCGAGTCCGGCGACGAACGACTCGAAGACCGTCCGCGAGGTCTCGCTCGCGGCGTCCACCTCCGTTTCCAGGTAGGCGCCGCGGATGGTCGCGTAGTAGAGCCGGCCCGAGGCCGCGGGCGACCCGGACAGCGCCTCGTAGGCCAGGGCGTAGAGGAGCGGCTGGAGGGCGCGGCCCCCGAACAGGATGCTCTGGGTGTCGGTGGTCTCGATCGAGGCGCGTCCGGTCTTGTAGTCCGTGATCTGCACGGTTCGGTCGGGGAGCCGCTCGACCACGTCGATCGAGCCGTGGAGCCGGAGTCCGCCGGGAAGCACCGCCGCCTCGGTCCGGCTGGCTGGGTCGGCGGGTTGTTTCGCCCCCATGCCGAAGGTGAGCTCGTTCGCCAGGGGGACGCGCCCGGTCTCCTTGTACCGGTGCAGGAAGCCGCGCAGGTCGCCCAGCAGCCCGTCCATCTGGTCCCGCCAGATGCGCTCGATCGCCGGCGCGACCCGCTCGCGTACTTCGGCTTCCACCCGCTGGAAGATCTCCGTCAGCAGATCGAACGCCTCGTCGAGCCGTTCTTCCCGAAGCGGGGCCAGCCCGCGCTTCCGGAATTCGCGTCCCAGGTGGAAGAACACGTCGTGCAGGAGGGAACCGCGGGTGAGCGGGTCCAGGTGGACCAGCGCCTCGGGACGTTCGACCGGCCGCAGCCGGACGAGGTTCTTGAGAAAGAACTGATAGGGGCAGGCGGCGTACGCCTCGAGGCCGGTCGCCGAGAAGGAACGGTTCCCGGGGCGGTGCCGTTCCAGCGCTTCCAGCGCGGCCTGGTTCGGGTTCAGGAAACCGTCGGGAGACTGCCACTTCCACTGCTGGCGCATGTACTCCTGGCGAAGCGCCCGCGCCAGCGCCGGATCGGAGAGCAGATACGCTGCCGCCCCGGCGTCTGCGGCGCGGGCCTCCGGCCTTCCGAGAGCGGACGCGACCTGCGCCAGATCGAACTCGCGCCGGTCGATCGCGAGCGACGCGTCGCGGGGCGCGCGAATCCCGCGAACCACCTTGCTCTCCCGGCCCGCCCGGGAACGGATTTGGGCGAGCGTCGGAATCTTCCCGAGACCCGCCCGGAACGCTTCCGCCAGGTAGTACGACGGCACCTGGGGGCGGCCCTCGACGAGATTCAGCGAGGAATAGCTGAGCGTGAGTCTCCGGGTGGCCGCGCCGACCCCGATCCGGAGCCGCAGGCGTTCGCGCTCGGCCAGATCGGAACGCACCGGCAAGTCCGGAGTGAGCGCTGCGCGCTCCCGGTCGAGGAGCATCGGATCTTCGCGGAGCACGCGGGGGAACGCCCGTTCGGAGAGTCCCGGGACGGCCACCACGTCGAAGGCGAGCCCGCGCGCGGCGTCGATGGGCCCCACCCAGACCCGGCCGTAGCGGCTGCCCCGGGAGCGGGTGACCACCTCGGCCAGCCGTCCGGCGAGGCTTTCCCGCACCTCGTCGAGGGTGACTTCGCTCACATCCCGCATCGGGTCCGTTTCCGCCAGGCAGTCGATGACGCCCTGGGGATGGAGAAGTGCGGCGCGGGCGAGCCCGTCGAGGTGACGCGTCCACTCCGAATAGCTCGCGTGCGGGGAGGGGAGGGCCGCCAGCCGGCGGAGGATGGGAAGGGCGGTCTCGGTCAGACGCCGGAGGTCTCCCTGGCGCAGCCGGTGGTGCTCCCGCCTCGCCTCATCCTCCTCCGCCTCTTCGTCCTGCCGCAGCCGATCCGCGAAGTGGGCGAGGCGTCTTTCCCAGCGGTCGAGACCCCCGATGACCTCGGAATCCAGGATGAGCCGCTCCCAGCGGCGCGGCGCCACGAAACCCGGGACCTCCAGCGCCTCATCTCCCTCGGCGTCGGCCTCGGGTAGCCCCGTTGGGGCGGACGGAGTCTCTCCCAGCGACAGGTACTCCGCGAACCGCGTGGCGGACAGCCCCTCCCGCGCACAGTCGAGCAGGACCACAAAGGCGCGCCCGGCCGGGTGCGGCCGCCGGGCGCCGGCATCGAAAAACGCCGGGATCCGGGCGCGCTCGAAGGCTTCCTGAAACGCCGAAGCCTGACCGGCAGGCTCGGGGAGGAGGACGGCCATCCGGTCGAACGGAACACCTTCGCCCGCCTCGGCGAGAAACCCGCGGGCGTGCTCGATCGCCTCCGCCGCGGTTCCGGGCGCCGCGATCACGCTGAGCCCGTGGCGTTCCCGGTCGGGATCGGGCCGCCGGGTGGCGAACAGGTGGCGTTGCGCCGAAGCCACCGCGTCGTCGGGCGGCGCGTCTTCCGAGCCCGCTTCGGGTGCCGGGAGCGGCTCGGCCCCAAGCGCGAGCACGGCCTCCTCGGTGGCGGTGTCCCCCTCGGGCAGCGTCAGGAACACCTCGGGGGCGGCTCCAGCCAGGACGCCCGCGAAACGGCGCGCCGCCGCGCCCCAGAGCGGAACGTCCAGCAGGAGGAGGGGGAGGCCCACCGGCGGACCGGCGCCGCGTTCGATCCTGCGGGTGGCGGCGGCGAACGTCTCCGCCCGGTCGGCGAGGCCTACCTCGGCCAGCGTCTCCCGGTAGGCGCCGTAGCGCGCCCCGCGGCCGCCGCCCCGGCCGCCCAGCCGGGCGGCGCCGACGCCTGCCCGGCGCAGTTCGTCGACCGTGGTGGCGAGCCGGACGGCGAGCCCCGGACCCTCGGCGGCTTCGCCGAATCGGCCCAGCGTTCCCTGCCGGCGTGCCCGGTGGATGACCCGGACGACCGCCGCGAGCCTCGCTGCCGGGGTGAGCGCCCGGAGTTGGCGCGCCGCCAATTCGGCGCGCGCGAGCTCCTGGGCGAGAACGAACAGGCCGAAGCGGAAGGCGCCGAGGAGCGCGCCGGAAGGGCCTCTCGTCTCCGCCACCTCGTGGACGATCCGGTCGGCGGCGTGGCGGCCGGCCGCGACGACGAGGAACGGCCGCTTCGTGCCGAGCTCCTCGAGAAACCGGCGGGCCGCCGCGATCCGCACCGCCGCCCGCGGGCTCTTGACAAATCGCTTCGGCACGGTTCCCACTCTAGGATTCAAACGCGACAAATCCTGTCGGCGAGGCGAGCGCCGCCCCCGGATCGGCTACCAGGTCTGGGTTTCGTCGGAATGCAGTTTCGGGGGCAACCGGTAGGAGATGAGCGGATCGCGGAGTTGCGAGTTGTCCACGAGCGCGGTGAAGCGGTCGACTTTCGCCTTCGCTTCCCAGCGCGGCACCAGGCGGCGCAACCGCTTCGCCAGGCGGCGCTTGTTCCGGAGGTAGAAGAGCAGGCCCCGGGTGGACTGGGGCGGGTAGTTGAGCTTGTCCGCCAACTCGTCGCCGATCAGGGCGCGGGACACGCGATACACATAGTTGGCGAGGTGTTGGCGCTCGGTGGGCTTCCGGATGCCGATGACTACCGGGGCGGAATTGACAAGGGCGTTCGCCATCACGATGCCCTCGATCGTCGGCCGCGGCTCGCAGGCGACGGCCACCCGGCAGAGTTCGAGCGCCTCCGCCTCGCTCCTGAACAGGATCGTTTCCGGAACGCCCATCAGGTGTCCCGAGTAGCGCCAGATCTGGACGAACGCCTCGCTCTCCTCCGCCGTCGGCTCGGCGCCGAGCCGTTTCGCCGCCTCGATCACCCGCGCCGAGAAGTTGGCCGCCGCCAGCGCCACGTGCCCGATATGGATCGGCGTCCCGACCTCCGCCTCGTCCCACTCGTCGGATCTCCTGAGGTGGTACCGCACCTGGGCGTGGATGAGCCGGATCCTGACGCTCAGCTTCCAGCCCTCGCCGTGGCGCTCGAGGCCCCCCGGGATCATGATCTCGATGAGTTGGCGGATATTCTGGCGGAGACGGCGGACCCCGTGGTCCGTCAGCCTTCCGGTGGTGAAGAACGACTTGCTGATGAGGGTGGTGAAACCCCAGACGATGCTCGAGCCGACCAGTGCCTGGACGTAGAGATCCGAATCGGCGTGGAACGCCCGGCAGCCGGGATAGACGGCCTTCGAATCGAACCAGTCGGGCTGGATGGAACTGGACTCGATGAGTTCTCTGAGTTCCGGCGGCGCGTCCCGGAAGCCGGCCTCGTCCTCCTCCATCCCCGCCGTGATGATCTCGTGGATCCGTTTCTGGGGCAGGCCCACCATCGACTCGATCGCCGCATCGGCGAGCGGGTCCCCCTTCGTGGTGTGCTCGACATACCGGTGCGCCAGCTCCGGATCGTTCCAGCGCGCCCTCTCGTACCCGGTGCGGTACGCGGTCGGGACAAACACCTCCGGGGGTTGCGGCGCGGATCGCTCGTGGCGCGTGGACATGCAGTGACCGACCGAATCGACCGATCCCACCCAACCGATCGAACCGACCGACAAACCGAGCGAACTGTATACCTGACGCGTTCCGACCGTACCTCCGGCAGTGGTCGGACCCGGAACGGGATCGGGCGGGACTTGCCGGGTCGGGCCCTATCTCCGGCCCCGTAGCAGCAGGGCGGCGTCGTCCCCCAGGCTATAGAGGGCCGGAACGATCAGCAGGGTGACGAGGGTGGCGAAGGCGACCCCGAAGGCGAGCGAAGCGGCCATCGGGATGAGGAACTGCGCCTGGATGCTGCGCTCGGCCATCAGCGGAGCGAGCCCGGCGCAGGTGGTCACCGAGGTGAGGATGATGGGCCGGAAACGGAGGGGTCCGGCCGCGAGGACCGCCTCCCGGGTGGGCATCCCGGCGCGGCGCTCCCGGTTGATGAAATCCAGCAGCACGAGGGCGTCGTTCACCACGATCCCGACGAGCGGCACCATGCCGAAGAAGCTGGGAATCGAGAACGGCACCCCCATGATCAGGTGGCCGAAAATGGCCCCTGCGAGCCCGAAGGGCACTGCCGCCATGATGACGAAGGGTTGTGTCCACGAGGAGAGCGGCACCGCGAGCAGCGCGTAGATGAGGATGAGCGCCAGCAGCACGTTCTGCTGGAGAGCCTCCAGGGTCTCCGCCTGATCGCCGGCCAGTCCGACGACATCGAATCGCAGGTCGGGGTACTCGTTCCCGAGATCGGGAAGCACGCGCGCCTGGACATCGGCCAGCACCGCCCCGGCGGAGGCGACCCGGGGGTCCACGTTTGTGTGGACGGTGACCGCCCGCGCGCCGTCCACGCGCCGGATTGCCGCCAGCTTCTCGGCGCGGGCGAGTTCGGCGACCTCGCCGATGGGAGCCACCCCGCCGTCGGCACGCCGGACCCGCATCCCGGTCACGTCTTCGGGCCGGGTGCGGCCCGATTCCGGGTAGCGCAGGAGGACACGGATCTCATCGCGTCCTCGCTGGATCCGCTGCACCTCTTCGCCGTAGAACGCCTGGCGCAACTGGCGTCCGAATTCGCCGGCGCCGATCCCGATCCCGGCCCCGCCGGAACGGACGCGCGCCACCAGCTCGGGAGCGCTGCCGTCCCAGTCGTCCCGCACCGCACTAACTCCGCCGTACTCGCGGAGGAGCGTCTGGAGGCCCGCCGACCCTTCGTGCAACGCGTCCATGTCGTCTCCGCTGATCCGGATCGAGATGTCCGCCTCCTCGCCCAGGATCGACGTGAGGACCGTCACCTCGCCGCCGTGCGGCAGCGTGCCGGTGAGGCCGCGCAGCCGGTCGCCGATCCCCCGGGCGGTGAAGCCGGTCCGCTGCTCGGCGGGAATGAGCTCGAGCACCACTTGGCCGATGGTGGTTCCGGATCCTGCCAACGCTCCCCCGATGGCTCCTCCCGGGCCGAAGGGAAGCTGCTGACCGGAGAGCGCCGTCAGGTTCCGTTGCGGGTCCACGCCGTACTCGGCCCGGACCTCTTCCCGGATCCGGACGATTGCGGCCTCGACCTCTCCGACGACTTCCTCCGTGGCACTCGCCGAGGAACCGGGCGGGAGCGAGACCTGCACGGTGATCACGTCGCTGTCGAACGGCGGCGTGGTCTCGACCGGCACCCAGCCGCCGCCCAGGAGGCCCAGGGAGAGCGCCAGCGACAGGACCCCGAGGGCCACGGTCGCGAGCCGGTTCCTGAGCGACCAGCCGAGCGCCGGGCGGTAGAGGGCCTCGATGCTCCAGTCGAGAGCGTTCTGGAAACCCGCCCGGACCCGGGCGAGCCGGCGGCTCGGCCGCACCCCGAGTCCACCGTGCGCCATGTGGTGGGGAAGGATCCAGGCGGCGTCCACCAGCGAGAAGGCGAGCACCGGGATGACGATGCGGGGAAGGGTGCCCATGAGGTCGCCCCAGATGCCGGGGAGACCGAGCAGCGGCCCGAACGCCGCCATCGTGGTCAGGACCCCGAACGAGGCGGGAAACAGGACCTGCCGCACGCCCTTGACGGCCGCGGCTTCCACCCCAGTCTTTGCGAGGGAGACATGGCGCTGGACGTTCTCCCCCACGACGATGGCGTCGTCCACCACGATCCCGAGGGTCAGGATGAACCCGAACAGGCTGAACATGTTCACGGTTACCCCGAGCCCGGGCATCATCAGGAAGGCGCCGAAGAAGGCGACCGGGAGTCCGGCGGCGGTCCAGACCGCGAGCCGGCTCGACAGGGTGAAGAAGAGAACGAGGAAGATGAGGGCCAGGCCCTGCAGCCCGTTCCGGACGAGGACGTCCATGCGGCTTTCGAAGAGTTGCCAGGCGTCGAACCAGGGTGTCACCGAGAGACCCTCCGGCATGGCTCGTTCGATCTCGCGGACTTCGGCGTGGACCGCCTGCGCGGTCTCGAGGAGCCGGGCGCCGCTCGCCAGCATCACCTCGAGAAGCGCCGCGGGCTCCCCGTTCATGCGCGCTGACCGCTGGACGTCCGCGAAACCGTCGGTGACGACTCCGACGTCTCCGACCGTGACGACGCCGCCGCCGGGCGCGGCGATCAGGGGAATCCGCGCGAAGTCCTCCCCGGTGACCGCTTCCGCCTCGGTGCTGACCCGCAGCTCGCCGCTGTCGGACCGGATGGAGCCGCCCGGGACGTCCGCCGAACCCCGGCGGATCGCCATGGCGACCTGGTCGAACGTCAAACCGAAGCGCGTGAGGACGTCTTCGGCGACCTCGATCGAGATCTCGTAGTCCCGCCCCGAGGCGATCTCCACCGTCGCCACCCCGGGGATGGGGGCGAGCGCGTCCCGGACCCGGTGCGCCGCTTCGGCAAGACTGCGTTCGTCGGCGTCCCCGTGGACCGCGATCCGCAGCAGCAGCGGGTCCACCCGCACCTCCGCGATCACCGGTTCCTCGGCGTCCGCCGGCAGGGTCGTCAGGGACTCCACCCGCTCCCGGATCTCGTCGCTCACGCTCCGGAAGTCGGCCCACCGTTCCACCTCGACGGTGAGCACGCCGACTCCCTCGGTCGCGAGGCCGGCGATCTCCTTCACGCCCGAGACGTCGTCGAGCGTCTCCTCGAGTCCCAACAGGACGCTGTCCTCGATCACCTCGGCGCCGGCGCCCGGAAAGACGGTGGTGACGGTCAGGGCCGAGGACCGCGTCTCGGGGATCATCTCCTGCGGGATGCCGCCGAGGGTGAGCAGCCCGCCCAGCGAGATTCCGAGCAGCAGGAGGTTGGCGGCCACCCGGTTCCTGACGAACCAGGAGATCACCCCCGACTCCGGGCGAGTGCCCGGTCCGGTGGAGGGTCCCTCCACCATCGCGTCCATGTCCGAACTACTCGCCGTCCGGGACCGCCGCCAGCCGCACCGTCATCCCCTCGGTGACGATCGCCGGCGGGTTCGTCACCACCCGCTCCCCGTCCCCGAGTCCCGAGCGGACCAGCAGGTCTCCGTCTTCCGTGGACCAGAACGCGTCCACCTCGCGGATCGCGATCCGGCCTTCATCGTTCACGACCAGCACCCGCCCGTCCTCGCGGAACGCGCTGCGGGGCACCACGGCCACCTCGGGATACTCCCGTCCCTCGATCTCCGCCCGCACGAACATCCCCGCCACCAGCGGCGGACGGCCTCCCGGTCCGTCCCCGTAGGGATCCCGGACCTCGATCACCGCCGGGAAGAACCGCGTCGCCGGATCCACCTCGCCCGCCATCCGCACCAGCCGGCCCTCCCAGCTCCAGGTGATCGAGGCGAGCGCCGGACCCAGCACCGCCGTCAGCCGGGCGCGCGGCCCCTGGCCGCCGGAAGCGCCTCCGAACGGCAGCGCCATGAGCTCGAGTGCGGCATCCGGCAGCGACACCCGGATTTCCGCCACGTCCACCGACAGGAGTTCCACCAGCGGCACTCCGGGCGCGGCCCATTCGCCCACCTCGGCGTTCCGTGAGCCCACGAGGCCCGTGTGGGGCGCCCGCACCTCCGTCTTCTGGAGCTCGTTCTCCGCCCGCTTCAGCGATGCCTCCGCCGCCGCGACCCCGGCGCGCGCCGCGGCGAGCTGCGGGACCCGAAGCGCGAGGGCATCCGGTTCCGCGCCTTCTCCCGCCCACTCTTCCTCCGCGAGCCGCGCCAGGCCTTCCTCCGACTGCAACTGCAGCCGGGCCTGCGCCACCTGGCTCCGCGCCATCTCCACCGCCTGCTCATACGCGAGCGACTCGATCCGGAAGAGCGCCGCGCCCTCTTCCACCCGTGCTCCGTCGCGGAGGCCGGGCGCCGACCAGACGACCCGGCCCGCCACCTCGGCCGCAACCGTGGTCCGCCGCGCCGGGCGGACGGTCCCGTCCGCCCGGACCATCACCCGCTCGGGGCCGACGCGGACCGTTGCGGCCCGCACCTCGGGCAGCACCGTTTCGATCTCCTGCGCCTCCGGCCGGGGGCCGAGCGCCACCAGGAGCGCCAGCAAGGCGCCCGCGCCGATCAGTATCGGTATGAACAAGAACCTTCGCATCACCGCTCCCCGGCGTCCGCCGTCTCGTCCCCGTTCGTGCGCTCGAACCCGCCCCCGAGCGCCAGCGACAGGTTCACGCGGTTGTCGAGCCGCGCCCGCGCCTGCGAGAGGTGGCCCGACTCCGCCAGCAGGACCGCCCGCTCCGCTTCCAACTCCATGAGCCGCGTGACGAAGCCCCCGCGGCGCTGGCTTCGGGTCCGCGAGAGCGCCCGGCGGCTCGCCGTGAGCGCCTCCGCGGAACGCGACTCCATCTCCCCGAGCGACTCCTCCGCGGAAAGCGCCGCCTCGACCTCCTGGTAGGCGGTCAATACCGTCCGCGCGTACACCGCCAGCGCCTCACGGTCGCGCGCTTCCTCCTGGCGGATCTGCGCCCGGATCCGGCCTCCCTGGAACACGGGCGCCGCAATCCGCGCGATCAGGCTCCACACCGAGAAGTCCCCGTTCACGAGCTGCCGCAGCCGCGTTGACGCCGTACCCACGGAGCTGGTCAGCGGAAACTGGGGATAACGCGCCCGCCGCGCCATCTCGGTGAACTCCCTGGACATCGCGAGGCGCCGCTCCGCGCTTGCCACGTCCGGACGCCGGGAGATGAGATCCGCCGGCGCTCCCGCCGGAACCGGACTCCGGGCCGGGGGCAGGCCACGGCCAAGATCCCAGTCCGGCCCCGGTTCGCCGTCGGGATAGTCCGTGAAGAGAACCTCCAGACCCCGCACCGCGGCCGCCCGCGCCTGCCGCCGGCTGGCGGCGGCCGCCCGCGCATCGGCGAGACGGGCCTCCGCGGCATCCACCTCGGCGAGCGCCGCTTCGCCGATGCGCGCCCGTTCCCGCGTCCAGCGCACCGTCTCTTCCCGGCTCGCCGCGATCGCCTCGGCAATGCGCGCCTGCTCCCGGGCCTCGACCGCCAGGAAGTAGAGGCGGGAAGCCTGGCCGGCCAGCGAGACCCGCGCTCCCGCAACCTCAGCGACCGCCGCTTCCATCACGGCGTTCGCGGCCCGCGCCCGTGGCGTCGCGGCGCGCCAGAGGTTCGCTTCCCAACTCAGGTCCAGGGAGAGGCCGTAACGGACGAAGTCCGCGGTGAGCACCTCGTCTTCCCCGAGCCCGGGGATCGGCAGGCCCACGGAGCCGGCAATGTCCGAGATCGGCAGGCCGATGAAGGCCTGCCGCGCCTGCAGGCGGTCCACTCCCGCTCCGACCTGGGGATAGAGCGCGCTCCTCGCGATCCCCGCGTCGGCTGCGGCCTGTGCGAGACGCGCCGCCGCCTCCCGAAGCGTGAGGTTGCCCGACAGCGCCCGCTCGACGACCCGGTCGAGCGCCGGATCGCCGAACGAGGTCCACCAGTCCGCGGCCGGGGTGGCCTCCGCCGCGGCGGCCGCGGGAGCCGCAGGCTCGGGGGTGAACTCGACCTCGGGGTCCGCGACCGGTACCCGCAGACCACCGCAACCGCTCGCCAGCGCGCAGGCGACGGTCAGCGCCGTTCGTCGGCCCACCTTCATGGCGCGTGAGTGTATTCGGTGCCACTCCCCGGCGGGCGGGGTCCCGCCCCTGTTGAAGGGCGGCGTCGGCTCGCGTACGATCATTCGCTCGCATTTCGGTTCCCGTCAGGCTGCGGCCTGTTTTGACGGAGGCTTTCATGATCCAAACGACCCTCCACCCGGCGCCCCGCCGGTCAACCGGTTTCCGACGCCGGTTCTTCCCCCTCGCGGTACTGGGCCTGGCCGCCGTCGTGGGCGTTCCGAGCGCTCTCGCGCAGGACGAGGCGCCGCTCAATCGCCGGGAGGTCTCGCGTGCGATCGACATCGCCGAGGATCATCTCGATGACGCCGAGCGGGCGCTCCGGGATGAAGACGCGGAAGCCGCCCAGGCGGCCTTCAGCCAGGCGGGCGGGCTCTTCCTCCGGGTGCTGCAGGACCATCCCTACCGCCGGGACATCCGGATGCGGCTCGGCCGCATCTATCTCCACTTCGAAGAGTGGGAGAACGTCGCCAGCGCCTTCGAGGAGGCGCTGATGACGGATCCCCCGACGGAGGAAGAGGACATCGACGGCTGGGCGTTCGAGAATGTCGAGGACGCCGAAGAGATTCTCGAAGCCTGGACCGCGGTGACGAGCGCCTACGGGATGCTCGAGGACGACCTCAAGGTCATCGAGGCCGGGCAGAAGGTGATCGAACTGAATCCGAACCCGCCGGCGAGCACCTTCGTTGCGATCGGATCCAGCATGGCCCGGCAGGGGCAGTTCGAAGAAGCTTCCAGCATGGCCCGGCGCGCGCTGGAGATCGAACCCGACAGCGCCATGGCCCACTCGACCCTCGGCCAGGCCGCCGCCGCCGGGGGCGACCTCGACGAAGCCGAGGCTTCCTTCCGGCGGGCGGTCGAGCTTGACCCGAACACCGCCCGGGCCCATGCCGGCCTCGCCGACATCTACTACGAGCGCGAGGACTTCCAGGCGGCCGTGGACGCGGCGACCGCCGCGCTCGGCCTGAACGACCAGTTGACGGCGGCCTACGGGATCCGGGGCCTCGCGAACAACGCCCTCGGCAACTCCGCGGAGGCCCAGGGCGATCTGTCCATGGCGGTGACCGTGAACCCCGACGATCCGGCGGCGAACCTCGCGTTCGCCCAGGTGTACGAGGCGCTGGAGAACCGGGGCCAGGCGTCGAGCTACTACCGGAAGGTCACGACGCTCGCCAACTCTCCGCCGGCTTCGAAGGTGACGGCCCACGTCGCGCTCGGACGTTTCGCCATCGAGAACCTGAACTACGACGAAGCCGTCAACCACATGAACGAGGCGGTCGCCGCCGACCCGAACTCGGAGGAAGCCAAGGCGGGACTCGGGATGGCGAGCCACGCGAGCGCGAAGGCCAAGCGACAGGCCCAGGACGTCGCGGGCGCCCTCGCCGCGGCGCAGGCGGCCAGCGCTGCCGATCCCGACAACCCGGTCTACCAGGTGGAGCACGGGATTGCGCTCATCCTGAATCAGCAGGTGGCTGACGCCGTGCCGGTTCTCGAAGCGGGGGTTCCCAACTTCCCGGCCGACGGGAACATGGACGACCTCGCGGTCGGTCACTGGGCGCTCGGGCAGGCCTACATGGCCGCGCAGAACTTCGCCGGCGCCGAGACCCAGTTCAGCGAGGCGACCCAGAAGATGGACAGTTGGGGAGCGCCCTTCCAGATGCTGGCCTGGGCCCATACCGCCCAGATCGCGTACGGCCCCTGCCGGCTGAAGGACGCTGCCTTCGGAGAGCGCATGCAGGCGGCCGGAGTGGGGTGCCCGGCGACCGACGCCGACTACGAGCGGGTGGCTGCTGCCGCCACCCAGTACGAGAAGGCCGTGGCGCTGGGTGTCCAGGACCCCGTCCTCGCCGAGCGGATCGCGGTGCTCCAGGAGGTCAGGAATCAAGTCGCCGAATGACGGCCCGGGGTAGCGGCGACATCTCGGACGGCATCCCGGACATCAGGGGGCTGCTCTCCGCGCTGAGCGGGGAGCAGCCCCGGATGGAGGAAATGCTCGGGCGGTTCGTCCGGATCGAGTCGCCCACCGACGACCCGGAGGCCACCGCCCGGATGGGCGACGAGGCCGTTGCCGCGCTCTCGGACGCCGCCCGGCGCCTGCTGGACGGCGCATCCGTCTCGCGCGTTTCCGGGACAGGCGCCGGGACGCCGCGCGGACCCCATGTGCTGGTGCGGGTTCCGGGAGCGATGGCAAGGGAGAAACCCCTGTTGCTGCTCGGCCACCTGGACACCGTCTGGGCGCACGGCACCCTGGACGAGATCCCCTTCCGGATCGAGGACGGCGTCGCCCGGGGGCCGGGCGTCTATGACATGAAGGCGGGCCTGGTGCAGACGATCTGGGCGCTCCGGGTCCTCGACCGCCACGGACTCCGCCCGCGCCGGCCGCTCACCATCCTCTGGAACACCGACGAAGAGGCGGGGAGCGCGGCGAGCCGCGAGTTCATCGAAGCGGAGGCCTCGGAAGCGGCCGCCTGTCTGGTCATGGAGCCGTCGTTGCCCGGAGGCGGCGCAAAGACCGGCCGTCGCGGCGTCGGGATCCTGAGCGTGCGGGTCAGGGGACGGGCCGCCCATGCCGGTCTCGATCCCGAACGCGGGATCAACGCGATCACCGAGCTCGCCGGTGTCGTCACCGCCGCGGCCGCCCTCTCGGCGCCCGAGCGGGGCGTCACGGTGAACGTGGGGCTGATCCGGGGCGGGTCGCGCACCAACGTCGTTCCGGCCGAGGCGTCGGCCGACGTGGACATCCGGATGGATGACCCGGAATCGGGAGAGCGGCTGATCCGGGCGCTCCGGGAACTGGGCGCGGAACATCCCGAGGCCGAAGTGCACTGGACCGGTGGGGTGAACCGGCCGGCGCTCGTGCGGAACGCGGGGGTCGCGAGGCTCTACGAACGGGCCCGGCGGCTGGCCGGGGCACTCGACTGGGAGATCGGCGAGGGCTCGGCCGGTGGGGGTTCGGACGGGAACATCGTGGCCGGCCTCGGCGTTCCGGTGCTGGACGGGCTCGGGCCGCTCGGGGACGGCGCCCACGCGCGCCACGAGCAGGTGGTCACGGCCGATCTGCCACGGCGCGCCGCCCTACTGGCTGCCCTCCTGCTCGAGCTCTGACCGGAGGCGGGCGCTCCGATCACAGGATCTGGCTCAGGAAGCGTTTGGTCCGCTCGTCGGCGGGGTTTGTGAAGAACCGGTCCGGGGGCAGACACTCGACGATGCTGCCCTCGTCCATATGGGCCACCCGGTCGGCGACGGTACGGGCGAAACCCATTTCGTGCGTGACCACGATCATCGTCATGCCGCTCTGGGCGAGATCGTTCATCACCTCGAGGACCTCCTTGATCATCACCGGGTCGAGCGCCGAGGTGGGTTCGTCGAACAGCATGACCCGGGGCCGCATGCAGAGCGACCTCGCGATGGCCGCCCGCTGCTGCTGACCGCCCGAGAGCTGGGCCGGGTGTTTCCCGGCCTGTTCCGGAATCCGGACCCGGCCGAGCAACTCCATGGCCCGCTCGCGGGCGTCCGCGGGGGGCATCCCGAGCACCCGGATCGGCCCCAGCATGCAGTTCTCGAGCACCGTCAGGTGCGGAAAGAGATTGAACTCCTGAAACACCATGCCGATCTCGCGCCGGACCTCCGTGAGGTCGGCCGTGTCCGGCCCGAGTTCCCGCCCGGCAAAGACGACGCGTCCTTCCTGGTGTTCCTCGAGGCGGTTGATGCACCGGATCAGCGTGGACTTGCCGGAGCCGGAGGGGCCGCAGATCACGATGCGTTCGCCCTCCGCGACCCGGAGATGCACCCCGCGGAGCACCTGGAACGCGCCGAACCACTTGCTGACGCCGTCGAGTTCGATCAACGGCTCTGCCGGAGTCAGGCCCTCCATCGGTTTAGCAGCCTGTGGACAAAGTGACGTGAGCACCGAGAACGCTCAGGCCCAGTTCTCCCGGTGGGGCCAGTCCTCCCGGTGGGGCCAGTCCTCCCGGTGGGGGCCCGGCCGACAAGGCGCGTGAGGGAGGCATACCGAGTGTATTCCGACCGAAACGCAACGCAGAGCGCCTCGTAGAGGCGCGGTTCAGGCGGGATGCATCGGCGTTCGCGTCGTTAGCGGGGCGTGAGCCCCGCGCAGACCCCGGAGCGAGAGGGGCAGGGGACGGGTTCACCCGGCCCCTATCCCTCTTGGCTCGGGAATGCCGCGTGACTTTGTCCACAGGCTGCTAAGCCCGGGCGGCCGCCGCGCTCTTCTCGAGCCGGTTGAACGCCAGCGAGAGCAGGGCACACAGGCAGAAGTACAACCCGCCGACCGTGATCCACACCTCGAAGACGCGGGTCGTCGAGACCGCGGTCTCCATCGCCAGAAACGTGAGTTCCTGGATCGAGATGAGCGACAGGATCGAAGAGTCCTTGACGAGAGTGATGAACTGGCCGGCGAGGGGCGGGATCACGCGCCGGAGCGCCTGAGGCAGGATCACCCGCCGCCAGAGTTCCCACCGGGAGAGCCCGAGGCTGAGACCCGCTTCCGCCTGCGTCTTCGGGATGGACTGGATCCCGGCGCGCACGATCTCCGTCATGTAAGCGCCCTGGAACATGGCGAGGCAGATGACCCCCGAAACCACGTTCGGGATGAGGGCGGCCGGCCCGAACACGAGTTCCAGGGACCGGAGGGCAGCCGGCGAAGCACGCCGCACGAAGTCCTCCACCCCCAGGATCGGCATGATCTGGCTGCTGATGAAGAAGTAGAAGATGAAGATGAAGACAAGCGGCGGGATGTTCCGGATCAGCTCGACGTAGGTCCGGCTCAGAAGACGGGGAAAGAGACGCCCCGCGGTCCGCAGGACGCCGAAGACGGTGCCGAAGAGCGCGGCCGGGATCATGCTCAGGATCGCCAGCCGGATCGTCGTGAAAAAACCCTGCATGAGCAGGTTCGGGACCCATCGCCCGGTCTCCTCGTCCCACCGGTAGAGGGAATTCGGGATGGCGCTCCAGTCCCAGCGGTACTCGAGAACGGTATCGACGCGGTGGAAGACGTACCCGAAGGCCACGACAACTGCGGACAGGACCGCGGCGTCCACCCATCCCAGGCGCGCCCGCCGGCTTCCGGGGATCACTGCTGCGGCGGACTCCCGGGACGCACCTCATCCATCCAGTTCGTCGTCTTGAACCAGTAGTCGTACCGCTCCGCGAGCCAGCCGCTCGTCGTGTTCACCAGGATCCAGTTGGAAAAGAAGTTCAGCGCGTCCGGGTCACCCTTGCGGAGCCCGAACGCCTCGTCTCCCTGCGAGAGGTTGTCGGTTGTCGGCAGAAAGAGGAGTCCCGGGTTCTGGCCCACCCACTCGACCGGCTTCGGGTACGAAGACAGCACGGCGTGCGCGTTGCCGTTCAGCACCTCCTGGATGGCCTGGATATCGTCGTCGAAGCGACGGATCGTCGCCCCCGGAAAGAGGCGGGCCGCGTCGTTGCACGCGCTGGCGCCGCGCCGGCAGGTGAGAGTCACCTCTTCGCTGTCGTAACCGTCCGGCCACACCAGGTCCGCCGCCAGTTCCCGGTTGGCGGCGATCCCCATGCCGGAGTGGGCGTAGGGAATGGTGAAGTTGATGGTGAGGTTCCGCTGCGGACGAATGCTCATTCCGCCGATGATCACGTCGAACTTCCCGGCGAGGAGGGCAGGGATGATCCCGTCCCACGAGGTCGGCACGAACTCGATGCTCACCCCCATGTCCTCGGCGAGCTTCGTCGCGACGTCCACCTCGAAGCCGACGAGGTCGCCGTTTCGGTCGCGCATCGCCCACGGTTCGAACGTCGAAACGCCGACCTTCAGGGCGCCGCGCCGCTGGATCGTCTCGATGACGCTTTCGCCGGAACGCTCCTGACCGGCGCACCGCAACTGGAATCCGGTGGCCACGCCGAGCGCCAGCAACGGAGCCAGCGCCTTGCCCGACCGGGGGTTGGGGCACCTCATGCTCTTTCTCCTTGCTCCGGTGCGGAAGGGAACCGGGGGAATCACCCGCGTACGTGGTGTTCGAGGCGGTTCGCGACGACGGAGAGGGCCACCGTGAATGCCAGGTAGATGGCGGCGACGGTGATCCAGATCTCGAAGCTCAGGAACGTCTCCGCGATGATGTTCCGTGCTTCGGTGGTGAGGTCGAACACCGCGATCACGCTCACGATCGCCGAGTTCCTGACGAGGGAGATCACGATCCCGGTGAGAGGCGGGAGCATCAGCGGAACCGCCTGCGGCAGGACCACCGAGCGGTAGAGCTGCCGCCGGCTCAGGCCGAGACTCGCACCCGCCTCCCACTGCCCGCGGCGGACCGAGAGGATGCCCGCCCGGACCACTTCGCCGGCAAAGGCGCCCTCGAAGATCGACAGCGCCAGCACCCCGACCCAGAACCGGTCGAGACCCAGGATCGGGCCCAGAACGAAGTAGAACAGGTACACCTGGATCAGGAGCGGGGTGCTGCGCACGGCCTCCACGTAGGCCTTCGCGACGAAGCGTCCGGAGAAGGAGTCCGAAAGCCGCAGCAGCGCCGCCGCGAGTCCGATCGCGAGGGTGATGAGGACGCTCCAGCCGGTCAGTTCCAGGGTGACGAGGAGGCCGCGCGCCAGCGGGCCCCACAGCAGTTCTCCTTCGACGATCCGGACGAGATACTCGGGAACGCGGTACCACTGCCAGTTGTAGCCCATGCCGACAGCGCCCGAAACCGCCAGCCCCAGGAGGGCGGCGACGAACACGGTGAACTGGAGGACGTCGAACCATCCCGCGTTCCACCAGCGGATGTTCCGGCGGACCTCCGGTGGCGGACGGGAGGATGCGAGCGGGCTGGCCATCACGAGTTCCAGTGGGGAGTTCTAGCCGGGAATCGGTGGCCGGCGACCGGTTGACTGCGATGTCGCGACCGTGGTACCTAGGCGTGGACGCGTGTGGTTCGCACGAAGGAAGGACGACACGCAAACCGAAGCGAGACGGACGCTTGGAGGAACCACGATGGTAAACAGAATACTCGTCGGCGCAGGCACGCTGATCGGGCTCGCGATGGGCTTCGCTCCCGGCACGGTCCCGATGGACGGGCTCCTGATGGTGCTCATCGGGATCGTGTATTTCGTAATGAACGTGGATGCCGAGGATCCGACGGTGGCGCTTGTCATGGCCATCGCGGTCGGCGGCATGACCGCGTCGGATGTGCTGCATCACATCCCGGCGGTCGGCATGGCGATCGACGGCGCGTTCGAGGCCCTCGCCATCGCGCTGTGGGCTGGCGTGGCGACGGTTGCGGCGACGCGGATTCTCAACCGCGTCAAGGGCTGACACCGGGGACGACCTCCGGATCGTCCCCCGAGGCTGACCGCCGCCCCCCGGCGGGCGCGGACCGCGCGCGGGTGCGGCCATAATGCCCGCCATGAGTGAGCTGGCCAGCAAGAACTGTGTTCCGTGCCGGGGCGGGGTGCCCCCGATGGAATCCGCCGATGTGGAGGACTACCTGGGCAAGGTCGAGGGATGGGGACACGCCGACCACCGCCGGATTTCGCGCACTTTCGTGTTTTCCGACTTCGTGGGGGCGCTCGACTTCGCGAACCGGGTCGGTGAGATCGCCGAAGCGGAAGGGCACCACCCCGATCTGCTGGTCGCCTGGGGACGGGTCGAGGTCACCATCTGGACGCACAAGGTCAACGGGTTGACCGAAAGCGACTTCATTCTCGCGGCCAAGATCGACCAGCTCGCCTGACCGGGACCGGGGACCCGTTCCCGGGGTCGCACTCGGCGCCCACGCGGGGTTGACTTTCGACCCCCGAAAGTGGTACTCACGGGGGACTGTGTGTCTGCCTTGAAGGAAGGGACGGCACGCTCGGAAGCAACAGACGGATTGGAGGACAAAATGGCAAACAGAGTTCTTGTCGGAGTCGTAGCGCTACTCGCGCTTCTCGAAGGCTTCGTGCCCGGTGTGGTCCCGATGGCGGGACTCATCATCGTGCTGGCCGGCATCGTGTACGGCGCGTTGGCGGTGGATGCCGAGGACGCCACGGCCTATCTGGTGGTGGCGCTCGCGGCCAGCGGCGTGGCCGGCTCGGGGGTGCTCGGCGCCATCCCGGCGGTCGGCGAAGGGCTCACCGGATTGGTGGGCGGTCTGAGCATGGCCCTTTGGGGCGGTGCGGCGACCGTGGTCATCATGCGGACGGTGAACCGGCTCAAGGGCTGATCGAAGCGGCGGGCGGCGGGAACGCCGCCAACCGCGGGTGAAGGCCGCCGTCGGCAGCCCGGCGGGGAACCGATCCCGACCGGGTTTCCTACGGCTGCGGGCCGGACTGCGCGCGCCCGCGACCGGCGGGCCGGAATTCCACCCGCCGGGGCATAATCGCCGGCGTGAGCCTCAGCCGGATTGACCCGCTTCCGCCGCCGCCGACGGAGCCTTTTCCCGCCGCCGGCCTGGCAGCCGGTGCAGAAAGTCACGCGGCGTTCGAGCGGCGACGCATCCCGCCTGAACCGCGCCTCTTCGAGGCGCTCTGCGTTGCGCTTCGGTCGAAATACACCCGGTATTCCTCCCTCGCGCGCCTTGTCAACCGGGCGCCTCGCCACTCTCGGCGCTCACGTGACTTCCTCCACCGGCTGCCATGACCGGTTCACACCCGCGGGTCCTGGATCGCGGCGCGAGTCCGGCCGCCCACCTCACCCCGGCCGAGTTCGTCGACAACGGCCGCGCGGTGCTCGACTGGCTGGCCCGCTACTGGAGCCAGATCGAGGACTACCCGGTCCTCTCGCGCGTCCGGCCGGGCGAGATCCGCGCGCGCCTCCCCGAGGCGGCTCCGGAGACCGGTGAGTCCTTCGAGGAGGTGATGCGGGACCTCGACCGCATCGTGGTGCCGGGGCTCACCCACTGGCAGTCGCCGAGTTTCTTTGCCTTCTTCCCCTCCAACAGCTCGGGGCCCTCGGTGCTCGGAGAACTCCTGGCCGCCGGTCTGGGGGTGCAGGGGATGCTCTGGGCGACCAGCCCGGCCTGCACCGAACTCGAGACGCATGTCCTCGACTGGCTCGTCGACCTGATGGAGCTGCCCGCGGCATTCCGGTCGGACGGACCGGGTGGCGGGGTCATTCAGGACACCGCTTCCTCGGCCACCCTGACCGCGCTGCTGGCCGCCCGCGAGCGCGCCACCGGTTTCGAATCCAATCGGATCGGGGTCCGCGCGCCGCTCGTCGCCTACGGGTCGGAGGAGTCGCACTCCTCGCTGCTCAAGGCGGTGCGCATCGCGGGGCTCGGCGGCGACAACCTGCGGTCCATACCGGCGGACCCGGCCAACCGCGCCGCCCGGCCGGAGGCGTTTGCTTCGCTGGTCCGCGAAGACCTCGCCGCCGGCCGGATCCCGTGCTTCGTGACCGTCACCCTCGGGACCACCTCCACGGGGGCGTTCGACCCGCTCGCGGAGATCGGGCGGATCGCGCGGGAACACGGGGTCTGGGTCCACGTGGATGCCGCCATGTCCGGGACCGCGTTCCTCTGTCCCGAGTTCCGTCACCTGCAGGCCGGACTGGAGTTCGCCGATTCCTACTGTTTCAACCCGCACAAGTGGATGTTCACGAACTTCGATTGCGACGCCTTCTGGGTGCGGGACCGGCGGGGGCTGATCGAGACGCTCTCGGTGACGCCCGAATACCTGCGGAACCCCGCTTCCGACGCCGGGGAGGTCCTGGACTACCGCGACTGGCACATCCCGCTCGGACGCCGGTTTCGGGCGCTCAAACTGTGGTTGGTGCTGCGCCACTACGGTGCGGCGGGACTCCGGGACCTCATCCGCGAGCACGTCGCGCTGGGCCAGGAGTTTCGCGGGTGGGTCGAGGCGGCGGACGACTTCGAGGTCCTCACCCCGGCCCCTCTGAACCACGTCACCTTCCGCTACCGGAGGCCCGGCGACTCGCTGGACGATCTCAACCGGAGGCTGCTGGACACCCTGAACGAGTCCGGCCGTCTCTACCTCACGCACACCCGCGTCCCCGCGGGGGTCGCGCTGCGAATGGTGGTGGCCCAGACCAACACCACGCGGTCCCACGTGCGGCAGGCCTGGGACCTCATCGCCCGCACCGCCCGCAGTCTGCTCTGACGGGGCTGCCCTCAGCCTTCAGTCTGCGGCTTCCGGCGCGTCCACCTGGACCGTGACGACGTCGGTGTCGTGGTACTGCTGATGGCGGACCGAAGACGACAGGTGCCGCAGGAGTCTCAGGGACACCTCCCGCTCCGCCGAGACCTCGTCGACCCGGTCGCCCAGTAGCGCCATCCGGTCCTCGACGTTCTCCGAACCGGTGGACGCCACGAACTCCAGGGTGGCTCCGGCGCCCCGGCGGCGGGCGGTTACCCCGAGCCGCCGGGAACCCGGACGGTCGGTTGCCCCTTCCGGTGAGAGCAGCGTCAGCAGGGCCTCATCGCCCACGGCCGCCAGACGCTCGGCCATCGGCTCGCCGAAGCCGCTGCGCGCTGCGAATCCCGCCAGGAACTGCTGGAGGTCCTCCCCGGCCGACCGGTCGAGATCGGTCCGCAACCGGCTGGCCCGGGGTTCGGTCAACAGCATGAACCCGGTGAGGAGGATCGCGACGAGACCGCCGGAGGTCATTCCGTTGGTCAGCAGGCCGCCCGCAAAGTCCCGGATCAGTTCCGGGAAGATGAGGTCATACTGAAACCCGAGCCCGATCCAGAAGGACAGCCCGACGATGAGCCCCTTGCGGTGGTCGAAGCCGTCGGTCAGGAGGAGTTTCAGGCCGACCGCGAACAGGATCGCCATGAGGACGGCGATGTAGGCGCCGAGCACGGCGCCCGGCACCGAGAGGATCAGGTTCAGGGCCTTGGGCATGAACGCGAAGGCCGCGAGCACGGCCCCCATGGCGAACCCGACGGCGCGGGATGCGACTCCGGTGATCTGGATCACCGACGCCCCGGTCGAGAGACTCGACATGGAGATGCCCCCGGAGAGGCCGGCCAGCACGCTGCTCACGCCGCTCGTCGCGACCGCGTTCTGCACCGACCGGTAGTCCACGGCTCGCCGCCTGCGCCACGACACGTTCTGGCTCGCGAGGACGCCGCTGATGGCCTGCATGGTGGTCACCAGGGTCACGAACCCGAACGCTGGCAGCAGCGCCCAGTACGTCGAGCCGAGCGTCAGGTCCAGCCCGGGCCACTGGGGCTCGGGAACGGCGATCCAGGCCGCTTCGGCCAGTCGGGTAGTGTCATAGAGCCCGAATGGCGCCGCGACCGCCGCCCCCGCGACCACGCCCGCGATGGGCGCCCAGAGCCGCCAGACGCCGGTGGCCTTGAGGGAGATCGCGGCGATCACGAAGACCGTGGTGAGCGCCGCCAGGGGCGCGGCCGTCGGCGAAACGCCTTCGGGAACGTCGTCGAGCATCCCGTAGATCACCGGCATGACGTTGACGACGATGAGTAGCACGACAGTTGCGGACACCGTGGGGGTGAGGATCCGGCGGAGCCAGGAGAGCCGGAGGGACAGCAGCAGTTGCAGCACGGCGGCGCTGACCACCAGGGTGGCGAGAAGGGCCGGACCGCCCGAGCGGAGCGCGTCGGCGGCGACCGCGATGGCGGCTGCGGACACCGAGGGAGCGAGGATGAACCCGGCGCCGATCCGCCCGAAACGCGCGGCCTGGAGGGCTGCGGTGAGACCGCAGACGAGCAGCGAGACGAAGACCACCCAGGTCACTAGGCCGTCGTCCGCGCCGGCGGCGCGGAACGCGACCGTGGGAACCAGAATCGCCACGAACAGCGGGGTCCCCGCGATCTGCAGCCCGAGACCCAGTACCGCCGGCAGGGGTGGGCGTTCTCCGGGTTCGAAGCGGACTCCCCGGTTCGCCGGGCCGGCGGCGGCTCCCACGGACGAAGTCCTCCCCGCGCGTCAGAGGTCGAGGCCGTGGGCGATCGTGGTGAGCTGCATGTTCTCGGTGCCCTCGTAGATCGTCCCGGCCTTGGCGTCCCGCCAGAGCTTCTCCGCGAGGCAGTCGGTGGTGTATCCGGCGCCGCCGTGGATCTCGATGCCGAGCGAGGTCACCGATTCGGCCATGCGCTGGGCCGTAAGCTTGGCCATCGCCGCCGCGTAACGCGTCTCGTTCCCCTGATCCGCCAGCCTCGCGGCGTTCCAGGTCAGAAGACGCGCCGTCTCCACCTGCATGGCGGCGTCCGCCAGCGCGAAGGCCACCGACTGGTTCTTGCCGATCCGGCGGCCGAACGCTTCCCGCGCTTTCGCGTAGGCGACGGCCAGGTCGAGGGCCGCCTGTCCGAGCCCGACGAGTTGGGCGGCGATCCCGATCCTCCCCTCGTTGAGGAGCGCCATGGCGAGCCGCCGTCCCTTGCCGACCTCGCCGAGGACGTCGTCCTCGGCGACGAAGCAGTCCTTCAGGAACAGCGGCGTGGTGCTCGAGGCCTTGAGGCCGACTTTCGCTTCGGGCGGCCCCACGCTCAGTCCGGGGCTCTCGCGATCGACGAGGAACGCGGTGATCCCGTCGCGGGAGTTGCCCCCGCCCGGTGTGGCGAGCCGGGCGAAGACCAGATAGAGCCCCGCCTCGCGGCCGCCTGATACCCAGGCCTTCGAACCGTTGAGCAGGAAGCCTCCCTCCACCGGCGCCGCGGTTGTCCTGAGGGCAAAGGCGTCACTGCCGGCATGCGCCTCCGACAGCGAGAAGGCGCCGATGCGTTCCGCCGCCAACTGCGGCAGCAGCCGGAAGCGCTGGCTCCGCCGGCCAAACCGGTTGATGGCCCCGGTCATGAGGGTGTTGTGCACGTCCACGAGGAGCGCCACCGCGGCGTCGGCCCGCGCGAGGGCCTCGACGGTGAGCACCACGGCGAAGAAGTTCTGGCCGCTCCCCCCGAACTGCTCGGGCACCACCACCCCGAAGAACCCGTACCGTGCCAGCGTCTCCACCAGCTCGGTCGGGATCCGGCCCTGTTCTTCCATGCGCCGGGTCAGGGGCGCCACTTCCGCCATCGCCACCTGGTGCACCGCCCCGAAATGGAGGCGTTCGTCCTCCGAGAGGACGGTCAGGGGGTTCGTGTCGCGGCTCGCCGGCAGTGGCTCGACCTGGGCCAGCGGGCTCTGCAGCACCTGAACGGACATGGCTCAGGCCAGACTATCGCGTAGCGCCGGCGTCACCCCGGCCTCAGTACTCGGCGAGATTCCGGATGGCGGCGAGCAGGTCTTCCGGCTGCGGCAGGGTCCCGGCCTCGACATCGGGGTTGTAGGAAACCCAGGTGTCCTTGGCGGCGACCCGCCGCACCGGAGCGTCGAGGTCCTCGAAGAGCTCGTCGGCGATACGGGCCGCGATCTCGGCGCCGTACCCGAAGCTGCGAGTGTCCTCGTAGGCCACCAGCGCGCGGCTCGTGCGGCCCACGCTCTCGCGGATCGCCTCCCAGTCGTAGGGGGCGAGCGAGCGGAGGTCCAGGATCTCCACCGAGATCCCGTCGGCGGCCGCCTTCCTGGCGGCGAGTTCGGCCCGGTGGACGAGCGCCCCGAAAGTGACCACCGTGATGTCCTCGCCGGCCCGCACCGTCCGGGCCTTCCCGAAGGGGATCATGAACTCCGATCCGGGGTCCGCACTCTTGTTGTAGGTCTGGCGGTACAGGTGCTTGTGCTCGAGGAAGATGACCGGGTCTTCGCAGCGGATTGCGGTGCGGAGCAGCCCCGCCGCGTCAAGCGCGGTGGAGGGCTGCACCACCCGCAGCCCCGGAAGATGCGTGAAGAGCACCTCGGCGGACTGGCTGTGGTAGACGGCGCCGCCGGTCAGATAGCCGCCGGTCGGAACCCGCAGGACGAGCGGTGCGCTGTAGTTGCTGTTCGCGCGCCAGCGAAGACTGGCGAGTTCGCTCCGGATCTGCATGTAGGCAGGCCAGATGTAGTCCAGGAACTGGATTTCCGCGACCGGACGCACGCCACGCAGCGCCATGCCGACTCCGAGTCCCACGATGGTCGCCTCCGCGAGTGGACTGTTGAACACCCGCTCGGACCCGAACTCGCGTTGGAGTCCGTAGCTCACCTTGAAGACGCCGCCCTTGCCCTTGACCTCCCGGAGGTTCGCCTCGCGGCTCGCGTCCGCCACGTCCTGCCCGAACACCACGATGCGGGGGTCGCGGGCCATCTCCGAGCGGAGGGTGGCGTTGATCAGGTCCACCATCGTGCCCGGTTTCGCGTCCGGCGCGAACTCGGGCTCGGTCTCGAACGCTGACGAACACGGGTCCACGTCCGGGCTGTACAGATGGTCGCAGGCGGTGTCCGGATGGGCCCAGGGCAGGGCGAGGGCATCGGTGGCCGCCGCCGCCACCTCGGCCTGGGTCCGTTTGCGGAGGCCGTCGAGTTCTTCGCGCGTGGCGGCGCCGGATGCAGTCAGCCGGTCGCGCAGGCGCGCCAGCGGATCGCGGCCCTGGTCCGACTCGCGTTCCGCCGCCGTCTTGTAATCCCGGTCCTCGTCCGAAAGCGAGTGGGGCTGCAGGCGGATCACGCGGGCGTGGACGAGCGCGGGACCCTCGCCGGAACGGACGTAGTCGAATGCCTCCTCGAGGGTGCGGTAGGACTCCTCGTAGTCGCAGCCGTCGCACTCGAGGACCTTCAGGTCGGGGAAGCTCCGAACGATCGGGGCGATTGCGCCACCGGCCGTCTGGTGCTCCACCGGCACCGAGATGGCGTAACCGTTGTCCTGGATCAGGAACAGGACCGGCAGCCGGCGGAGCGCGGCGCTGTTCAGCGCCTCCCAGAACTCTCCCTCGCTGGTAGCGCCGTCGCCGCCGCTCACGAGCACGATACCGTCGCCGTTCGGGGCGGCGGGCAGTCCCGGGATGCGGTGCCGGCCCAGGTAGCGCTCGGCGTACGCCGTTCCGACCGCGTGCAGGAACTGCGTTCCCACACAGCTCGAGTGGACCGTCAGGCCGAGCGAGCGCTTGGAGAAGTGCGAAGGCATCTGCCTTCCGCCCGAGGAGGGATCGGCTTCGGCGCCCCAGGAAGCCGCGAGCTGCTCGAGAGCGGTCAGGCCCAGTCCGGTCGCCAGCGCGCGGTCCCGGTAGTAGGCGTAGACCCAGTCGGTCTGCGGCCGCAGCAGCGCGGCGGCGGCGGCGGTGACGGCCTCGTGGCCGGCCGAACTCACCTGGAAGAACGCCTTGTTCTGCCGCTTCAGGGCGATCTCGCGCTGGTCCACCTCCCGGGCGGTGAGCATCACCCGGTAGGCGGCTTTCAGTTCTTCCGGACTAAGCGCGGGAATGTCTTCGGGTTCGCCCTCGACGACCGCGTCGCGCCCGTTTCCGTTCACGGCCTCGCCGGTCCGCTCCACGGTTACGGAGGAATCGGCGGCGGGGACTTTTTCGTCCGCAGCAGCTTCCCGCCCGTTGGACCGCAGGGCGTCAGCTTCAGACAAATCGGCTTGAGTGAGTTAGCGGATCGCAGGTGATCGCAGAACCTCAGTCTGGTGTTGAAGAGACGCGATCCGAACCATCAGGAGGGGGAGAAAATGTTAGCAGACGGCTTCGGAGCGCCGGCCTCCGGCCGGCATCGCGGCCCCAGGCCGCGAAACGCACGACGCCGTCGACTCGCAGGGCGTGAGCCGAACCGGGGACGGCGAACGATGGCACCGCACCGTCCCGTTTGGCGCCGAGCCATGCCGGAAGACCGACGATGCGCGTTTCGCTTCGCTGCGCGCCCCCACCGGGAGGACTGGGGCGATGCCGGCC